>CAMOZY010000061.1 GCA_946631295.1 uncultured Lachnospiraceae bacterium
GACGTAATTACTAATGATGAAAGGTCGACGGAAAATATGCTTAAGCTTTTTATAAATGATGAAGAGATACAGGTAATCTGGGAAGAAAATGAATCAGTAGAAGCTCTGAAGAATCTGGCTGAAGATAAACCTATCATCATTGATATGTCTATGTATGGCGACTTTGAGCAGGTTGGCTCTATTGGTCAGTCTATTCCAAGGAATGATAAGCAGATGACTACAAGTGCCGGGGACATTGTTTTGTATTCAGGTAATCAGCTGGTAGTGTTTTACGGTTCAAATAGCTGGGCTTATACAAAGCTCGGGCATATTGAAAATACATCTGCGGATGAAATGAAAAAAAGGCTTGGTTCCGGGGATGTTGTGATAACCATAGCTTATTACTAATGATAAGAAATAAGGATTTTACGGGTAGCGCTGCATGGATTATTGTGTTAATGTAAGAATTCGGAGAAGGAAGTAAGACATATGAAAGCAGACAGAAAAATAAAACTTCTTACATTGACGGGGCTCATGGCGGCTATCATCACGCTGTTTACCGCATATATTGCACATATTCCGGTAGGAGTAAACGGAGGCTATATACATCTCGGAGATTCACTCATATATCTGAGTGCGGCGCTTCTTCCGATGCCCTACGCAATGGCAGCAGGCGCGATAGGTGGAGGACTTGCAGATCTTCTTACTGCTCCCATGTGGGCTCCCGCAACCGTGATCATCAAGATACTGATAGTGATCCCGTTCACATCCCACGGTAAAAGCATCATGGGCAAAAGAAATCTCATTGCTCCTGTAATTGCAATGTTTATAACAGTTATCGGATACTATATAGCCGATGTCATCCTTTTCGGAAAGGAAGCAGCATTCCTCATCTCGGTAAGTTCCAACGGTCTTCAGGGAATCGGAAGCGCAGCGGTTTTCTACATCCTTGGTACCGCTCTTGAAAAAGCGGGAGTAAAGAGACTTACCGCCTGATCATCGCAATCGGATAATACAAACACCAATACTAAAAGCCAATACTATAACATACATGCATCCCCTCTTTACCTCATAAAACGGTAAAGAGGGGAATTTTTTACATTTTTTTGGGGGAACCCCTTTTCGATTTACCCTTTCATTACACTTAGATAAATATAATCAGTTCAAATGGTGCCGGGGCACGGCAGTTTTAGCAAGTAAATTATCTGGCAGCAGGTTCGATCACTATATGTCCTGATACCTTTGGAAGTGCAATGCGGTACTTATCTGCAAGCTTTGGTCCGCATGCTGCAGATCCTACACCTGCCATGGCAAAATCTGCGCAGACTACTGTGTATCCGGATTTTTCAAGTTCGTAATTGTGCTTTTTTGCGGCAAGTTCTTCCTGGGTATATTCTGATGCATTGAATGAGAAACCTTCAGGATTGGTGAATTTTAGTACCGAGGCTTCTCCGGTAATCTTCATCTCAGTACATCCGTAATGGGATCCGTTCTCCTGAGGGCGGATGTAATCTTCGTGCATATCCTTAACAGCTGCAGAGAAATTACCGATGTATGAAAGCTGATGCTTGTCAATATAGCTTTCGTAAGGACCGTATCCGTAATAATCCACTGATGCAAAGTCTGCAGGCAGGAAAAATCTTAATCCAAAGCGGGGGAGAAATTCGACCTTCTCCGGGAATTCGGCGCTGCAGGATACATCAAGTTTACCGCTTCCGTTAATGGTATATACAGCCTCAAGCTTTGCAAACGGCTGATGAATGCTCCATCCGAATGCCTGCTTTGATTTGATGACAACGGTGTCATTATCTGAACTGATATCTGTACTGTATACTTTCACGATGTAATCGTTCATGTGAAGAGCATACCAGTCGCCCCTCATTGTATCATTGTCTATGGGGGCACGGAAGAAATTGTA
This sequence comes from uncultured Lachnospiraceae bacterium, assembly GCA_946631295.1. GTDB lineage: Bacteria > Bacillota > Clostridia > Lachnospirales > Lachnospiraceae > AC2028. The sequence continues at coordinate 1,898 of CAMOZY010000061.1, forward strand.
CTCCATCGGCTTTGCAAGGATGCTCTTTCCTGCTGTTGTAATAGAAGCAAAGCATGCCTTTCTGCGGTCGAAGATGTATGAGACAGTTCCGGCGGTTACAGTGTATTCAAGAGGCGATTCCGTATATAAAGGCGTGGGTGATCCGTTGTCAGTGTTTCCGGAAGATGTATCGGAGCCGGATTTATCTGCGCTGCCTGAGACTGTTTTAGCGGGTGCAGAGATAATCTTCAGCTGGTCAAAGCATACTTCGTCACCATCTGTATATGCGCTGTATCCGTTCTTTGCGGTGAAGATGAAGCGGATATATGTATCATTTTCGAAATTCTCTGCAGCTTCGGGAATGGTGATCTTGGCACTTTCCATGGGGCCTGCACTGAATTCAAAGTTTCCTTCTGCTGCTTTTCCTCCATTATATGTTATCTCCCATCTGCAGTTAAGGAAATCTCCGATGTTGATGAATCTGAGCTGTGAATTCAGAATGAAGGTTCCGGGTGTGTCTCCTGCCGAAACACGTACCGGACGATATACCTGCTTTACTTCCCTGAGTCCGGTGTGAGGGGTTCTGTCCGGATAGCAGAGTGCATCCATACAGAAATTGCCGTCATCATGGCGTTCACCACTGTCTCCGCCATACCCGTACTTAGGATTTCCGTCTTCTGTATATCCTGTTATTACGACATGATCAGCCCACTCCCATACGAGTCCGCCCATGAGTCTGTCGCTTGATGTGAAGGTGTTGTAGTAATCCTCAAGATCACCGGGGCCGTTTCCCATTGCATGGCAGTATTCACAAAGTACAAAGGGTCTCTTTTCATCTTCTTTTTCGAGATATTTCTTAATATCCTCGGGTGAAGTGTACATCTCTGAGACCATATCGAGAACATCCGGAGTATCATCGAGATGATGCGTGCTCTCATAATGAACCGGACGTGATGGATCCATTTCCTTTATGAGTTCTGCACCGGCTTTGAGATTTTCTCCGTATCCTGTTTCGTTTCCAAGTGACCAGAACATTACACTTGGGCGGTTCTTATCTCTTGTTACAAGTAATCTTTCCCTGTCGAGTATTGCATTCTTAAACTGCGGATCCATTGCGATAAGAGCTATACCGCCGTATCCGTTAGGCTTTGTCCATTTTATATTCTGGTATACCGTCACACATCCATGCGCTTCAAGGTCTGCCTCATCAATGACATAGAGGCCGAGTTCGTCACAGAGCTTATAAAATTCCGGAGCATTGGGATAGTGTGAAGTACGCACGGAATTGATGTTGTTCTGTTTCATCAGAGTAAGGTCACGGTGCATCTTTTCCACATCAGCATAGTATCCGGTATCAGGATAACTGTCGTGACGGTTTGAGCCCAGGAATTTGAAATGCCTGCCATTTAGTTTGAGTATTCCATCCTCAATACATATTTTTCTGAAGCCGACTTTCTCGCCGATGACTTCGGTGTCAGTTTCTATCTCGAGTCTGTATAGATATGGAGATTCTGTTGACCACAGGTTCACATCTTCGATCATACCGGTTACTTCAGTGCCGTCAGAAGCGTCTCCTTCTGCAAGAACAGTGTCGCCGTCAAGCAGGCGGAAATGTACATCTATGCCGTAGAAACACATTTTCAGGATGCCGTTTTTGAAAGTATCATCAGGTTCTGCGGTGATGCGGTAATCCTCAATTCGTTTTTGGGGACGGGAAAGAACATATACATCGCGGAAAATGCCTGAGAGACGGAATTTATCCTGATCCTCCAGATATGTTCCGTCGCACCATTTAAGGACAGCGACTGTGATGCGGTTACATCCTTCTGTCAGCATGTCCGTGATATCGAATTCGGATGTGTGGTGAGCGACCTGTGAATATCCTGCGAATTTGCCGTTTATATACAGATACAGGCAGCTGTCCACACCTTCAAAGCACAGGATCCTGCGCCGTTTGTCAGGGGTATAGCTATAATCCCTTCCATATACGCCGACAGGATTGTCGTCCGGAACGTACGGAGGATCGTAGGGGATGGGATATGCGACATTGGTGTACTGCGGAATATCGTATCCGTGCAGCTGCCAGTTGGAAGGAACGGTAAGTTTATCCGCTGACTTAAGATCTGCAAAATCATCGGGAAGATCGATGATGCTTTCGTAATAAGTAAAATCCCAGTCACCGTTTAACAGTTCAAATGCTGATGAGTTTTCACGGGAAGAGAACGCATCCTGTCCTTTTGCAAAGGGAATGAAGTATGCATGATCTGCGAGAGTTCCGATATGAAGAGATTCGGGATTTTCATGGAAAGTCATGAAACTTTTCTGTGAGCCTTTTTTTGCGATGAGAGAAATATCCATCAGAGCCTCCGTGTTTTGTGCAGGACATAGGGTTTTGGAAACTGTCCTGAGTGTTTTCAGATGATTTTAGCTCTGTTCATGGTATTTGTAACAGAGTCTTACGTGCCACTCATATTAGTTTACGTGAAATACAGGGTAAAATAAATAGAAAATCTGAGCATTTTTTAAACAAATCTTAAAGCGATACGATGTAGAATCTTAATATATCTTATGTCAAAATAACCATTGTGATCACAAGCGGAGAGGTTTTCATCTGAAGCGCTGCAGATGGAACTTTTCCGAAGAAAGGAAAATGACAGATAACATGAATCAGCAACCTAATATGAATAAAACCATGACCGTGCTCGTTTGTGATGATGAGAAGGATATCGCCCATGCCATAGAGATATTCCTGCGCTCCGAAGGATATAATGTCATAACGGCCGGCAACGGTAAAGAAGCAATTGAGATTCTTAAGGATAAAGAAATCCATCTTGTTCTGCTTGATATCATGATGCCTGTCATGGACGGAGTTGCCGCACTCGCTAAGATAAGGGAGTTTAGTAACGTTCCGGTCATAATGCTTACAGCTAAGAGTGAGGATACGGATAAGATCCTCGGACTTAATCTCGGAGCTGACGATTATGTTACCAAGCCCTTTAATCCGGTTGAACTCATGGCCAGAGTAAGATCCGGACTCAGGAGATATATGCAGCTCGGAGGAAATGGCGGAATAACTGCAGGAAGTTCAGAACTTGTATGCGGTGGAATAAAGCTGCTGGATGATTCCAAGGAGGTATATCTGGACGGAGATCTGATGAAACTTACACGAACAGAATATGACATTCTTAAGTTCCTGATGAAGAATCAGGGCAAGGTCTATACCCCCAAGGAAATATACAGGGAAGTATGGCAGGACGACATGATGGGTACGGAGAGTATTGTTGCCGTTCACATCAGACATCTTCGTGAAAAGATTGAGATCGATCCTTCAGCTCCCAGATATATCAAGATGATATGGGGAAGAGGATACTATCTCGAGAAGCAGTCCTCTAAGTAGCATGATACATGTGACGGGGAATGGGATTATGAATAAGGATAATATGGATAAAGAGATAAAAAACGATAATAACAGGGATATTAAAGATAACAGAAAAAAACGTAAGCATGGTCTGATCTTCTGGTTCATATTTTGCGTGATCTTTACCACTCTCAGCGGATCGTGTATGGCGCTGGTAAGCGGTCTGTGGGATTACAGATTATATGACAGCCCCAGGATGTTCAGGGAAAACATAAACGACAGGATGTTAAGAAGTTATGCTGTTTATGCTCTTTCGGATTATCAGGATGACTTCAATCTTAAGGAACTTCAGAACACCAACTTCAGGTATGCAATCTATAAGGGCAGTGATACTTCAGCAGTAGATCTGACTGACTCATCCAATTATCTGGTATGTACAATACCTGATGAAATGCTTAAATCTGATGCTGACGGAATGTTCTCTTATAGTGCTACTCTCGGACCGGATACGTGGTATTCCTATAATATAGATAATCTTTGGAATTGCCAAGGATATATAGAGAGCAGCTATCATTCTGATTCGGAGGATTACTGGGTCAACAGCCCGATCATTGATATTATCTATGTATGGAATAATGACAAAGCATATGTCGTAAGTGATAACGGATACTATTTTCCGATAGATATTTATTTCGAAAATGAGTATGGCGAAAGGGTATTCGATCCCAAGACCATGATCAATGATACAAGAGATGGATGGAAAGAAGAATTCAGTGATCATATGGCTCTTCTTGATGCATCTACCGGAACCACACCTTATGTGGATATTGAGGATGTGATCGTTGGCAATAAGGATATGATGTTTCAGTATAGCTCCGGTGAAGAACTTGATCTTTGGGATATAAATCTTGGAACCTGGAATATATCCATGCATCAGGATGATCAGCAGCAAAAGGTAACGGACGGTGAGAATTATTACCTGATCGCATGTGTGGCGGATCCGGTAAATACAGGTACGGACGATCTTTTTGCAAGAAGTGAGCCAATCATAGAAGCAGTAATATCGCTTAGATATGTTTTGGTTGTACTTGGAGTTTTATTAGCTGCGATAGCCCTTATCAGCTTTATATTATTTGTTATACGTTTCTTTGAATTCTGTGGAAAAGGACTGAAGAAGATCACCTATCAGTGGAGAGAAAATGTTGGACTTCTCTGGAGAATGATCGGATTGTGCTTCATCTACGGAGTCATCGAATTGTTTTTGGCAGTTGTATCGCTGGCATCTGACGAGTTTTTTGTTTCATTACTCTTCTGGGGAGCAACTGTTCTTGTAACAATGGTATTTTTCGTTATCATAGTTCTTCAGATCAACCGTGTTGCGCTTGGCGCTAAAAGAATGGCATCAGGTGACCTCAGCAGACCTGTAGATACCAACAACATGTTCTATGACCTGAGAACCATCGGAGAGTGTATCAATTCAACTCAGTTGGGACTTGAAAGAGCTGTTGAAGCACGCATGAAGAGTGAGAGATTTAAGACTGAACTGATATCTAATGTGTCCCATGATATCAAGACACCACTTACTTCGATCATCAGTTATGCCGAACTCTTAAAACAGCAGCCTGCGGGAGAACCTGCTAATCCCGAATATCTGGATACACTTGAACGTCAGTCGGTTAAGCTAAAGAAACTGCTGGAGGATCTGATCGAAGCATCCAAAGCTACTACCGGAAATCTGAAGGCAGAGCTTGAACCCTGCAATCTGAATATGGTACTTCATCAGGTTATAGGTGAATATGAGGAAAAACTCGCTGCCTCACAGATAGAACTTAAGATCAGGATGACTGAAGAACCGGTTAATATAATGGCGGATACCCAGCATCTTCAGAGAGTTCTTGATAATCTCTTCACCAATATAGCGAAGTATTCACAGCCCGGAACCAGAGCATATCTCAATCTTTCCGGCGGAAGCGATGAGGCTGTCATTGAACTTAAAAACACCTCACGTGAGCCTCTAAATATGACAAGCGATGAATTACTTGAGAGATTTGTCAGAGGAGATTCATCCCGCGGTTCAGAAGGAAACGGACTCGGGCTTTCAATCGCCCAGAGCCTCACTGAACTGATGAAGGGACAGCTCAGGCTGGTTGTTGACGGTGATCTCTTTAAGGTAATCCTGCTTTTCCCCAGAATACCGAATGAACCTGAAACAACTCCTTCGGTGTTAGTATAAATACAGCATAATATAATAAATATTCTGATATATAAAGCCCCGGACAAGGTTTCTTAATATGAAGCATGTCCGGGGTATTTATGTTGCTTTATTCATATACATGCCTTGCGATATACATGACATCCCCTGCAGTGACTATGCCTATTACGTTCTTTGCATATGAAACTACCGGAGGGATGAGGATGATCTCAGTAATCCTGTGATCTCCATATTCAAGAGGAATGTCTGCACGTGTAAGATTTGTTACACTCAAATCACGTGATTTGCTTCCGTATCCGAGAAGTTCTGCAAGGTATGAAGATATATCACTGTGAAAATATCCTGCATGCTCCAGGTTCAGTGCATCTTTTAGAGTATCATCAAGTCGTCCCATGAAACTAAGAATAAAGTATTTGTACTTATAATTCGACAGCTTCTTCATCATAAGTCTTTGGACTTTACGGGCGTTTTCCGCAACACTTTTTTTGGTGTCATAGCCGAACTCGACAGATATTCCGGTGGCCTGATTACCCATGGACCGGTTTCCGTCTTCTCTCCCTCCAACTGCAATTCCCGCGTCGGTCTTTCCGGGGATACTCTTTGCCATATCTGCTATAAGATATGACGTAAGTGTCACATCAGCATCCTTTGCTGATCTTATCAGCTGCTCGAGTTCTGCTCCTTCATAACGTGTTAATTCAATCCTGGTACTGTGGTCTTTCCAGAAGTTCTTATGGGCTTTATCAAGGTCTTCAAAATTAAATACCTTCTTATCCTTAAACCATTTTTCGTTCCATGATCTGATAATTGGTTCATAGAATAATGGTATTCCACTGTCTTCCGGCAGATTATCCAATGTAAGATTTTTGAACGGAACAAATGCGGGATCATCACCTGCAAGAACAGACATAAATGTCTCAATGAAGTAGAGCAGTGATTTGCCATCCCCTCCAAGATGATGCATCATGAATACAAGTCCGTCAGGTGAATCAAAACATCTTATCCATTCCCCTTCTTCAATCCTGAACCTGATTTTTTCATTTTCGGAGATGAGGTCCAAAAGTGACATTTGCGTCACTGTGAATGAACTTTGCGGTGTTTCATTATCTGTGTAATATGCCTCACCGTTTTCTTCTATTACTACTTTTGAATTCAGAACTTCATGTACACTTATCGCTTTATCAAATGCCGCAGCCAGTGCTTCAGAAGAGGTTTTCTTTTCAAGCTTCACCATCATGGTGATTATGATGTTTACATCAAAAAGATCAACTCTCTCTGTTTCAATCTTATATCTCATATGTGTTTCTTCATGATTAATTACTGTGACTTCATGGCATGTCATATCATATGTAACTATCAGTGTTTCTTCAGGAGATGTGTTTTTTCATGATCATCATCCACTGCTTCATGACGATATCTGTCGGGGTTATCTTTGAGTAGATGCGGAAATATTTTGCAAAGAATCCTGGGACTGACATAGATCTGCCACGGCTGCTGTCTCGGAGAGCTTTCCTTGCAACAGACTCCGCACTTATCATTCCCGGATAGTGAATCCTCTTTCCGTCATATTCTCTCGGGAGCATCTCAGTATCTATCCATCCGGGACATACGCAGGTAACGGTGATTTTGCGTGACTTAAGCTCTGCACCGACAGCTCTTGACAGATTCCTCAGATATACCTTGCTTGCTGAGTACATTGCAAGGTATGGATTCGGCTGGAATGAAGAAGCAGAAGAGATGTTGATGATCTTCGCCCCCTCATGCATATATGGAAGAGCGTAGGACATAAGTACCGAAGGAACACTGCAGTTCAGTCTGCAGATGCTCTCGACCTGTGATGGATCCATTTTGTCAAAATGTCCCATGTAAGCTGTGCCTGCATTATTGATCAGCATCCTCACATCCGGTTCATTTTCGGATAATAGCTGCCTGAGGATTTCTGTACCGTTAACTGCAAGATCTGCCTCTACAGGAACGATACGTTCATCGATATTGACAAGTGCTGTCATTTTTTCTCTGTTGCGTCCTACAGCCCAGATCTCATCCGGCTCTTTATCCTCACATATTCTTTTGACGAATTCTCTTCCGAGCCCACCGGTTGCTCCTGTAATTATTGCTATTTTTTTCAATGTTATATCTCCAAAAAATCTGAATATGTGCAATGGTAAATGTTCAGTGATCAGACCATAAGTAGTCTGTTAAGTGTCTCCGCAGTAAGAGTGTGATGCTTCTTCACAAACAGCTTCTTAAGTGCACACAAATACACGTTTCCCCAGTAAATGTCTGCAAGATACAGCGGATCATCCTTCACAACGCTTCCTTCCTTCTGGCCCTGCTTAATGATATTAGCAAGTTCTTTATACAGTTCGTCCGAATAGATATCGTCCTCTTTTTCGAGGAGAAGCTGTGTCAGAATAGTGATCTTAACAACGAATTCTTCATCATCGCGAAGTCGCTTTTCCATCTCTTCAGATATTTTTTCTATCTTGACCCTGGCCGGAAGAGGGAGCTTGCCGAGCAGCTTCAGCTTCTTGACTTCATCCTTATTATCTGCTGATTTTCTGATCTCTTCGAACAGGTCCTCTTTGGACTTGAAGTACATGTAGATTGTTCCCTGACCTATGCCGATATGCTTGGCCAGGTCGCTGATCTTGGTATCACCGAACCCGTTCCGGGCAAAATAAATAGATGATCTCTCGAGAATCCTGCTTCTCATGTCTTCTCTCATCTGTTTGCATTGTTCCTCTGTTTTAGGCATACGATCTTCCTTTCGCACACGGTGATCTTCAGATTTTATAACTGAACGAATATTCATTCATAAAATATTTTTATCATTATCGTATGAATCTGTCAACATACGGTTTTATTACCTGCTGACCTTACCACATGGAAAAGCATTATAAATAACAGGAATTATTATATTTGATATAGATATATAACAAATGTTACCATGTTGTTGTCGTTTTTTATCACATCCCCGGAAAAACAGCATGATCCATATAGACGATAGTGTCTAAAGCGCAAAAATGCGCAATTCCTGTTTTGTGTCGTGTTCTTTTTTCCGAAAAAAAACTATTCTGCAGGTGAAAGGAGGTATTCCTAAATGGACCAGAAGAAGGTCGGACAGTTTTTAAAAGAATTGAGAAAAGAAAAAGGAATTACCCAGGAAGAACTTGCAGAAAAACTTGGCGTCTCGGGAAGGACGATCTCCAGGTGGGAGACGGGTACGAATATGCCTGATATTTCCCTCCTTGTTGAGATAGCTGACTTCTATGAAGTTGATGTCAGGGAGCTGATCGAAGGGGAGAGGAAAAAAGAAATGATGAATAACGACATAAGGGAGACCGCTACTAAGATGGCGGATTATGCAGAAGCGGAAAAAGGCCGCCTGCTCAGGTTTGCGCAGATCATCGGAATCATTGGAGTTGTTGTGCTGACCGTAGTAATGATCATCCAGAGTGTGAATTATGAACCGTCAGTTCCTTCCTTCATACTGACTCTTCTTACATTTGTCGCACTTGTACTTATGGTGGTCATGACACTGTATGTGACCGGTGTGCTTCGTAAGATAGTAAAGGGAAAATTCTCAACAGCAATAATCGTAGTGGTGATTGCACTGTTTGTCATAGCACTGAAACGTCTGATGGCTGTAATGCTGCTCCTGGGACTTTTGTTCTTTGATGTCGCACGTCCGATGAGTTCGGTAGACGGAGTGGAAAAATATGACAAGCAGTATTTCGTTGAAGAGTTTTCCGGTGATCTGGCAACAAACTTTTTCCTGTTCCCGGATGATCTGAGTGACACTCTTGATGCCGATTTTCACTATAAATATAAGGTCGGACTGCTGGATACAGATGCTTCCTTCTTTCTTGAAGCCAGGTATTCGGATGAGGCGTTCAAGGCTGAGGTGGAGAGACTCTCTCAGGTAACATGTACGGTGGCTGTCAATGATACGACGAACTATACGCAGGCTGTAATGTATGACGAGGAGATGTATAACTATCCCGCATACATCGCAATGGATGGGTACGGTGATGCTTACGAGTATGCTCTTATCGATGAAGACAATGATCGTATTATATATGTTGTGCTGAGCTATCCGGAGTATGTAAAGCTTCTGAAGTACAAGGATTATCTGAAAAAGGATCCGACCGCGTATGACTTCACCGGCACATCCACTCTTGAAAAATTCTGTATATATGCCGTGAGATCCTACGAAATCCCTGATCTCGAAATGTATGTCAGATATGATGACAGCATGGCCGGTATACAGCAGGGGGCAGAAAAATAATAGTTTCCCGGGATAAATAAAAACTCCTGCAACTGAGTAAATAAAAGAATAGTTTTATAAATAATAGCAGCCCCCTCTTGCCTATATCCGGCAGGAGGGGGCTTTAACTAAGGAGCTGTATAGTGAACGTCTGAATGCTTAGATCATCCTGCGACGTTAACTATTATAATAATGTGTTCAGGCGGATTTTCTTTCAGTAGATGCATTTCCGAGAGAGGTGTGTACGGATACATCTCCGATATCTCCTCCGAGAGAAATGTTTCCAAGGTCTGTATCGCATCTTCCGCTATCGATGGTGCAGTCGTGGGATTCGATATTACCTGCATCAACTTCAGCAGTGAATGTTCCTATAGTGCTGTCATAAAGCTCAACATTTCCTGCATCAACATCGATATTAAGATTTTCTACATCAGACTTACGGATCTCGATATTGCCTGCATCTGCTTCAATTTCCATTCTGTTAGAAGTGATGTTGTCGAGCTGGATGTTGCCTGCATCAACGGTCAGCTGAAGCTTTGATACATCCAGATCATCGAGATCGATATCACCTGCATCAATATCCATGCTTATTCTTGCAAGCTCGCTGTCTTCGGGAATAGTGATGATGATAAAGTTATCGAGTTTCATATCTCCTAAATTGAAATGAATGTTGTTGGTACTGGGGCTCTTGACTTCGAGAGTTCCGTTCTTAAGTTCTACATTGGGCTCGAGTGCTTCGGGAACGCTGTAGTGTACTGAAAATTCATCTCCGGTCTTAATGCTGACCTCAGCCAGATCTATGTCCAGGATTATCTCGGAAAGAGTTCCGTCGAAATTAATATTGTTTTCAACGGTCTTGATATTACGTCCGAATGAATATCCTTTTACTACATGCATGAATACTCCCACAAAGATTGCTACTACTGTTACCAGTGAAATTATTGTAATGATTACCTTAGATGCTACTGTCATGATATATATCCTCCTTGATCAGGCTAAATTATTCTTCGTCTGCGCGGCAGTTAATTACTACCGCTCTGTGTAATACTCCGGCTATGGGCCAGATGATCCAGGTGAGTCCCCAGTTAAAGGTAAGGAAACTGATGATCAGATAGATGCATGTTATGACGGGCCAGTAAATCTCAACTATTGTCTGCGCTATCTTGCTCTTATATCTTACGGGGCTGATGTTCTGTTCATAATAGGATCCGCTGATGGTGTTTATATCATTAAGCTTTAAAAGTTTTTCGAATCCGCTGTAGATCTTGGATGAATAGATGATAAGGAATACTCCGATGCCGACCAGCAGGAACATGAGTGCAGGTGCTACGTTCAGGCCAATGTAGGTTTCCACGATGTTGGGCACCCAGCATACCACACAGAGGATGACTCCGATTGTTACACAGAGAGCTCTTGTTGATTCGAAACTGCGGCGTCTTTCCTTGATGAAGTTAGCTGTTGCCATATCAATCCTGCAAAGTTCTTTGTTCAGGAACTTCCATTCCGCATCAACAAAGCTGCTGTAGATTATGCATCCTACACCGATCGCTATACAGGTGAACATCATTGCTGCCGAGATGTTTTCCAGCTTTTCCCCGAAAAGTATCGGGCAGGCAATTGATATGATGCAGAACATTACGCCAAGTGCCAGAAAGGTTGCCTTTTTGCCTCTGTTTGCGAAGAATGCTGTGGCATCATCGATGGTTATGTTTCTTCGGGGTGTTTCACTTTCTCTGGTTCTGGTTTCTTCAACTTCCTTGGTAAGGTTAAGGTCTTCGGCAAGTTCGTCAAGATTTCCGAACTCTGAGATGACGGTTCCGACTGCAGTGTTCTCTGGTTTGCCTTCGGCTATAAGCTCGTTAAATTTATCTTCCATCATCTGGAGCAGTTCGGCCTTTGCCTTTCTTACCTCTGCGGTATTGGGCATCCCGGCAAACATTGCTTCGAGATAATTCTTTATAGTTTCCATATTTTTCTCCTTAGTCTGTAAAGCTTACTGTTCGATGAACTTCTCAACGACATCCTTGGTCAGTCCCCATTCCTCACATTTTTCCCGGTAATACTGTCTGCCGGCGTCCGTTATCCGGTAATAGGTTCTTTTCTTGCCGTTTCCGTTTGGATCCTGATCAGCGGTGAATGATTCGATATGTCCGTTCTTTTCCATTCTGGTGAAAGCGGAGTAGAGCGTTGTCTCCTTGATGATGTATTTTTCATCGGAGATGGTCCTGATCTGTTTGGATATCTCGTATCCGTAGGATGGTTCCTTCATCAGGATGTACAGGATCATCGTATCGTTATAACCGCGGATCACATCTGAACTGATCTCTACCATAATGTGTCCTTTCGTGTGCTGGAAGCCTTATGTCCGTGCGCTTTGGATTTTGGCCTTCCGTGTTATTGGGTATACCGTGTTGCTTTAGGTTTACTACGACTGAAGTACTACGTCTGTTGTACTATGTCCACCGTACTACGACTGTCGTACTATGACTGATGGGGTAAATATACTACGACAGACGTAGTGTGTCAACATATTTTTCAAAAATTTTTTTCGGAAACTAAAAAAATCCGTAATTACGCTATCTGTGGCGTTTTTATATTCACTTTTTGCTAAAGTGATGCTATAAAGTGACAGATTACTTGTGCAGAAAACGTTTGATTGGTATAATGTGACAGGTTCGTCCGAAAACGATTAAGCAATCACAAGTGAACATCGTATCCGGCATTTTAATATCAGGATGAACCGAAAGCCACATGCCGGATGCATCTTTTGAGGAGGAAAATTAAATGGCAGTAGCAGCATTAGTTCTCGGAATCATTGGCCTTATCGCATGGCTCCTTCCTATTCTCGGATATCCTGTGACCATCGTAGGTCTTGTACTTGGTATCAAGAGCGTAAAGAGTGAGAAGAGAGGAATGGCAATCGCCGGTATAGTTATGTGCTCCATCGGACTTGTTCTTTCCCTTATCAACTCCATTCTCGGAGTTATGCTTTACAGCGCAATGAGCTGATATCAGAGACAACTGATGAAGATATCCCCGGCATTATATGTGCCGGGGTTCTTTTTGCTCATTTTCATATATGAAAATGCAGTGCATGCAAATTGTTCCATTAGTCAAGAAAGTGTAATAAAATTGGCTTTATGAAAAAAACATCTGAAGAAAAAACCAACGTTCAGCGTCTGCTTGAACAGAAGAAAATAGAATATACATATCACAGTTATGCTGACACTCCCTCTACAAACGGAGTGGAGATTGCAAGGCTTCTCGGAGAGGATGAGAGGAAGGTTTTCAAGACTCTGGTAACGGTCGGAAAAAGTAAGGCATATTATGTCTTTATGATACCTGTTGCTGAGGAACTGGACCTCAAGAAGGCAGCTCGCGCATCCGGCGAAAAATCTATCGAGATGATCACACAGAAGGAACTTCTTCCACTGACCGGATATGTGCACGGTGGATGTTCTCCAATCGGTATGAAGAAGCAGTTTGCAACATTTATACATGATACTGCTGAGAACTTTGATACGATCATTTTCTCTGCCGGAAAAGTGGGATATCAGGTGGAACTTCCTCTTGAAGGGCTTCAGAAGATGGTGCCTGTAAAGTGTGTGGATCTTGTTGTCCGCAGTGGAACAGATGGCAGCGGGCGTAGCGATGTCACGGATGATCCTATTGATGGTACTGAGAATTTAAGATACAGGTGTCCGTGTTGCGGATTCTATACACTTCCGGAACCTGCGGGCGGAAATTACAATATCTGTCCGGTGTGCTGGTGGGAAGATGACCCTGTACAGATGGACGATGAAGACTTTGAAGGTGGTGCCAATCAAGTCAGTCTGAAACAGGCAAGGAAGAATTACATGGTTTTTGGTGCCAGCGATGAAAGATTCATTGATAAAGTACGTGAAGCGACCGAAGAAGAGCTTGAAGGCATAGACTAAAGAATTACAGGTAATATTGTACTGTACATAAATGTATGGTGCAGTGCGGAGTGGAAGGAAGAAATGGAGATATGAAGAAATCGATATATGCTATAGCGGCAGTTGTGATAATGTCATTCATTATCATTGGCGTCTTTCTGAGAATGAATGGCGGTGA
>CAMOZY010000062.1 GCA_946631295.1 uncultured Lachnospiraceae bacterium
CAGATCGAAGAGACCACTTCCGATTTCGACAGAGAAAAGCTCCAGGAGAGACTTGCAAAGCTCGCGGGTGGCGTAGCTGTCATCAGAGTAGGTGCTGCTACCGAGACTGAGATGAAGGAAGCTAAGCTTCGTATGGAAGATGCTCTTGCAGCTACCAGAGCAGCTGTTGAAGAGGGTATCATCGCAGGAGGCGGATCTGCATACATCCACGCATCCAAGAAGGTTGCTGAGCTTGCAGAAACTCTTGACGGAGATGAGAAGACCGGTGCAAGAGTTGTTCTCAAGGCACTCGAAGCTCCTCTTTACCACATCGCAGCAAATGCAGGACTTGACGGAAGCGTTATCGTAAACAAGGTTCGTGAGTCCAAGATGGGTATCGGATTTGATGCTCTCAAAGAAGAGTATGTTGATATGGTCAAGGCCGGAATCCTCGATCCCGCCAAGGTTACCAGAAGCGCTCTTCAGAACGCTACATCTGTTGCATCAACTCTCCTTACCACAGAGAGCGTTGTTTCCACCATCAAGGAGCCTCAGCCTCCTATGCCCGCAGGCGGAATGGGTGGAATGGGAATGTAATTCCGAATTCTTAAAATATTGGGGTGTCGTGCAACCGCACGACACCCATTTTTTATGAAATTCGGAAACCTGAATCCTTGTATACTGCCTGTTTTGCTCATTTACTGTATTAAAGCAGGAAACTAAATAAACCGTTTGATTAATTCCCGTTTCCTGTGCTAAAATTTATGAGTTATACTAGGACTTTGCTAAGAAATAAATAACTTATTTCTTATTGTAAGTCTGAATTTATTAAGGAGGAAAACATTATGAGAAAGTGTAACAAAGCACTTGCGTCCGTTCTCGCTCTTGTAATGGCCGGTTCTATGATCACCGGTTGTGGCAGAGAGACTACGGGCACACCTGTCGATCCTAATGCAGGTGAGACAGATCCTGTGGTAACAGCAGATCCTGGTACTGTTGAGCCCACAGAAGACGAAGTTTACTGGTTTGATGAGTTCGACGTTATGACCCTTTCCGACAAAGAGTACGGAACCGATTATGAATCACTCTACGACCACATTGGAAGGGACATCACCATCGCTGATGTAACAGAAGATCCTGATACCGGATTCGCTTACATCACCGTTGACGGCGAGAAGAAGCTTCTCGGCCTCGATTTCCTTTCATTTGCAATGGTTTACAACAACACTCCTGCAGGAGAGTACAAGACTGAGGATGATGTTTACGCTGCATGGTGGAGATATTACATCACCCGTTGGAATGCACTCCTTCCCGAGATCCCTCTCTATTCAAATGAGTACTATGATCTTTACAATGCCAAGATCGGTCAGGTTGCAGAGAACCCCACCAACCCTTACTGGAGCCCTGCTGATGCTCTGATCGACTGGACCTCTTCCAAGGATGATAACGATATCATCATCGGAAATACAACCGAGCTTTCAGGACAGTTCCGTTATTCTGCATTCGGAAAGACCAGCCCCGGCGCTGCTGACCAGGATGTTGAAGCACTTACTTCCGGACTTGCTACAATCGAAAAGACCAAGGAAGGCGGATATACCTGGAATGACACCGTTGTTGCATCTCACTCTGATGTAATTAATGAAGACGGATCCAAGACCTTCACCATTACCATCAAGGATGACCTTTGCTATTCAGATGGAACTCCCATCACAGCTAAGGATTACCTTGTATTCCCCATGGCGTTCTACACTCAGGTTGCTACCCAGGCTTCAGGAAGCCAGGTTCAGGGACTTACTGTTGTAGGATTTTCTGATTACAATGCTTACACCGGCCCCGATTCAACCGAAGGCTGCAAGGAGATGAAGGGATTCAGACTTCTTGATGATTACACCTTCTCGGTTACCATCTCTGCCGATTATATTCCTTATTTCTACGATATAACCTACGCTTCATTCGGACCTCAGTATCCTGCTATGTGGCTTGGAGGAGCTGACATCCTTGATGATGGCGAAGGATGCTATCTTACCGATGATTTCTATGCTAAGAACGGAGATGATTACGTTGTAGCTAAGATCATCAAGGCTACCGCTACCGATACTTCAGATGCTGCTTATGCAAAGTATCCTTATTCAGGACCTTACTGCGTAAAGAGCTATGATACTACCGACAGCTCTGCAGTTCTTGTACGTAATGAGTATTTCAAGGGTAACTATGAAGGAACCGTTCCTTCAATTGACAAGATCGTTTACAAGAAGGTTGTTTCCGCAACCCAGCTTGAGGACTTCAAGGCAGGCGGTATCGATATTATCTCCGGAATCACCGGCGGTGCTGCTACCGATGAGGCTCTTGCTCTTGCAGACAGCTCCGACGGAGCATATGCATATATCCACTACAGCCGTGCAGGTTACGGAAAGCTCGGCTTCCGTGCAGACTACGGCCCTGCACAGTTCAGCGAAGTTCGTCAGGCAATTGCATACTGCATGAACCGTGGGCAGTTCGCTAAGGATTTCACCGGAGGTTATGGCGGAGTAGTTGACGGACCTTACTACAGTGGTTCATGGATGTATCAGGAAGCTGTTAAGCAGGGAATGATCCTCAACACCTATGCTACATCTGCAGACAGCGCTATCGAAGTTCTTGAAAAGGGCGGATGGGTTTATGCAGCTGACGGTTCTGCATATACCGAAGGCGTACGTTACAAGATGATCCCCGGTGATGTTATCACTGAGAATGATAAGAATTATCAGTCTGTTGACGGAACCTACAAGACTACCGAAGTAGACGGCAACTACTACATGCCTCTTGTTATCAACTGGTATGGTACTGTAGACAACGAGTTCACCGATCTCCTCCAGACCGGATTCAAGGAGAATGAGAATGTCCGCGTTGCAGGTATGGCTGTTTACAACACTACGGGTGATTTCGCTCCCATGCTTGACGAGCTTTATCAGCAGGCAATTTACGGATATTATTCAGGAAGCCCTATGTACTGCGCATTCAACTTTGCAACAGGCTTTGCATCAGCAGTATATGACTACAGCTACAATCTCACCATCGATCCTTCAATGTATGATGACTATTCTGCATACTACTTTAAGGATTATGCTGATATTTACTGGCTTAAGTGATAGGCATTAAAGTACTTTAGAACCAAGACGGATCATCCGGCGGCCGTGCCGCCGGATGTGTCCGGATTTAAGTAAGATTTACGGGGTATTACCTATGGGCAGATACATTGCAAAAAGGTGTCTCTACATTCTGGTTGTTTTTGCTATACTGACATTCCTGTTATTCAGTCTCTATAGGCTCATGCCGGCAAACCGTGCATACACTGATGCACGTGCCGAGCTGCAGGCTCTCAAGAACAGTTTGTCTGCAAGTGAAAGAGAGACAAAATTCGACGAATTATATCTTAAATACCAGCGTCTCTATGGTACCGATACCGATGATACCGTTATCCTTTATCTGAGATGGCTTGGTCTCTATCCGTTTTACGATGGAAAGTGCAACGGCATATTCCAAGGTAATTTCGGTTTTTCCTATGAATACAACGCTCCGGTTATCGAGGTTATCGGTCCTCATCTGCGCAATTCCATGCTTATCGGTCTTGTGTCCGAGATATTCATTCTCGCGATAACGATTCCTCTTGGTATTAAGTGCGCGGTCAGAAAGAACACTCCTTTCGACAGGGGAGTTCAGGCCTTTTCACTTATAGGATTCTCGACACCGAGCTTCATCATATACATTCTTTTCATACTTCTGTTCAGTTCCATACTCGGCTGGTTCCCTGTCTCTGGAATGAAGACACCGGGAAGCGATTATCAGGGAATGAAAAAAGTTCTTGATACTCTCTGGCACATCGCACTTCCGACCATATGTCTTATTTTCAGCGGACTTGCATATAATATCAGAATAACCAGAGCGTCCATGCTTGATGCGCTCGGACTTGACTGCATCAGAACTGCAAGAGCAAAGGGACTTTCCAGAAAGGCAGTTATATATTCACATGCCTGGAGAAATGCGCTGATCCCTCTTGTGTCTGTTTTTGTAGGAAGCTTCTTCAGCATTATCGGCGGCGCCATCTTCATGGAGAGCATGTTCGGTTTCAAGGGAATGGGACTTCTTCTTTTCTCATCGACCAAAACAGCGGACTATGATCTGATCATGTTCATTCAGGTTATTTTCGTGTTCATAGGTCTTGTCGCAAATCTTGTCATCGATCTTTGTTACGGAATCGTTGACCCCAGAGTCAGGATCAGCAAATAAGGAGTATGTCATATGTCTAAAAAGACAAAGAAAAAAGAAAACATCTTTCGCACGCTCGCACGCTGGTTCGTCCGTGTGTTCTTCGGATTAAAGTATGAGGAAAAATGGTTCCTTAAAAAGGATAAGAATGATGCGGATGAAGACAGGGTACCTGACGATTCCGAATTCATAGTAAGTCCTGCCAAGCAGGCATTCCATAATTATCTTGAGAGAAAATTTGCGGTCGTTGCATTTCTGGTTGTTATCCTGATGTTCCTGATCGTATTTATTGTTCCTCTTTTTATGACCAAGTATTCCGATTCATATACTGAGGTCACGCTTAAGAATCTTCCTCCCAATCTCACCATGATGAGTGTTCCCTCGGAACTTAAGGGAGATATTAAAATGATCGACAGCTATGGCCCTTTCTCTGTCGGTCTTTCGAATTCCGGCAAGGTTTACATCTGGGGATGTAAGAAGCTTGGTGCTTCGGGTATGGATGTTAATATCCCCGATGAGTACAAGAATATCCCCATGGCGATGGTCGCAGCAGGTGTGGATCACGTTATAGCAATAGGCGAAGACGGACATATCTACGGATGGGGAAGTGACAGATTCGGACAGTACGGCAGAAGTGAGAATTCCGTTACAAGCCCTACCATCGAAGCTATGCCCGAGGAGATTTACGAAAACGGAGTTGATGTTGCTCACGTAAAGAAGCTTACCTGCGGATATCAGGCAACAGCCATCCTTATGGATGACGGAACCCTTTATGTGTGGGGTAACAAGCAGACCTATTCCAACATGGATTTCTTTATCGGCAGAACTGATATATACGATATTGATTTTACACTTAACTATATCGTTGCTCTTGATATGAAGCAGAACGGTATCGTGACCGGAACAAGAGGTCTTTATGATGTAGCAAGAAACAAGATAGGACAGAAGGGCGTCAAGATGTTCGAGTTCCTTGGCGACAGGAAGATCGTCGAGATCACTGCAACAACTTCCAGCATCTGTCTTCTTCTTGATGACGGTACGATCGCTCTTACGGGAGATTTCGTTACGGACAGCATTGAGGTTCCCACACTTGCCCAGGGAGAAAAGTTCGTTGATATCAAGGCAGGTAACTATCACTATACAGGTGTTACCAATCTTGGAAATGTTTATTCTTTTGGCGGAGATCATTATTATCAGGCAGAAGCTCCTTCAAACCTTACCGGAGTAGCGAAGGTCTTCACCGGTTCATTCCAGAGCTATGCAGTGGATGCAAACGGAGACTTTATCGATGCCTGGGGATTCAGGGGCTTCCCTCTTGGATCCGATGATGTCGGAGCCAATATTCTCGAGCGTATCATCGCAGGCGGAAGGATCACCATGACAGTCGGTGCGGTTGCGGTTATCATCGAGATCCTTATCGGAGTTACACTCGGATGTATTTCCGGTTATTACGGAGGCTGGGTTGATATCCTTATCATGCGTATCGCTGAGGTGTTCAGTTCACTTCCTACAATCCCCATCATGCTCATCCTTACATCTCTCATTGCTCAGATGTCCATGACGACCAACCAAAGGCTCTTTATGATAATGGTCGTGCTCGGTATTCTCGGATGGCCGGGATTTGCAAGTATAACCCGTGCGCAGATACTCGTTGCGAGAGAGAGCGAATATGTTACCGCTGCACAGGCTATGGGTGTAAGAGAGGGCAGAATCGCATTTAAGCATATTCTTCCGAATATCATTTCGGTTATCCTGGTAAGCATGACGCTCAGTTTTGCCGCTGCAATGCAGACCGAGACGGGTCTTTCATTCCTCGGCTTCGGTGTCAACTATCCTCAGCCCAGCTGGGGCAATATGCTCACCAAGGCAAGTAACGCTACGGCAGCAAAGAACTTCTGGTGGCAGTGGGTCTTCACATCCGGAATACTTATCTTTGTCGGTGTATGTATCAACACCATCGGAGATACCATTCGTGATGTCCTGGATCCCCAGTACGGTAACGAGAAATAAGGGGGACATCGGATATGGCATTACTTGAGGTTAAAGACCTTCACACATTCTTTAAAACAAAAAAGGGAATAGTCAAGGCGGTCAACGGAGTTTCATACAGCCTTGAAGCAGGAAAGACCATCGGTATCGTCGGTGAGTCCGGATCCGGAAAATCGATAAGTGCGATGAGTATCATGCAGCTTCTTGATTCCAACGGATATATAGACAGCGGTGAGATCATTTTTGACGGAAGGAATCTCATTGGGCTTTCCGAAAAGGAAATGTGCAAGATCCGCGGTAACGAGATATCTGTAATATTCCAGGAGCCCATGACCAGCCTGAATCCCGTCTTCTCAATCGACAGACAGCTGTCGGAGCCCTTTATGATCCATCAGGGCATGAGTAAGGAAGAAGCTCACAATCAGGCTATCAAGATGCTTGAGGATGTACAGATTCCCAATCCCAATGTGGTCATCAAGCAGTATCCTCACCAGCTTTCGGGAGGAATGCGTCAGAGAGTCATGATAGCAATGGCTCTTGCATGTAAGCCCAAGATCCTCATTGCCGATGAGCCCACCACAGCTCTTGACGTTACGATCCAGGCGCAGATCCTGAAGCTCATGAACGATCTTAAGAAGAGCACCAATGCGGCGATTATTTTCATCACTCATGATCTCGGTGTTATCAATGAGATGGCAGATGATGTCGCTATCATGTATTGCGGACAGGTTGTGGAGCATGCTCCTTCAACGGTCATATTCCATAAGCAGAGCATGAGTCATCCTTATACCGAAGGCCTGATGAATTCAATCCCCAGGCTTGATAACAAGGAGGACAGACTCGAGCCCATTCCCGGTGTTGTGCCCCATCCGCTGGCACTTCCCAAGGGCTGTAAGTTCGCACCCAGATGTAAGTATTGTACGGAAAAATGTCTTAAGGAGCAGCCGGAACTGGTTCAGGTAGCTGACAACCAGAAGATAAGATGCTTCTATCCCGATAAGGAGGCCAGGAACAGTGCAGAGCACAAAAAAATTGTTATCAATCACTAATCTGAAGAAGTACTTTCCTGTTGCCAAGACATCCATTTTCCAGAAGCAGCAGCTGTATGTCAGGGCAAACGAAGATATTTCAATAGACATATATGAAGGCGAGACTCTCGGAGTTGTAGGCGAATCCGGATGCGGTAAGTCAACTCTCGGAAGAGTTCTTCTTCAGCTGTATCCTCAGACAGCCGGATGTACCATTTATTACGGTTCTGTTCTTGATGACATCACACCTTCATATGTCGAAAAGACAATTAAGAATGCAGCCAAGTTCAGACAAAAATATGAAAAGGCTGTAGCAAAAGCCTCTGCACTTGAAAAGAAAGTTGAAGAGGCAGGCGGTGAGGACGGAGCAGACTTTTATCTTCTCCAGGATCTTACCATTGCAAAGGGCGACGTACAGACCTGCGAGAGCAACATCGTTAAGATACTCGGCGGATTCTTTGTCTGTGATGATGAGGAAGGCAAGAAATATCTTCTCGAGATCTTCCATGCCAATAAGCGCAGGAACGCACAGCTGGAAAAGAAAAAGAAATATGATCTTGAGGTGGTACACCTTGAGCATGAGAATAAGCTTAACGGAAAAAGTGATAAAAGAGATGCCAGGATAAAAAAGGCTAAGGATAAGATTTCAGAGATCGATAAGAAAATCTCTCTTATTAATGACGAGATCGCATCCGCAAAAAAATCTCTTGCAGATGTTAAGAGCAAGTATGCATCGAATGAGGAATTCAAAAAATACGAGGCAATGCTTGATGACGGTATCGATCTTGCAAGACTGTCCTATAAGGAGATGAGAGGACTGCGCAAGGATATGCAGATAATCTTCCAGGATCCTTATTCGAGCCTTAATCCCCGCTTTACGGTTGGTCAGATAATCGAAGAGGGACTTGTCACCCACAAGTTCTATAAGCACGGATCTGCGAAGCTCCGTGAGTACATTGTTGAGACCATGGAAAAGTGCGGACTTCAGGAGTACATGCTCCACAGATATCCCAGACAGTTTTCCGGCGGACAGAGACAGAGAATATGTATTGCAAGAGCGCTTGCGGTCAATCCTAAATTCGTTGTCTGTGATGAATGTGTATCCGCACTTGACGTTTCCATCCAGTCACAGATTATCAACCTTTTACAGGAACTGAAGGAAAAGCAGCATCTTACATATATGTTCATTTCACATGACCTTTCTGTTGTAAAATTCATTTCCGACAGGATCATGGTCATGTATCTCGGAAACGTGGTTGAGCTTGCGGACAAGAATTCAATATTCGAAGATCCCCGCCACCCCTATACTGTGGCACTCCTGTCATCCATACCGACTACCGATCCGGATTCCGCAAACAAAGAGAGGATCATTCTTGAAGGCAATATTCCCAGCCCTGTTAATCCTCCCGACGGATGCAAATTCTGTACGAGATGCTACATGGCTACCGATAAGTGTAAGAGGGTTGCGCCTCCTTTGACGGAACTCAGCCCCGGACATTTCTGTGCATGCCATTATCCTGAAAAGAAAATAGACGAGAACGGCAAATTCCTTTTTAATGCCAAGACATCAAAGGATTCATAAATGTCATTTTTCGGAAATTCGGGAGAATTTTATAAGAAAAAAGATCATATACAGTATCTGGATGATTACGAGATCAGGTACGTTACGGACGAAAAAGGCAGAGAGAAAAAAACGGTCGTCTATACGGGACCTTTGATCCCGGTCACCGAAGAAAAAAACAAGCTTCGCATCAAACTTCTGAGTGTCTCGGTAATTGCGGTATGCACGGTTCTGACCGTGCTGTCAGCTGTGTTTACGAGGCACGTCGGCGGAATGATTGCGGAGCTTCCGCTTATCATAAGCCTTTTTCCGTGTCTGTATCTTGTCATGGGTGTGTTCCTTCTTCCTTTTTCGGGAAAACCCATGAAAAGAGATGCATACATGCACGGGATGATAAGGGTCTTCAGAAGCTGTGGCGCACTTACTGTTCTTATGGGAGTTGTTCTGGTCTCAGAGATCATAAGGAGAATTGCACAGCAGGATACTTTGTTTTTAAGAGGGGACATAATGTTTATTATCAGAATAATTGGTGCGCTGATTTTATGCGTAGCTATTATCCTGATACTCAGATCGGTTGAGATTGATGAAAAAGAATTGATTTTAGGTAAGGAGAAATAAAAATGGAAAAATTTAAAGATCTTCCCTACGAGCGCGTGGATGGAGAAAAGATCATAAAGGAATACAAGGAGCTTACAGAAGCCCTTGCTAAGGCTGAGAATTTTGAGCAGGCCTGGAACGTGCATGAGAAAGTGACAAAGATGTCAGAGCATGCTATGACTCAGGCTGTTATCTCTCACATCCGTCATGACATAGATACTACCGATGAATTCTATGACAAGGAAAATGATTATTACGATGAGGTTGAGCCCAAGATCATGAGCTGCACCACCGAGTATAACAAGGTGCTGTTTAATACACCATTCAGGAAAGAGTTCGAGGAAAAGCTCGGACCTGTTGCGTTTAAGAGCATGGAACTTGCAATAAAGGCATTTGATGAGAAGATCGTCGGACTTGCACAGGAAGAGAATGAGCTTTCAAGCAAGTATACAAAGCTCATCGCAACAGCAAAGATTCCCTTTGACGGAGAAGACTATAACCTCAGCCTCATGACCAAGTTCACAACATCTTCCGACAGAGATGTCAGAAAGCGTGCGTGGAAGGCTGTCAGCGATTACTTCCTTACCGTCACTGATGAGATAGATGATATCTATGACAAGATGGTGAAGAATCGTACCGCTCAGGCAAGGGAAATGGGATACGAGAACTATGTTCCCCTTGCTTATATGCGTATGAACAGAAACAGCTACGGAAGAGAACAGGTAGAAAACTTCCGCAAGCAGGTCAAGGAAGCATTTGTTCCTCTTGCAACCAAGATTCACGAGAAGAGACGTCAGCGTATCGGAGTTGATGCACTCAAGTACTATGACAACGGTGTATATTTTACAAACGGCAATCCTGCACCCATCGGAACCCCTGAAGAAATCCTTGCCGCAGGACAGGAGATGTACAGAGAACTTTCTCCCGAGACCGCTGAGTTCATAGACTTCATGAGAGAGTATGATCTCTTTGACGTCCTTGGAAGAAAGACCAAGCGTCAGGGCGGATATATGACATATCTCGCTGATTATAAGGCACCCTTCATCTTTGCAAACTTCAACGGAACAAGCGGAGATGTTGATGTCATAACTCACGAGTGCGGTCATGCGTTCCAGGGATTTGTAACAAGGAACGATCCAATACCTGAGCATAATGAGATCACCATGGAGACTGCAGAGATCCATTCCATGTCCATGGAGTATTTTACATACGGATGGATGGAGAAGTTCTTCGGAGACAGGAAGGATGATTACTACACAATGCATCTCGAGGATTCAATAATCTTCGTTCCTTACGGATGCATGGTTGATGAGTTCCAGCATATCGTCTATGACAATCCCGACATGACTCCTGCAGAAAGAAAGAATGTCTGGAAGGAACTTGAGAAGGTTTACAGACCTCATCTCGATTATGATAACGATCCTTTCTTTGCAGAAGGCGGATTCTGGCAGAGACAGAGCCATATATTCCAGTCGCCGTTCTATTACATCGATTATGTCCTTGCAAGTGTCTGCGCAATGCAGTTCAAGGTAAGGATGGATAAGGATTACAGAGGAGCATTCGAGGATTATCTGAAGCTCTGCAAGCTTTCCGCAACCAAATTCTATGAGCCGATGCTTAAGGAAGTAGGACTCCGCAGTCCTTTTGAAGACGGATGTATTGAGGAACTTGTATCCGAACTCGAAAAGAAGATCTGACGGATTCCTGAAAGTTTCCGGCTCGGGCAGGGATTTTTCTTGACAATGCACAATATGTAGTATAGATTAACATATGTAGTTGATCGTAAGAGTGGCCACCGGCCACTCTTATGTGTTTGTTAGGAACTCTTTTACTTGTACACAGGGAGGACTGCCATGGGCAAAGCCGATGTTCTGGCCGCCAAGGCCGAGGAACTGCTCATACCCGTCACCGAAAGCTTCGGAGTGTCGGTATATGATGTCGAATATGTCACGGAGAACGGAGAGAAGTATCTTCGTGCATATATTGACAAGGAGGGTGGAGTCACGATCGATGATTGTGAGAATGTAAGCCGTGCATTCGAAGCTAAGCTTGATGAAACCGGACTCATCGATGAACAGTATATCCTTGAGGTATCGAGTCCCGGACTTGGAAGGACACTTTCAAAGGACAGACATCTGCAGCAGTCGCTCGGAGAAGAAGTTGAGCTCTCGTTTTACAAACAGCAGGTGATCGGCGGTACTGAAGAAAAGCCAGTCACCGGAAAGCAGACAGTCGGGATACTGAAAGCGTTCGACAAGGATACTGTAACGATCACAGATCCTGAAACGGAAAAAGAGGCTGTCTGGAACAGAAGCGACATTTCAGTCATAAAACTTACTTTTGATTTTTAATACAGAAAGGAAAAGGGAAAAAACAAAATGAACAGCGAACTTATTGAGAGTCTTGATCTGCTTGCAAAGGAAAAAGGCATCGACAGAGAGTCTATTTTCGAAGCTATCGAAAATGCTCTTGTTGCAGGCTGCAGAAACCTGTACGGCAGAAATGAGAACATCAAAAACATCCGTGCCGAGATTAATCGCGACACCGGTGATTATCGTATCTACGCAGAGAAGACCGTAGTCGAGACAGCCGATGATGTTATGGACCCTCTTGAGGATATCTCCCCCGAAGATGCAAGAGCAATCGCTCCCGATGCACAGGTTGGAGACGTTGTACAGGTTGATATCAAGTCCAAGGATCTTACACGTATTGCGGCAATGAGTGCCAAGAACGTTATCTTACAGAAGATCCGTGAAGAAGAAAGACATGCCGTATATGATCAGTTCTCAGGCAGAAGAAAGAATGTGGTTACCGGAACCGTTAAGCATTATATCGGCGGTAATGTAAGCCTTGATCTTGGAAAAGCAGACGGCATTCTTGCTGAAAGCGAAATGATCCCCGGTGAGAGATACAGAACCGGCGACAGACTTAAGGTTTATGTTCTTGATGTAAAGTCTACTCCCAAGGGACCCCGCATCAGCGTAAGCCGTACTCATCCGGAACTTGTAAGATGCCTTTTCGAAAATGAGGTAACAGAGATTGCTGACGGCATCGTTGAGATCAGAAGCATCGCACGTGAGCCCGGAAGCCGTTCCAAGATAGCTGTATGGAGCAACAATCCGGATGTCGATCCCGTCGGTGCATGTGTAGGTATGAACGGAGACAGAGTCGGTGCTGTTGTAAGCGAGCTCAATGACGAGAAGATCGATATCGTATGCTGGGATGATAACCCCGGAAACCTTGTTCAGAACGCTCTTTCACCTGCTTCTGTACTTGCAGTATTCGCAGATCCTTATGAAAAGACTGCTAAGGTTGTTGTTCCCGACGATCAACTTTCTCTTGCCATCGGTAAGGAAGGACAGAATGCAAGACTTGCTGCAAGACTTACCGGTTACAAGATCGATATCAAGTCCGAGTCACAGGCTAAGGATGCTCCCGGATTCCGTTATGAGGATTACGAGTATTCTGATGACAGTGATGAGGGATATGAAGAGAATTACGGGGAGACCTATGAGGAAGCTCCTTCGGAGGATGTACAGGAATAATGAAGTCCGAAGTTTCCAGAACATGTGTAGGATGCGGCCAGATGCATGACAAAAAGAGCATGCTGCGTATCGTGCGTAATATGCAGGGCGAGATAGTGCCTGATGACACGGGCCGAATGAACGGACGTGGTGCATATATATGTCTGTCCGAAAGCTGTCTTGAAAAAGCAGTCAAAAGACATGGGCTGGACAGAGCATTTAAACAGACGGTTTCCGAAGAGACCGTAAAGAGCGTAACAGATTATATATTAAGTCACTGACAGTAAAGGAGTCATTACGGGAGACAGGATTTTATCACTTCTCGGAATTGCGATGAAGGCCGGCAAGATAGCCGGCGGTGAGACACAGGTTCTCGAAAGCATCAGAGACGGAACGGCAATGTGTGTCGTGATAGCAGGTGATGCATCGGACGGTTCCAGGAAGATGTATTCGGACAAATGTAAATATTATGAAGTACCATTCATGGTATATGCAGACAGAGAGTCTCTCGGCAGAGCTGTAGGAAAGGATCTGCGAAGTGCTCTTGCGGTAAAGGATGAAGGTTTGTGTCGTGCGATAATGAAGGCGGCACCTGAGCTTTTTGAGGAGGAATGTTAGTTAATGGCAAAAACCAGATTACATGAAATAGCAAAAGAATTAGGCATTAAGAGCACTGAGGTTGTTAACGCTGCGATCGAGATGGGCATGGATGTAAAGTCACATTCAAGCTCTGTTTCCGATGAGGAAGCTGACAGACTCAGAGCTAAATTCGGTGCGAAGAAGTCGGAAGCACCCGCGCCTAAGCCTGCTCCTGCAGAAAGCAAAGAAAAAGCACCCGCAGAGACGCAGCAGACAGCACCTTCCGATAAGCAGGCTGTAAGAGCAGACAAGCCTGTTCAGAATACTGCTAATAGCGGCAGTAATTCACAGCACGGAAATAATGCGCAGGCCGGTCAGCCCAGAAAGAAGATAATAATTGTTAACAATAATCAGGGCAAGCCTCAGGGACAGGGTAACAATTCACAGCCCAAGGCATATACTGCAGGACAGCCTTCAAGACCTGCACAGCCCCAGGGAAATGCATCAAGACCCAATCGTCCCGTTACTCCGGTTCAGTCCGGAAGACCCGAGGCAAGAAGGATAATCAAGCCTCTTACCGCTCCTTCGGATACTCCCAGCGTCAATATGGTTCAGGATCCCAAGAGCATACAGAATGTAAGAAAACCCAAGCCGGAGAATACCGAAGCTCCTGCAAAGAATTCCACGAACAATGCACCTGTTAAGCCTGCTGCAGAGGCAAATTCCCAGCCTGCAAAGACTGAGAATGCACCTTCAACTGCACCTGCTTCAAATCAGACAAATCAGGCACAGCACAGTAATGGTAATAATCAGAACAGCCAGCAGGGAAACAGACCTCAGCAGGGACGTGATAATAACAATAGGAATCGTGTCATAAGCACAAACGACAGACCCGGACAGCGTTCAATGGGCGGATACCGTGGAGGAAACGGACATGGCCATGGCACAGGAACAATCGACAAAGCGTCACAAGGTCAAAACTTCAGGCAGCAGGGTGGCGCAGGCCGCACGAACTCTTTCGCGGGGACGCAAAATCCTCAGAAGGGTGGTTTTGGCGGCGGAGCTACTGGCAGGGGCTTTGCTGGTGGCCCTGGAAATCAGAGATCAAATGGAAGACCGGGAGCTGGATTCGGAAACGGTAAAGGCGCTGGCGGAGGCAAAATCTTTACCTCGGACGGCCCTACAAGCAATAAAGGGGGCCGCGACCAAAGGCGCAGAAACGAAGAAAAGAACAGCAGACACAAGGATATAAAATACAATGAGGAGGAAATGTCTTCAAGCAAGAAGGCAGGCCGCTTCATCAAGCCCGAGAAGAAGGTGGAGGAGGTTGTTGAGGAGCAGATCAAGGTTATCACTCTTCCTGATTCCATTACCATCGGAGATCTTGCTGCCAAGATGAAGATGAAGGCTTCCGACATCATTAAGAAGCTGTTCCTTACAGGTAAGATAGTTACCGTTAACCAGGAGATCTCATATGAGGATGCAGAGAACATCGCAATGGAGTATGAGATACTCTGCGAGCACGAAGTAAAGGTTAACGTTATTGAAGAACTCCTCAAAGAGGATGAGGAAGATGAAGGCAAGCTTAAGGAAAGACCTCCCGTTGTCTGCGTAATGGGTCACGTCGATCACGGTAAGACTTCACTCCTCGATGCGATCAGAGAGACACATGTTACCTCCAAGGAGGCCGGCGGTATCACACAGGCTATCGGTGCATATACCGTTGATGTCAAG
>CAMOZY010000063.1 GCA_946631295.1 uncultured Lachnospiraceae bacterium
GCGATGGACTCACCGGAGATGACGCAGAAATTCTTGTTTTCTGCGATCTGCATCTTGGAAAGGATGACGGATCGGATCTCGCTTCCAACATATCTTACGGAACCGGATGCAAAATTCTTGTTGTCCATTCCGAACTTGATAGTGCTTCTTGCATTGGGATTAAGGACGATCATTCCGGCGCTAGCATTGATACCGCGGTCGATCATGTCCGCAACAAGATTTCTTTTGATTGCACCGACAGGCTCTGAGCCTTCGTTGTAGATGACCTCACACTCTCCGAGCCCTACGCTCCACATGCGGTAAAAGATGTCATGATCACCAGCTTCGGTGAAAACCAGTGTGCATCTGTGTGCCTCGACAGTGGGGATGAGGTTCTTGTTCTTACGTGTTATATCAAGGATCTTGACGTGCTCAAGGTCGATGTCTGTATTGCTTGAAAAATACTGAAGCCAGGAAAGAATATGATCATTGCTGAAAAGTTGTTTAGCCATATTGATCCTCCAATCCGATTATTGTCTGCTTTTGCCGCATTGCGGAAAAAAGAATAGTATCCTCTGTATCAGTAACTGTCACTGCGTGAATCTGAATCACTTGCACTTGGCAAGAAGATCTTCCCACTTTTTATCTACGTACTGCTGAGCAGCTTCGATAGTCCATTCGTTGCCCTTCTTGAAGCAGTGTGCGAATCTGCTCTGCTTCGACATGAACTCTTCAACGGGGAGTTTCTTCTTGGGCTCATAGGTGAGTCTGTACTCTCCGTCGACAACCTCATAAAGAGGCCAGATGCAGGTATCAATCGCAGCCTTGCAGATATCGATGAGGTCCTCTGCGGGATATCCCCATCCTCTGGGGCAGGGAGTAAGAACGTTTACAAAGGTGGGGCCCTGTGTATAGATCGCACGGTGAGCCTTCTCGTGGAAGTCCTTCATGTTGCCGAAAAGAGTCGTCTGTGCTGCATAGTGAACTCCGTGTGCAACGACGATCTGGGTAAGGTCCTTCTGGTCCTGCTTTTTACCGACGGAATCAGCACCGGCAGGTGTTGTGGTTGCTGCGGCAAACCTGGGAGTCGCAGATGATCTCTGCGTTCCGGTGTTCATATATGCATTATTGTCGTAGCAAAAATAGGTAAAGTCATGGCCTCTTTCAAGTGCGCCCGAAAGTGACTGGAAGCCTATGTCATATGTTCCGCCGTCACCGCCGATGACAAGGATCTTGTAGTTCTGATCAGGATCAATCTTGCCCTTTCTCTTCATGACCTCAACAGCGGCACAAACACCCGATGCGGTTGATGAAGCATTTTCGAAAGCGGTATGGATATAGGAATCATTCCATGCGGTATAGGGATACTGGAAGGATGAAACCTCAAGACATCCCGTAGCATTACAGATGACAGCCTTGTCATTTTCATCAACGGCTCTCATCATCGCCCTGCAGACGATACCCGCTCCGCATCCCGCACAGAGTCTGTGACCGGAATTGAAGCGTTCTTCTTTATTCATTTCCTCTTTAAGATTATATGCCATTTTGATCACCTCTCACGCTGACCCATGTGGGTGTAGATATCTCCGGTCTCGCCTGTCTCTGCAATCTTAGCGAGTCTGCCATATACGCTCTTTGCAGCTTCTACGGTGAAGTCTCTTCCGCCGAGTCCGAAGACGATATCAACCATAAGAGGTCTCTTTTTCATATTGAAGCATGCACCTGCGGTCTCTGCGTAAAGAGGTCCGCCGCATGCGGAAAATCCTTCGCTCTTGTCCATGACCGCAACAGCCTTGCAATTCTCAATAGCCTTAGCAATTTCCTCACCGGGGAAAGGTCTGAACACTCTTACCTTAACAAGTCCTGCCTTAATGCCTTCCTTACGGAGTTCATCGATTGCAGCCTTAGCGGTTCCTGCGGACGATCCCATGATGACCATTGCAAGCTCTGCATCTTCCATCTTGTATTCTTCAATGAGTCCGTACTTTCTTCCGAAGGTCTTCTCGAAATCTGCTGCGACATCAAGGATAACCTTCTTGGCATTCATCATGGCATGTGCCTGTGCGACACGTGCTTCCATGTAGTAAGCGGAAATACCGTAAGGGCCCACTGCAAGAGGATTCTCAGTCTTGAGAAGATAGTTCTCGGGATGATACTCGCCTACGAATTTCTTAACAGCTTCATCCTCTTCAAGTTCGATATTTTCAATTGCGTGTGATGTGATGAATCCGTCCTCACAGACCATGAGGGGAAGTCTTACATCCGGATGCTCTGCGATACGGTGAGCCTGAAGATAGTTATCATAAACTTCCTGATTGTTTTCAGCGTAGATCTGGATAAAACCGGAGTCACGCTCAGCCATGGAGTCAGAATAGTCGTGATTTATATTGATGGGGCCGGTAAGTGCACGGCATGCAACAGCCAGAACCACGGGGAGTCTGGATGATGCGGCAACATAGAGCACTTCGTTCATGAATGAAAGTCCGGCTGAAGAAGTAGCTGTAACTGCTCTGCAGCCTGCAGCCTCTGCTCCGAGACATGCGGAAAGTGATGAATGCTCACTCTCAACACAGATAAACTCGGTATCCACCTTGCCGTCAGCAACATACTGTGCAAAATACTGAGGGATCTCGGTGGAAGGTGTTATGGGGAACATTGCAAATACATCGGGACCTATCTGTCTCATTGCGGTTGCAATGGCTTCGTTACCCGAAAGTCTTTCTCTGATACTCATCAGCTTTCCTCCTTCCAGCGGATTGCCTGGAAAGGACAAGCCTTGATACAGATTCCGCAACCCTTACAGTGTTCGTAATCAAATTCGTCTCTTTTTCCATCCTTAACGGGAATGGAGGCATCGGGACAGAAAGGTGCGCAGAGAAGGCACTGCTTGCACTTTTCCTTTATCCACTCGGGAGTTCTGGATCTCCACTCACCGGTCTTGGTAAGTCTGCTGGTGCCGGGCTCATAGATCTCACATCCGGTGGTAAGATCCTGCCAGGCAATATGTTCATTTATCTCTTCAGCTTTTAATCCCATATCAACCTCTCACTTCCTTCATAGCAGCTCTTAAGCACTGCAGATTTCCCTCTACGAGCTGGGGCTTCTTGGCGAATTTATGTCTGTAGGAACTTTCCATATCCTTAAGGAACTGTTCCTTGTCAACACATCCGCTTACTTCAACGACTGCTGCGAGCATGGGGGTGTTGGGGAAATATTTTCCGAGATAGGCTATGGAGATAGCTCTTGCATCTATGGTGCAGACTCTTCCCTTGTATCCCTTTAAAAGAGGCTTAAGTTCCTCGGGATCCTTGGAAGAATTAATGATAATGGCTCCGGTCTCACTTAGTCCCGCAGTTACATCAACGCTCTCAAGAAGTGTCTCGTCAACAACCGCAACATAGTCGGGATCATAGATATTGGAATGCACAGGGCATCTTTCATCGGAAATCCTGTTATAAGCGGTAATGGGGGCTCCGGATCTTTCGGGGCCGTACTCAGGGAAGGACTGGACAAACTTGCCGGACATGAATGCGGCATCCGCAAGGAGCTGGCTTGCTGTCTTGGCTCCCTGTCCGCCACGTCCGTGCCAGCGGATTTCAATCATATTCTCCATAGCACAAAAACCTTTCTAAAAACCTTACACAAAAAACCTGCACAACGTATACAAAAATACAATCTGCATAATTATAGCATAAAACCTCCCTGTGTGTGCAAGGAGGTTTTTTAGGCGGGGATATTCATTCTTTTTCGGAAGCGGACGATGGCTCATCCGGAACATCCATTGGAAAAGAAGGAGTGGGTGCAGCAGGCGTTACGGATGCGGCATAGTCTGAGTAGCTCTTGCCGGTGTATTTCTTAAAGCAGCGGCCGAAGTAGTTGGGGTCGGGAATGCCTACTTTTGCGGAGATGTTGAACATCTTCATCTCGGGGCCTGCGAGGCGCATGGCATTTTCCATCCTGCATTCGGTAAGATACTGTGCAAAGCCCTTGCCGGTCTCGGACTTGAACTTTCTGCTCAGGTACGAAGAGCTGAAGCCAAAGGCCTGAGCCACTGAGGTAAGGTTAAGCGTTGAGTCGGTGTAATTTTCCTGGATGAACTTCATGACAGCTTCGGTCGCACTGTGCTGCTGTTCGGAGCCAGTCTCAGAATCACCCCATGATACGGGGCCGACTTCATCAAGACGCGCTTTTGCTTTTTTCAGGACCTCCATGACCTCGGAACGGACCATGGGCTTGAGCATGTATTCGAAGATATTGAGGCTGACGCATTTTCTCGCATATTCGAACTTATCGTGCGCGGTCATGATGATCATGATAAGGTCCGGATATCTCTGGGATGCGATCTCCGCGAATTCTATTCCGTCCATGAAGGGCATTGATATATCGACAAATGCAAGATCGGGCTTGATCTCGTCTATGGTATTGATCGCCTCGATACCGCTTTCCGCCTCGCCCGCAACCTGCATATCCATGCTTTCCCAGTCTATGGAATTGTGCATGAGTTTCCTTGCGGATGCCTCATCATCAATTATCATAACCTTATACATCAGGTTTTTCCTCCGATCTGTGCGATTCTCTCGATACGGGAAGAATCAGCTCAATGCTTGTGTATTCGCCCTCTTCGCTCGTGATATTTACAACATCTTCCATATGTGAATAGTAGCGGGCTCTTTCAATGGTTCCCCAGAGTCCGAAGCTTCCTTCCTCTCCGGATGCGTTCTTATCGCGGGACATGAGCCTGTCTATCATATCCCTGCTCATTCCGACACCGGTGTCATAAACAGTGATGTGGATCATATCACCTTTAAGTTTGCAGGACACTCTGATGATGCCGGCTTCTCCCTTTGGCCTGATGCCGTGATAGATACAGTTTTCAACAAGGGGCTGGAGAATAAGCTTGGGGACTATGCAGTCCTTTATCTCATCATCAATGTCGTATTCATCCTTAAGAATATCTCCGTAACGGAGCTTCTGGAGGGACAGGTAGTCTTTTACGATAGTGATCTCTTTTTCCAGAGGGATCTCTCTGTCACCCTTGCTGAGGAAGTTCCTGTAAAAGCGTCCCATGGTCTCGAGCGCGGAGCTGACTTCCTCGGAACCGTTCTCAAGTGCAAGTGCGGAGATCGTTCCGATGGAATTATAGAGAAAGTGAGGCTTGATCTGCTCCTGAAGTACTCTCATCTCAGCTCTCTGAATGGACTGCTCCTTGGAAATGAGTTCTTCTATGAGTTCGTTGATACGCCGGACCATCGAGTTATAGGAATCCTTGAGGACACCTATCTCGTTATTAGGCATACTGAAATCTATCGGTTTAAGTTCTCCGCCCTCACCGACCTCCATAGCCTTGGACAGCCTGTAAACCGGAGCTGTAACATCGTGGGAGACGAAGCGTCCGACAACAGCAAGGCTAACGAACATTACGACCATCAGGAAAATAAGGATGCCGACGGTTCTTGCAGGTATTGAGACGTTATCAAGTGTGATAAGGCTCATTGCAACAAGGGGCTCGCCCTCTATCCTCGCAGCAGACACCAGAGCTCTTCCGCCCTGATACTCAGCTGTGATATGTGTTACGTCGTGAAAAGCCATCGAACGCTCGAAAAATCCGGCGATGTCACTGTTGCCTGCGATGTAGGTTCCGTCAAGTCCGACTACGCATACACCCTCTTCGGAAAAAGAAGACAGTGTCTGCCCGATGACATTTCCCGAGATAAGCATCATCAGATAACCTGTGAGCTGTTGTGAGTTAAGATCATAAACGGCACGCTCTATGGAAATAAACGGTGATCCGTTTATTTTCTTGAGCGCGCCGCTTCCGTTTACGTATTCTATTGATCTTCCCCTGAGGGCAAGCACCTCTGCGGGCCATTCATCTTCCGCATAGGTATCGTCTTCAAGAACAAATACACTGCCCTTGGTACAGGTATATCTTCCGTCTCTTCTGAAGATATAAACCGACTCTATACCGTTAGCAACATTGAGAGTTGTCTGGATGCTGTATCTTGCATCATTGGCAAGTCCGGAAATATCCTCATCATCCGCAGCTCTTAAATATACTGCAAGATTCTGATCCATCATGATAAGTCTGGACTTTTCCAGATAGCTGTCCATCGTGGATGAAAGACTTCCGGACAATCCGGTAAGCTTGAGTTCAGCCTCTCTGACCGCAGAATCCCATTCCTCTCTCCTGACCATCAGGAAAGTGGAGACAAGGAAAGCTATGGTCATAACAGTAACTACGCTGACAAGTATCAGACGAAGTCTGCTTGTGAGAGAGCTTCTTCTCATGAGGGTTTACCGCCTTTTTATCCCTTGACGGCACCTACCACGAAGCTTTCCTGAATCCTCTTGCTCATGAAGATGTAAACGATGAGCATGGGGAATGTAGCGATAACGAGTGCCGCACCTATGGGGCCCCACTCAGTAGTATACTGGCCTGAAAGAGCCTGAATACCTACAGGGAGAGTTTTATACTTGGAATCGCTTATGAAGACGTTAGCGAACATCAGCTCATTCCAGCACTGAAGGAAGGTATAGATGCTGATGGTTGCAAGAGCGGGCTTCATAAGGGGCATGATAACAACTCCGAATGTCTTCCAGGGTCCGCAGCCGTCGATCCTTGCCGCTTCATCAAGTTCCTTGGGTATCTCGACCATAAATCCTGTACATATCAGGATTCCCATGGCAAGCGAGAATGCCGCATAAGGGAAGATGAGTGAGAAGTGGGAGTTAAGGATTCCCATGTTTCTCAGGGTGATGAAAACGGGTACGATGGATGCGTGGATGGGAATTGTAAGTCCCAGCATGAAGAATGCATTCACCTGTTCGCTTCCCTTCCAGACAAGTCTGGTAATGGCATATGTAGCCATCATTGAAGCGATGATAACCAGTGCGATGGCACTGACTGATACTATAACGGAGTTGATAAAGTATCTGGGCATGTTACCGGTGTGCCATGCGGATACGTAGTTGTGCCATCTCCACTCCCAGGGAAGTCCGATAAGGTTTTTACCGAAGATCTCTTCATTGGACTTAAGTGAGAAGGTGAACATCCAGTATACGGGGAACAGGTTCACGATTGCCCATATAATCAATATAACATAAATTACTACTTTTCTGACGCCGGTTTTCTCAACAGCGTGCTCTCTTCTGATCGATTCACTTTTTGCCATAGATGTCTCTCTCCTTAAATGCCCAAGAAATCAAAAGTGCAAAGGCAAAACAAAGTATTATCATCATAACTGCGATGGCAGATCCCATACCGTAACGGTTACGCTGGAAGAGCATCTCGATCATGACAGTTGAAGGAACCTCTGTTGCATGGAGAGGTCCGCCGTTGGTAAGGACATAGATAAGGTCGAAGGATTTCAGTGATCCGGTTACCGCAAAGATAACGCTGACCTTGAGGATGGGCTTGATAACAGGGATAACGATGTATCTGTTGACCTGGCTTTCGTTAGCACCGTCGATTCTGGCTGCCTCACGGATATCAGGTGAAACGCCCTTAACGCCCGCATACATCAGAAGCATGTGATAACCGACATACTGCCACAGAGTCGGAATGAATACCGCAAGGAGTGCGGTCTTGGTATCGCCGAGCCATGTATGAGCAAGACTGTCAAGTCCCAGCTTCCAGAGTGCGGAATTAAGAAGACCGTAATCAGGGTTGTAGATCTTCAGCCAGAGCTGACCGATAACAACTGTCGAGATCAGAACGGGCATGAAATAGATCGAAAGGAAAGGTCTCTCACCCTTGATTCCTCTTCCGAGTACAAGTGCGAACCCGAGAGAGATGGGGAGCTGTATGAAAACCGACAGGGCCGCAAGAAAGCATGCATTTCCGAGAGCCTTCCAAAATCCGATGGCCTTGCTGGTGAATAATTCTGTGTAATTTTTTAAACCTATGAATTCCATGGCACCCATGCCATTCCACTTGAAGAAGCTGTAATAGAGCGACTTCATGATGGGCGCAATAAGTATTCCTACAAACAGTGCCAGCGCGGGCAGCAAAAAGAGGAATACATTAATGTAATTAATGACGTCTTTTTTCTTCATTGGAGAAAACTCCTCTAGAGGTAAATCTGGTTGATAACAGAATAAACAGACAAAAAAATAAGCCAAATATAAAACTATTTCCGGCTTATCCAATATATGTACAAACACGCGGCCTCCGCTGGCGCGAGGGGGTTATTTGCTAAGGCGAAAAGGCCGCGCGTCTATACAGTTGATTAAATCACATCACAGGATGTTAACGATTATCTGATATCGTTAGCAAGTCCCTGGATGAACTGGTCACCGTTAACCTGGCATCCGTAAACCTGATCTACATATGAGAGATAGGTGTTAGCGTCGTCAGCGTTCATAGCGGTATCACCAAAGAGAACGTATCCGGTAGCGTTTCCGCAGATAGCTGCAACGTCCTGAGTAAGAGCGTTAACAGCGGAGGTATCTCCGTAAGGAGTCCATGCAGGAAGTCCGCAGCCATCAAGGTATCCATAGTGGCAGATGAGCTTTCCAAGCTCGAAGGTGTACTCAGCAGCAACCTCAGGATGAGCTGAAGATGCAGCAACTGCAAGAGTATCGGAAGGTCCACCGATGAGCTGGCCAAGAGTAGCCTTGTCAGCGTTGATTACGGGGAACTCAGCAACCTTTACCTTGGGGAAGAAAGCTGCGTTGTTAGCGAAGTCAGCGCAGTTCCAGGTTCCGTTCATGTAGAAAGCATACTTGCCATCCATGAAGTTAGCCTTTACTTCGTCGTTGGAAAGAGCGATTCCGCTGGGATCGAAGTAGCCGTTGTTTACAAGGCTCTGGAAGGTGTCAACTGCAGCAGCGACGTCCTTGTTGTCCCATGTAGCTCTTCCAAGGAAGATGTCGTTAAGAGCTTCGTAACCTACGCTCTTCTCGATAACGGACTCAAGATACTCGGTAACGCACCATGTCTCTTTTCCTGCACATCCGAAAGGAATGATGTCAGCAGCCTTGAGAGCGTCGCAGCAAGCGATGAACTCATCATAGGTGCCGGGGATCTCGTTGTAGCCAACTGACTTAAGAAGGTCCATGTTAGCGAAGAGACCAACGATGTTCATGGTAAGAGGTACACCATAGTGATGTCCGTTGTAGGTAGAGTTTCCGAGCATAGACTCAGGAAGCTCGCTCTTGTAGTTCTGGTAAGCGTCATCAAGGCACCATACTCTTCCTGCATCTACGAAATCCTGAAGGAATGCGCATGACCAGGTGAAGAAGATGTCGGGCATCTCGTTAGCGGAGACTGCAGCCTTGATCTTGGTCTTGTAGGACTGGTTCTCGAATGCTTCCCAGTTAAGGGTTACATTGGGATATGCAGCCTGCATATCAGCGATAGCAGCTTCATAAGAGTGACGGTTAGAGTCGCTCTCGGTTGCGATACACCACATATCAAGGGTGATGTCGCCAACGGTAGCAAGAGTCTCGCCTGCGGTTGCAGAGTTAGCAGGAACACCTGATGCTCCTGAGCCTGATCCTGAACCTGAGCCTGAGCCAGATCCTGTTGATCCGCCGCAAGCTGCGAGTGACAGTACCATTGCGCCTGTCATAAGAACTGACAACAGTTTTCTTTTCATAATTTCCTCCTTTAATGATTAAAGAAAAATGTTTATATCCCGGAAGGTGTCTTCCGAAATAATCTTCTTTGGGTGTCCTCTTTATTTTTCCGTAGGGACTACGGGCCAGGGATAATCAACCGTAAGGATGTTCCCGTCTACCTGATAGTAGATATATGTGTCGGCATACATGTCGTTATATACAAGCTTGATGATGCCGTTTTCTTCGTCGACTGTATAGTAACCGGGTGAGTAGTAATCCTCTCTGAAGGTTCCCTTATCGGTAAACTCGAAGGAAAGATATCCGTCTATCTCCTGCCAGTAACCGATGACTCCGTCCGGCTCGCCCTCCCCTTTGTATTCGTAAACGGCTGTCTCGTAAAGTAGATACTGGTCGCCGTCGGGGATGAATCTCATCGTTGTTACGTTTCCGTCCTTGTCGGTCAGTGTAAGGAAGTTGTTCTCAAGTGTGTAGGTGTATTTTTCACCGTTAAAAACAGCTTTTCCGTTATCCGAGAGGGACAGGATCGTTGTTGCCTTGTCGTGGATGTATGCCCACTCCTGAGTCTGTGTCTTGGAGCATCCCGCTATGCACAGGATCATCAAGGACAGACAGATTGCGATTAACTTGGTAAAACTATGCTTCATGTTCAGACCCCCATCTGCCATTCGCCCTTTTTACTGTTTATATTGTATTGTCGGAAAAAGGAAGATTGAATGGAATTACTTTACCTGAAAAAGCATTTTTTTGTCTTTTAACGAGGAACAATAAAATGCGCTAATTCTTTTTTGTGCACATTGCACTAAATTTAGTCATGATTAATGTGGTTTGTAAGCACTTTCACACGAATGTTGTTAACGGATTGTGACCAGTTTGTGAAAGAAAGATAAATAATTACACATACGAGAAAAAATAATAGTGCCAGGTAACATTAAGATTTCTTAATGTTACCTGGCACCGTTAGGTGGGTACCGTTAGGCGAGGTATTTGACGGCGGAGAGGGCGGCGGTGAGGCCTTCGCCGGCTGCCTTGATGAGCTGGTAGGGTGCGCCGGCTATGTCGCCTGCTGCGAAGAGGCCGGGGACGGAGGTGGACATGTCGCGCTGGCACTTTACGTTACCGCCTTCAGTCTCGAGGCCGGGGACAAGGGATGCAGCCGATATCTGGTCTCTGAGGATGAATATACCATCGGTCTGCAGTTCGCCCTGATCTGTGACGAGGGTATTTGCCTTGAAGCCGCCCTTTATCTCAAGGGGCTTGGCATTCATGACGGTGATACCGGGTACAGAAGACAATCCTCCATACAGATCTGATGAACCTGCCTCTGCATTAACTGAATCCGCTTTATACATCGGAATATAGACCACCTCTGCTGCATACTTTTTGAGAAATTCTGCTTCCTCTTCATAGTCCTTAGAGTAGGATACAACTATGGCTTTCTTTTCTTTGTACATTGCTGCATCACAGGTGGCACAGTAACTGACCCCGCGTCCGAGAAATTCATTTTCGCCGGGAAGTGTGTTCGCGGGAGCAACACCCGTGGCAAGGATCACGGTCTTAGCCTCGATCATATCCTCACCGCACTGAATACCAAAGTACTCACCATATGGATAGATAAGTGTGACACGTCCGTCAGTTATCTCCACTCCCATCCGGGCTGCATGATCAAGCATCTTACGTGCAAGCTCATCTCCGCTCACTGCAGGAATGCCGAGGTAATTATCGATCTTTTCCGCAGACCTGACTTTATTACTGGAATTCTTTTTTCCGATGAGGATGATGCTCTTCTTCCTGATCGTAAGAGTTATTGCGGCTTCAAGTCCCGCAGGTCCTGTACCTATTATCGCTGTATCGTATCTCATTGTTTCCTCCCTATTTCTTCAAGCTTGGTCATATATACTCTCAGGAAATCCCCCTGTGCTCTTTCCTCTATTATCACAAAATCGGTGATGCCGAGGGCTTCCTTAACTCTTGCGATGACCTCTCCTCTCTCAACTCCGTTTCTTACGCAGAGCATAACGACCGTGCCTTCATCATATGTGTAATCCGAAAGTGCTTCAATCTCGGATTCGTAAGCAATGCCGACTCTTCTTGCCTTACTGAGCGTCAGAAGGTCGTTATTGGCTTCATTCCAGGTGGCATTAGCAAGCACGTAGACGATATCAGTCTTTTCCGGCACGGTAACAGTCTCGATTCCTCCGATGTAAAGTCCGTTTGGCATATGGAAAAATCCGTTTGTCACGAAAAACAGTCCTGCGGAAAGCACCACCAGCGGGATGGATGCTATGAAAGATCTCTTCTTACTGCTGAGTGCTCCGCACGCCTTCGATATTGCAGATACGACGAATATCATGATAAGCGGATACAGGCAGACGAAGTATCTGCTGATGAACATGGGGATGATCTGTGAAACGATACAGATATATAAAATCACCGGAATGACTATGAGAAGAGTCTTATATGCAGGTATCTTCTTCTTTTTCAGGATGACAAGCATCAGTGAAAAAAGGACAAGGCCTGCGGTGACACATGCAAGCTGCATGTGGTTCAGGAAGAGCTCTGTAATGATGATGCGGAATATGACATAAGTCTTTTCAAAGGCGTCGTGAAAATTATGTGTCGTAAAAGAAGACACTCCCCTGTATCCGAAGAATACATGCTTAACGGAAAACGGCCAGACGATAAGTCCGACAATTCCGGCAATCACGAAGTTCAGCATATATCGGAAAGCTGTTCTGAATTTTTTGCTGAACATAAGATACAGAAATGTCGTAAGTGCGGTAAGTCCCGCAAATACGATGAAATAGTAATGCGTAAGATATCCGAAAAGCGCTGTTACAAAAAAGAGTCTGCGGATCTTTTTGTTCCACTCAAAATCACTCTCCCGAAAGCGCATGTGAACTCCGAAGAACAAAACTGTCATCAGTGTCAGAAGTGAATACATCCTGATGAAGATCGCAGTCTCCACGAAGAATTCAGACCATCCCCACAGCACGCATACGCATATTGCATTCAGATCTCCGCCAAAGTATTTCTTAACGATCCCGTAAAGGACATACAGGGTCAGTCCCATTATGCAGGCATTAAGTCCGATGCCAAAATATCTGGAAAAGTATCCGGGTGCAAAGGAACAGATGGTATGCAGAAGGATATAGAAAAGCGGAGGATGCACATCGCCGCGCTGGTTATAGTATACGGATGCATAATTGAATCTGTTTTCCGGCGACGGGGTAAGGTAATAGAGGTAGTCCTGTCCGGAAACCCAGGTGGTCGTATATGTATCGTAGCTGTTTTCGCGGGCAATCAGATAATCGGTATATATGGGAGTGTTTTTGAAATTGAATGATGCGTCCTTCAGTATGCGGAAATCCTTGACGACATTCGTGAAAAGGTCAGAAAGACTGTCGCCCGGACCGTAATCCTTCATCCAGTCACTGACAGAATATTCCATCACTCCGAAATGCATGAAGGGAAGATATTCACTGTTGGATAATCCGTAGGAATAGAGTTCATCAACATGATAACCTTCCTTACGGCTTCCCCAGTATAAAGAAAGGAGAACAGACACGACGACAAGCATAACACGTATACATGAGGTAAGTATTCTCCTGGAGTACTTATCATTTGTCATCAGTCTGTTCACCCTGCGATTGTTTTCTGTTCCGGCAGGACCTTTGGTCCATAGACCATTATATCATTATAACCCGGTGAAAGTCCTGCACTTATCAGAATGTATTAAGTTTTTAATCAAAATTAACCGTATCGGTTGCTATGAAGATCGTGATGATCACCACAGGCACCACGGAAAGAATCGTTCTTAATATCGAGATCACGGTCAGTCCGCCTGCAGATGCAGTCATAACGATGCTGACTATTGCAAAGATCAAAACTATTGCACCGCCTATTATGGGCTTTTTGGTGTCATATGAGATCTTTCCAAGATAGATCAGGATAAGAGCGAGTCCGATAAGCTTTCCGGCAGCTCCGACGATAGTGCTGAGCGGAAAACTGTCTCCGGCCAAAAATGCAAGTATCTCCGCAAGAACAAGTCCGGCAAAAACCGCAACCAGGATCTGTCTTTCGCGGTCAGCTTCCCTGAAGCTGAGATAACAAATAGCAAGGTCCGCAATGGCTGCCATAAGACTGTATGAGCCGGCCCCGGTGAAAAAAACAATAAGGCTCACAAGTCCGCAAACACCACTGACAATACCAAGGACCTTGGTCAATCCTTTAGTTCTGTCCATATGTCCT
This sequence comes from uncultured Lachnospiraceae bacterium, assembly GCA_946631295.1. Classification (GTDB taxonomy): domain Bacteria; phylum Bacillota; class Clostridia; order Lachnospirales; family Lachnospiraceae; genus AC2028. Next base: position 13,810 of record CAMOZY010000063.1, read on the forward strand.
CCGATAAAAACTCCGCATCATTATGCTTTGCATAAGATGCGGAGTCCTGTTCAGTTCAAAAACTTTTTTAAGATCCGTTCAAATGCTTATAAAACAGATCTGAAATTACTTCTCAGCAATAGCCTTCTTAAGAGCTTCGGTAAGCTCGGGAACGATCTTGTTAAGGTCGCCTACGATGCCGTAATCAGCTACGTCGAAGATAGGAGCATCCTCATCCTTGTTGATAGCGATGATGATATCGGACTCTTCCATACCTGCTACGTGCTGGATAGCACCAGAGATACCGATTGCGAAGTATACGTGAGGTCTTACGGTCTTACCGGTCTGTCCGACCTGAAGATCCTTGGGCTTCCAGCCGCTGTCAACAACTGCTCTTGAGCAGGAAACTTCTCCGCCGAGTACTGCAGCGAGATCCTCGAGGATCTTGAAGTTCTCGGGTGAACCTACTCCACGGCCGCCGGATACAAGGATCTTTGCATCCATGATGTCCTCGATGTCAGCCAGAGCCTTAACAACCTCAA
>CAMOZY010000064.1 GCA_946631295.1 uncultured Lachnospiraceae bacterium
ATGCATTAGTATTGAATTATCAAGGAACTTTGTGTCACTGTCTGAGCGACAGCTTTATTAAGATATCACAGGGCTTTTTCAAAGTCAACAAAAAATTTAAAAATATTTTTTGAACTTTTTTTTCTACAAAACCTTGATTTCAAGGCTTATGCAGACTACTACATCTTGGCCCTTTCCGTGATGCTCTTCAGACATATCCTCCGATAGAAAAAAGAATCCTCTTCACATCAGAGAATTCTTTTCCGTTGTGGTACATCTGAAAAGAACGGAGAAGGAGGGATTTGAACCCTCGCGCCGGTTGCCCGACCTACACCCTTAGCAGGGGCGCCTCTTCGGCCTCTTGAGTACTTCTCCATAGGTCCGAACTGCCTCTACCAATGATGAACATTGGTATCTCTATATATGTGCGTCTCATAAGACGCAATATGTATTGTAGCCACTTTGGACCCGCTTTGTCAACAGAAAATACTCAGATCAGTATTTTCCATAGAATATTGAAGCAATAGGGGAATCTTCCGAAAGGATTATCGTATTGTCAGATCCCTGCATACTTATCTTCAGTGCATCAAGCGCCCTGACATATGAGTAGAAGTCTGCTTTATCTTCATCGGAATAAGCATCCGAAAGAATCCTCATATATTCTGCTTCACCGTCTGCAATGATGGCGGCTGCCTCAGCTTCAGCATTTGATATGGTGATGGCAACTTCTTTGTCCGTGGTATTCATGATGATCTGAGCCTGTGCAAGACCTTCAGCATCGTACTGTGCGGCAATATTTTCTCTTTCAGAGATCATTCTGGTATATACGGCCTGTTTGTTGTCATCAGGCAGATCGAGTTTCTTAACATCAACGGTAAGGATGATTATTCCGTACTGAGCTTCAACATTATTGATCTGTGCCATGATCTCTTCCGTAAGTGATGTGATCTCAACAACCGCGGTTTCTTCATCAACGGTCATATCCCTGGAAGTGACATCGCTGTCATCTGCTGTTACAGTAACTGTCATCTTGCCATCACGGCTAAGGATAACGGCATCCTGTGTCATATTGGAAATAGTATTCTTGGTTGCATTATAAACAAGGTTATCGATACGGTTTTCCGCGCTTGAGATTGATCCGCCAAGTGTCTGAGCGAACTTGAGAGGATCGGTTACTCTCCAGAGAACATAGCTGTCAACTATCATTGTCTTCTTGTCCGAAGTGATAACATCGGATGCGGGAAGATCATACAGAAGGATCTCGTCGGGAACCACATCAACAGTCTCTATAAAAGGAACCTTAAATGAGATTCCGGGAGTGCTTATTACCCGTTCTACTTTTCCGAATCTTCTTATGAGTTTGAACTGGTTTTCATAAGTTACAACCATGCATGCCTTAACGATACACAGTGCAACTATGACCAGGATCCAGAAGATCCATATCTTACTTCCTTTTTTATCCTTGGGATTCTTGGGATTACCCTTCGAATCAAAACTTTCAAATTCTGCCATTTTTATATCCTCTATCAATCCTCGGTATCAGGTATGGTCTGTGTTGTTGTTGCGGGCACATCAAAGAAGCTGTCCAGAGGGAGCATGGTGGTCATGGTGCCGTCCTGGGTCTGGATGATCACCTTCAGTCCGGGAAGGACATCCTCCATGGTCTCATAGAACATTCTACGTCTGGTAACCTCGGGGTAGTTAATATATTCCTCGTACAATGCGTTGAATCTGGCTACCTGTCCGTTTGCTTCGTTGATCCTTTCCTGTCTCTGTGCTTCAGCTTCCTGGATTATCCTGTCGGCTTCTGCCTCAGCTGCGGGGATCTTCTCGTTTCTGTATTTGTTGGCGTTATTAACGGATGTCTCCTTACCCTGCTTGGCTGTTTCAACATCCTTGAATGCCATGCTTACAGCTTCCGTGGGAGGTTCAGCATCCTGGATGGTAATGTTAACAAGCTGGATACCGATATCATAGAACTCAAGCTTATCGATTATCATCTGCTTGATGTTAGCCTGAATTTCGTTCTTTCCTGTAGTAAGAACGCTGTCAACCGAATATGAACCGATCGTTGTCCTGATACAGTTCTGTGCTATGTTCTTAAGTATCTCAACGGGATCTTCAGAAGCATAAAGCGCCTTGACGGGATCCGTGACTCTGTATTCGGCATAAAAATCAACGTGGAGAAAGTTGTAATCGGAAGTGATCATCATAGCTTCCTCGCCATCTCCGGTTGAGTTGTAACCGATGCTGAATCCGTTAATGGTTGTAGATACCTTTTCTACTGTCTGGATGAAAGGTATCTTGAAGTGTAATCCGGGAGTAGTCACTGCCTGAGGTGAACCGAATGTGCAGACGACAGCCTGCTCTTCCTCCCTTATAGAATAGAAGGATCCGCTTGCAAGGATCAGGATCACCACAATAATAACGGCGATCTTAATAAACTTTTTGGATCCTTCAGGCACTTTTACATTAGTTTTGTTGCTTTTCACTGCCTGTATTTCCTCCTCAATCTATCCTGTACTGCTTTTGTGATTCTTCGTAAAGGTCTCTTCCCTCATGATCTATAACAACGATCACCGGAAAGTCCTTAACTTCAAGTCTTCGTATTGCCTCTGTTCCCAGATCATCATAAGCTATCACCTCCGATGAAGTGATGCATTTACTGAGAATGGCACCCGCGCCGCCAACAGCGGCAAAATAGACCGCACCGTTCCTTACAATGGCATTTTTTACGGCCTGTGTTCTTTTTCCCTTTCCTATCATTCCGATAAGTCCAAGGTCAAGAAGTTCAGGAGCGTATTTATCCATACGGCTCGCAGTCGTAGGACCTGCAGAGCCTATCGGCCTTCCTTCTCTTGCGGGTGAAGGTCCCATGTAATAGATCGTCTGCCCCTTGATATCCAGAGGAAGTGATTCTTCTTTCCTCAGTGCATCATACATTCTTTTGTGTGCAGCATCTCTTGCGGTGTAAATAACTCCGGTAAGATATACATAGTCTCCGCATTTAAGCGAAAGTGCATCCTCTTTTGAAAGAGGCATTTTTATTTCTCTGTTCATTATATATGCCTCCTTAAAGCTCTCTCACGCTGTGACGGTTTACGTGACAGCATATGTTTATGGCAACGGGAAGTCCCGCGATATGTGTGGGATATGTCAGGACGTTGACCGCAAGAGCAGTCATTCTTCCCCCGAGGCCGCCGGGGCCAATACCGGATTTATTGATCTTCTCGAGTAATTCTTTTTCGAGATCGGATACATAAGGGATTTCAGAATGCTCTCCGGCAGGGCGTAAAAGCGCACGCTTAGCCATTATAGCTGCCTTTTCAAAGGTTCCGCCTATTCCCACTCCGACAACCATCGGAGGGCAGGCATTAGGTCCGGCATCATTAACGGCAGTAAGGACCGCATTTTTAACACCCTCGATTCCTTCAGCAGGTTTGAGCATAAAGACTCTGCTCATGTTTTCGCTTCCAAAACCCTTGGGAGCAACGGTCAGTCTGAATGTATCTCCGGGTACTATGTCGTAGTGGATCACCGCAGGTGTATTATCCCCGGTGTTTACTCTTTCGAGCGGATCCCCGACAACAGACTTTCTGAGATAGCCTTCGGTATATCCTTTTCTTACACCCTCGTTAATGGCATCGGAAAGGGATGCACCCGTAATGTGCACCTCCTGTCCCATTTCCACGAAGACTACCGCCATTCCGGTATCCTGACAGATGGGAATCATATCCTCGTCAGCAATCTTTAGATTTTCCCTGAGCTGGGAAAGAACCTGTTTTCCAAGTGGTGAAATTTCGTTCTCTCCGGCACTTATAAGAGCCTTTTCCATGTCGGGAGTCAGATGATGATTGGCTTCAATGCACATCTGTGCAATGGTCTGAGTGATGATTTCTGAACTTATTTCTCTCATTATTTTACTAACTGTTCCTTTATCTGTGTAAGTTCCTCGGCAGAAGGGGATGTGGGAGCCCAGAGGATCTTCTGGCCGTCTCCTTCATATCTGGGGATCATATGCAGGTGGAAATGCATGACTGTCTGTCCTGCTACCGCACCGTTATTCTGGACAATATTAAGTCCCTGTGCTCCGAATGTATCCACTATATGTTTTCCGAGCTTCTTTGCAAGCTTCATTGCCTCTGCAGCGGTATCTTCCGGAAGCTCAAAGAGATTGTCAGCATGATCCTTGGGAAGTATAAGAGCATGTCCCTTTGTAGCGGGACCATTGTCAAGGATCACGTTAAACCTGTCATCTTCATATATTGAGTTGGTGGGAATATCACCGTTAGCAAGCTTACAGAAAATGCAGTCATCTTTTTTCATATATAATTCCTCCGTTAAATATGTGTAAAGGAAAGAACTTTATCAAGTCCGTTCAGCATGGAGAATTCTCCCTTCATACTGGCCATGGCACCTGACATGAATGCCCTCTGGAATGTCATCCTTCCGGATACGATATCTTCCATAACATCCCTGTTCATCGCCATACAGACATCCCCGGCAGAAGCCTTGTCATAACGGACATCTATTCTGGGTCCGGAGATCTCAATGATAAGATCATTCTTCTTTTCTTCGATGCTCACAATAAACGTGCCGGATACATCGGGAGAAGGTTTAAATGCTCTTTTGATCTCATTTATATATTCTTCTTCGCTTCCGGCATCCTCATTCAGGAGCATTCCCTTAAAGTGCACGGCAAGTTCCTGAATATCTTCCTTCTGGGTCCTGACATAGTTTTCATCCGATACATACTTGGAAAGCTGCTCAGCTTCCGGAACCGACAGATCAAGAGGATTCGGTGTGCCCACTCTTTCGGTAAGGGCTTTTTTACTGGAAGGAAATACCTTCTCTCTCTGATTGACTCCGCGGTAAAGCTTCTCAGCCTGTGCCTCGACAACAGAGATATAATCCGGATTGACTTCGAGATCGAGAGGATTATCAATATAACCGGAAAGTCCGGTCAGAACTCTTCCTCCGAGCGTCTCCCATGCATTGGACAGATCTGCAAGTACCTGTCTTTCGCCATAGGTCTTGGCCATGACGACCGGCATCATATATATCTCACTGATCCTGGACTTATCACCAAACTGCCAGCATGCATCCAGGAACTGAAGCATGTATCCGCCCATTCCAAACCACTCAACCGTTGATGCCAGGATTATTCCGTCGGCATCCTTTACAGTCTGTGACAGCGTAGGAATAGTGTTCTTGTACTCATAGAGGTTGTACAGTACGACATTAACACGAAGTTCCTCGAGAACCTTCTGCATCCTCTCTATGACCGGACGTGTAGGATCATCTATGACTCCGCGTCCGCCATAATAAATGTGTATGACCATACAGTCTCCTTTCAGACGTATTACAAACCATTTGATTATACATCTCTAAGGGCAAAATAAAAAACCCCGGGCATATATCCCGTTTTTTCCAGCCGACTAAGCACCCGGGTCATTCTTTCGTCAATAAGGTGATAGACGCTGGTAATGCTCTTTTCCCAGGGCATGAATTCAATATACTCTCTCGTATCTTCACTGAGAAGGGAAAGAAAACTCACCCACTCCGTGCTTTTGCGGCTCTTTAATCTTCCGAGATCCAGACTCACATAATCGGGGCCTCCGGTCGAATTGGATTCCAGAAAAGTCTTAAATGCGTGGCTTTCACCAATAAACGGCGTCTGAAAAATATCGTGATTATTCTTAAACACAGCTTTTTTCCATGTTATCTGCTGTGCTTCACTGCTCTCTTCCGTAACTTTTATAAAAGACTGCTTTCCGTATGAATCGGTTTTGCGTATATATCTGGAATTGACAGATCCGGCACCCGAACCCGGGGCTTTCAAAAGGATCGTTTCATTAGAAACATAATAATCCCAGAGAACTCTTCCTATCTTGTCCATCGGAAAAGGAAAATCGAGATTTTCACGGATTTCCTGCATGGAATAACCAAGGTCGGCAAGATGCTTTATACCATCCCTGCCGGCAAAATTATCCTTCATATCCGAAAGAGCCTTTTCAAAATGTTTATTATTGTTATCCATCTGTATTAATATAACATATGAAACGATCCTGAACATTAAAAATGAGCCATTCACATGGCTCATTTTTCTTAGCACTTTTTCACTTTGACGGTTAAATAGGCACCATTATTAATGACGGTTCCTCTTATTACGCTCATCATATTTGAGATTCTCTGAGGAACATCTCCCATTTTTCCCTCAAACAAAAGCTCTCCAGATTCATCATATATTTTTATATTATTCTCAGTGTCAAAGTTTTCCAAAAAAGTAAATAATTTGCTCATATCCTCTTCCATACCTGCCACCTCCGACAGGAAAATTATATCATATCTTTACATAAAAACTATCTTTTTGGACGCGAGTTTTATCTCATCGCCCTTTGCAAGTTTCTTTTGTTCATATGGCTTGAGCTTAAGTCCGTTTTTGAAAGTTCCGTTGGTTGAATTAAGATCTTCGAGATAATAATCATCATCCTTAACAAATATCCTTGCATGCATACGGCTGATTCCCACCTCGTCCATTATAAGATCCGCTTCCTCGCTGCTCTTTCCAATGACACAGGATTCCTCCCTCAGCTCATGTATTATTTTTCCGACCTCGTTTTCCAGATGTCTTACCTTATCCTCCGATGAAAGATCGACAAACACAGTCCCCTCGGATTTTTCCTCGCTGACAGCATCACTGTATACCGCTTCTTCTGCAACAGCTCCGCTTGCTTCCCAATCAGCTCCGAAATCATATTCATCTCTTGCTTTTTTATCCTTTGATCTGATCTTTCCCCAAAATGATAAAATCCCTCCGGTTCCTGTCATATTCCTGCCTTTATTTTTTGATCCCGATCCTACGTATGGTTTCAGCTTTAATGCTTTTCCACTCGCTGCATTAAAACCATCAGCGATCTTCTCGGCCTGTGTATATATATCATCCATACTACGCCCCTTTGACATGCTCACAGAATTACAATCAGGGCTCTGAGCTGGACATTCGGAATCATTAACGTCAGTCACAGTATCTGAAACGCCGTTTCCGCAGGTCGTTTCCTTATCGGTTAATGCCTGGGGATGGTCTTCGCTGATCTCAAGTTCATCAGCATCCAGATATATTTTCTCCTGAATATACACATCTCCTCCGGATTTATACTGCTCGGCTATCGAATAAACACATCTGACGAGTTCATCATCCGAATAATCCACGTGACTTACCAGAAAATCCATCATCTCCGATAATCCGTTATCCTCATCAAGATAAGGAACATACAAATATTCTATATTACCGGTTTTAAGATCCTGATATACATTGGATGGATTCCATATCAGATTTCCGGGATCAAGAAGAAACCTCACTGCTTCACTCCTGATCTTCTTCATTGATGAAAAAAAGGATCTCACCCATTTCCTGTCCAACGCTTTTTTTGAGTACAATGTACTCAAATTCTGCCTGGATGTGATGTCATAATACATATATGCATCCGAATCGATATATCTGATCTCAAAAGGAAGCAATCCTGATATTCCTCCCCTTTTCATGATGCAGTATTGGTATTTCCTTTCATCCGGAAGTGACAATTCCCGAATCCTTACATAGTTATTCTTTATTCCCTTAACATATTCACTTACGATCATCTTTACTGCTCCTCTCCATTCAGGTATTCTTCAGCCGCACCGGCTGCGCCTAAAGCTTTTCTGTAGGTACGTATAACAAACACCTCACTTACCGAAGTGCGGCTTCGTGAAGAGACTGCTTCGCTCATTCCCGAAACAGAATAGACAAAAGATCCACCCGAATATCCACTGCTTCCTGTTGTAATACAGGAAACGGTATCGCCACTGCACTTCACATTCAGGTCACCAAAATTCCAGGCAATATAAGCATCCTTATATCTTCCCTGCATTTGTGACACAACGTATGAAGCCTTCTCATCCGGCGTCATATCAGTCTGTTCGGAAACTCTTATAACCACTGCACAAGTATCCATATCCTGAAGAACATGATCATATCTGAAAAACCATATGCGTATCACAAGAAGTATCACTCCCAGCACAAAGGGAAGGATAAGTGCAGCCTCAAGTGAAAAATATCCTCTGTCATCATGGCGTACACTCATATTCTCAGATAACTCCATTCATAAAATTTCAACATCATATACGAAACGGCAACAAATGGTATGTATGCCATTCTTGTTTTTCTCGTTACCTTCTTCATCACAAGCAGTATTCCGGATACACATGCAAGCAATATACATGCAAGACATATCACACAGGCTGAAAATGTACAGGTTTCAAAGGAACCGGTTATCATAAGCACATATCCGTCACCACGTCCAACCTTATCCGAGCAATATGACAGTGCTGTCATGATCAGGCCCGGCAGGGCCCCCAACAGAGCTGTAAAGACAATCCTGATCAGTTCCGTTGAAGGCCCGCATATTACAAGTCTGAACACAAATCGTAAAAAGACAGCCATCACGCCAAGAATGATCAAAGATACAGGAAGGGATTTTTTTCTTATATCCCAGACTGAAAGCATAAATAAATATATGATGATCATCATGCTTATACTCATCTTCAGCCTCCGCATCTTGAACATGGTCTGTGCGAATCCTCTACTTCAGATAACGGTACAGGTGTATAACTCCTGGTAAGGGTGTAACAGTCGAACATATAATGATACCGGTCTCCCTCAGCGCATATATAAACAACATCCGGTGCTTCTCCGTGAGCACATATTTCGCAGGGGTAATATCTTCCACCGCTCCGGTTTCTTTCATTTTCCAGATTGGAATACTCCACTCCACGTATCGTCAGCTTAAGGTGTGTACATGTTGTAGTCGTATGATATACCTGACTGTCTTCGGTTATATAAACTATCTGTTCCTGTTCAGGTCTGCTTCCACTTCCGCTAACCTCATATCCGTTCCACAGATGCCCATAATATCTTCCTGTCAGGAAAAAAGGTCCGGCACCTGCAAAATCTATCGGTGTTCCAACTGCATAGGTAAGCTTAATATCAACAACATCATCTTCTTCTCCGATACTGCTGCCTACAAAATTCAGACTCATCGAACCGCTCCTAAGCGGAGATGAATTAAGGTATTCCTCGGTCAGTTCATTTGTAATACGGTACTTAACATACGTATACGAAAGAGCTGTTCCTCCGGCCATGGAAAGCAGATTGGTCTCATCATCACTTTGCAACGATGACACTTCCTGAGAACCGGCTTCATCATTGCTTTCTGAAGAACTGTTTTTTACCGGAGATACATGTCCGGTGCTTCCAAGTGTTTTCATCTCCTCGGTAAGAAGACTTCCGTACAGACATATCTCATTGCCTGCATTATGAAGAGCAAACTGAAGATTGCCGTGAAGTCTTATCATTTCAAGAGATGAGGAGAGATTAATGAAGAAGAACAGAAAGCATGGCAGCACCACTGCAGCTTCTATGGTCATACTTCCACGCAGCAGAGATGTCTTCTCTATGCAGGATGCATCATACATTTCATGATGTCCCGGAGAAGGAATTTGTAGGAGTGATTGTATTAGTTTGGTTGCACGTTTCATGAACGCTGACACATGCATCCCGCATAAAAAAGACATCTCTGCCCTGTTCTCCTTCATTAAATGGTTATTATGTAAAAAAGATTCAGATCAGTATCCGAATTTTCTTCTGATGCTTACTCTGCTTCCGAATGAGCTGGTAATCACTGCGCTGAACTCTGCCATCTCAATACACGAATCCATCCTGAAACCGGAATTACCGTTACTCAGGCGTATATCTGATTCGACTATATCCATGGCTCTTAAAGTCAGTTCATCAGTATTTGTAAGATACAGAAATATTCTCAGATAATCTTTATACGACAAACCTTTTTGTGAATCCGTATCCGTACCTTCCCATGATCCAGACAATGCACTGTCAAGATCACAATGCCATGATGAAGAATCCTTCATAAGCGGGATCTTACCGCCACTAAGTAATACCGAAGTATCATATCTGGCTTCGATCAAAGCCCATGCCAGCAAAATTACATGAGTAAGTACAGGAATCATCAATTCGATCATGCACGCAGTGCAAACGGCCGTTGCTATTACTTCTGCCTCAGCTACTTTAGTCTGATCGGATTCAAGATAGATCATATCCAGACCTGCCCGTATCCCAATTATTCTCAGAGCTATGGAATTAAGGTTTTCAACGTCACAGTCTCCTCCGGCAATAAGGTATTCGATCTGATACCACATAGCATCGTTCTCATCAGTATCACCGAATCTTCCCATGTATCTCATCAGATATTCCGTAAATAACGCTTTTTCCATCACATCATCAAAAGTACCGCTGTCCTCATCAGAAAACCTGAGGGTTCCGACATTGACGTTTCCGGAAGACATACGCCCGGATATTACAGAGTTAAGGTCAAGCGTTCTCCTTGACAGATTTTCCACATCATCAACCAGAAGTCCGAGTATACCTGTATTTGCATCCTCCGCAATTCCGGATACAGGAGAACTGTATTCTTCAGGGAGTTCAGTCAGAGAAGGTTTTTCAGGAGGTTCTTCACCTGCCTCTTCAGCATCGATGCATGCCTGCTTGTAATCCGATTCCTGTCCGGCCCTTTCCGATGCTCTTCGGTCTCTTTCCGTACCGGCTTCATCAGATACGCTCTCGGCCTCTTCACTCATCTGACCATAAACATCCATCGAATCTGCCTCCGACAGTTCCGAGGACGATACCCATCCGATCAGCTCCTCGGCAGCTGCTAACCCGTAATCATCTTTTATGGCCTCTACAGCACATTTTCTGAATATCCTTCCGGATTCATCAGTCAGAAAAGTTACATTCTCAATCTGAGCGCTTTCGGGATATGCTCCTATCAGATCACGGTGATTAAGCCAGGGCACAGACATATCAAAGGAATAATTTTTTTCCATATAATCTTTAAAATGTCCGGAGGTCTCATCCATTCCTGAAACCGGAGTTCCGTAGGATGAATCAATGGCAAATACGTTGTACTGTCTCATGAGTTCCCGATTGTATTCCGCGAAAACGCTTCGCATGGCAGTATCGGTGATAAGTTCTGCTTCCATTCTCATTGCACTCCTTCTTGCGCCTTCGATCATCGTCATGCAAAGGCTCAGGATCACGGCAAGAGTCATGGTCATATATACCGTAAGATATCCGTCGTATTTGCTATATGCGCGCATCATACGGAATTAGTCTGAGTTGTGATCTTGTCAAAGAGGTTCTCGACAATTGTCGTGATCCTCCCCTTAAAAATGATCACGAGTCCTACAAGAACAACAATTATCAAAATGATCTCTACTGTTCCCATTCCTTCTTCCTCACACAACAGTTCTTTTAACCCTTTCAATTTCAGCATTTTTTCTCCTCCTTTATTTAAATATTCATTCCGGTAAAAGCCGGTATCATTATCATCACCATAACAACCGCAAGCATCATCATCATTGGTGCAAGAAGTTTTGTCTGTGCTTTTTCTCCTGTCTTTCTCGCATCCAGGATCCTTTCTTTCATAGCCAGATCTGCTTCCGTTTTAAGCCTGGTGATAAAATCCGGATTTCCTCTTTTCAGATTCTGTGACAGCAAGCCTGCAAGTTTGATATATTCACCCAGACCTATCCGTCTTCCGAATCTTTCGTACACCTCAGATTCACCTATTCCCTGGTTCATCTCATAACAGGACGCACGTATTTCTTCATACACGGGCTCAGCATTTCCTGACCTCTCAGTATCAGCAGCCATTTTCATGAAAGCTCCCTTTACTGTCATCCCTGCACCGGTATATAAAGAAATCTGTCTGAGAATTTTGGGATAACTCCTTCTTATGGAATCTCTTCTTTTTTCAATCTGTGATGTAAGATCCCTTCCGGCAGCGGCATAGATCAATATCGAAACCAGCAGAAACAATCCAAGTATCATCCCGCTGTTATCTTCGGTTCTCATCTCCCAAACAATTTTTTCACCATCAACATCTCCAGGAAGAAACCACGTTTTCTCATTTCTCCCCTCCTGTTCACTGTCTTTCAGCACCTCAGTAATCTTACCGACAAGGGCCGCATATCCTGAAATATCAGGTTTTATAATATGTACCGGTATGTCCGATTCTCCGGTATAATCTCCATATGAATATTTCACTGTAAGTAGCACATCTTTCTCACCGAAGGAGGTATCCACTCTTCCTCCGTATGCACTTATCAGTCCCGGATCAGATGATCTCCATGAAAATGTGAACGGATACCCATCATATTTTTCTGCGAGGTAAAGATCCGAACTAACATTCATAAGATCAGGATTTTCTCCGCATATCAGGATGCCTGCATTGTTAAGAAATTCCTCGGAATAACTGTCCAGTTCTGCTTCTGCCAAAAGCCTGGGCTGTAATGCTATATCCACCTCTATCTTTCCCTCTTCGGTAATTGCGTACAGTTCAACGTTTTGCCTGCTTCCGTCCCACTCTTCCCTTTCAAATCCGTCTTCCGGAATATCTGATGCACCTAAAAGAGACATTTTCATCATGATGAAAATGATGATTCCGGCCAGAAGACATATCAGGACCATACGTATCCTTTTCGTACAGAAGATCCTGTACGTCTCCCCCGCATCCGTAAAAGGATTAAGAAACATAAGTTTTCTTAGAACGTCCGGATCAGGCTTTCTTCTGCCGGCTCCATATATTTTTTTAAAAATCAGATCAGAAGTTTTTTCAAACATCAGGCCCCTTCCTCCAGCTTTCCAAGGATCCGGTCACCGATAAAATATGCAGCAAGATATACCGCAAGTAATCCGGTCATAACGAGAATACCTGTAGCATTTTCGTAAAGCGGATCGAAATACCCCGGACTGCTTATACTGACATAAGTCAGTATTCCAAACGGCATTATTTTCATAATGTTCTGCTCCATTCGTCTTCCGGAAAGTGATGCCATGATCTCTTCTCTTGTTTCAATCTGAAGAGCTATCGTCCTTGCGGATGTGGATATCACTTCAGGCATGTTTCCTCCAAACCTCTTTGCTATCGCAAATACATTTGCAAAATCCTCTATCGCTTCACTTCCGCTTCTTGCTGCAAGATCTGCAAGCATCTCTTCCAATGTGATGTTAATAATTAGCCCTCTTCTTATAACTTCCATTTCTCTGAAGATGAAAGATTCCTCGCCGAACTGCCTGCCCATATCCCTGCCACTCTGGATAAAAGCATTCTCCACCGAATATCCTGCTTTCAGTGCAGTTTCCACTCCGTGTATTGCTTCACCAAACTGCGACTCAAGAATCTGTCTGTCCCTGCCTGCAAGTTCGGATATGTTTTTTTTATAAAAAAGAAATCCTATAAATGACAAAGGTATGGCAGCCAGTATGCTTCTGTAAAAGAATATGGTCAGCACGGCTACAACCGCGGCAGATTTCAAAAGGGCCATCACTCTTGTTCCCGCATTCAGTTCAGCCAAGTGATAATCCCGCGCGCGCGAGCTTTTCTCTTTGAAGGAGTTCTCCCGTCTTCCTGAGACCTCCAATGACTTTTCCGTTTTCAAACCCTTCCTCGCAAAAGCGGAAAAGTTCACGGATGACAATCTCCCCGTTTTCATATCCGCATACCTCCGATATATCAAGAACCTTCCTGGACCTGTCCCTAAGTCTTCCGAGATGGACAATGATATCAAGCCCGGAAGCAATCTGCTGTCTGATTGCTGCAAGAGGAAGGTCCGCAGCCATAAGCACCATATTTTCAAGTCTTGATAGCATATCTCTCGATGAGTTTGCATGACCTGTTGACATTGAACCGTCGTGTCCTGTATTCGCATCTTGACAGCAATTATTCCAAGGTCTTTCTGACCTCATTCACCTACCCAAAATCCATACATTCACGGAGAAATCCCAACCAAACAGTCGAGGTAACGGTCAGCTGTTACCTCCGGGCTGAACAGGAGGGATGGATATGATAGATGGAAATTTGGCATTACAACCTCAAATAATTCCCACAGTAATTAACTATCCTGCGGTAGACCCGCTTGAAGCAAAAGGCTGGATCAAAGACACCCTTGGTCAGTATCGTTCTAACGGTCAGATCAAGGATA
>CAMOZY010000065.1 GCA_946631295.1 uncultured Lachnospiraceae bacterium
ACGGCGGAGAGTGTGGTGCAACAACAGGACGTCCCAGAAGAGTCGGCTGGTTTGACTGTGTGGCTTCCAGGTACGGATGCAGACTTCAGGGAACGACAGAGGTTGCTTTCACCGTTCTCGATATCCTTAAGTATCTTGATGAGATTCCCGTATGTGTAGCTTATGAGCTCGACGGCAAGGAGATCAAGGATTTCCCTGTCACCTCCAAGCTTGAGAAATGTAAGCCCGTTCTTAAGACGTTCAAGGGATGGAAGACAGACATCAGAGGAATCAAGAACTATGATGACCTTCCTGCAGAGTGCAAGGAGTATGTAGAGTTCATCGAAAAGGAAATCGGATATCCTATTACCATGATATCCAACGGCCCTTCAAGAGATGACATCATCTACCGCACTTCACCTCTTTCAAAGTAAAAACACATGAGACCTGAGCGATGAGCCCGGGTCTCATTTAATGTTCAGAACATATTCCGGATGAATAATGAGGATTAACGGTATTAAGAGGTAATTATGATCAGAAATATTGTTTTTGATATAGGAAATGTACTTGCCGATTTCAGATGGGAGGGATTCCTTGCTGATAAAGGTTTTGATGCGGAAATGGTAGAACGCATCGGCAAGGCATCCGTAAATGATGGTTACTGGCATGAATTTGACAGAGGAATACTGAGCTATGAAGAGGTGTTCAACGGATTCGTATCAAATGATCCTGAGATAGAAAAAGAGCTTCATATAGCCTTTGATGATTTTTACGGCATCGTTACGAAAAGAGATTATTCCATTCCATGGATAGAAAGCATTAAGGCTGCAGGATACAGAGTCTATTATCTTTCGAATTATCCGGAGAGGATATATGACGATTGCAGGGAGGCGCTTGACTTTACCGATCATTGCAACGGGGGAATCCTGAGCTTTCGTGAGAAGGTTGTCAAGCCTGACCGTGAGATGTATGAGCTGCTCCTTAGCAGATACGGACTTAAAGCAGAAGAATGCGTTTTTATGGATGATCTTGAACCTAATGTGGAAGCGGCAAGGAAATGCGGATTCAATGCATTCGTATTTACCACAAAGGAAGCAGCAGAAGAAGAACTCAGGAAACTTTTAGCACCTGCAAATGCGGACTGCGCAAATTAAATCTTAAGCGTTAGGATCCTGATGGTTTTCTGCAACTTCAGCTGAGTCTCTTGCTTCCTTTTCACCGGGAACCTCAGGCGTACTGGCAATGGTTCGCTTTCCGGTGGCCTGGGTGTAAATCCAGATGTAAATATACGCGACTATCGGAACGATGACCGTTGCAAAAAGGCACATTGCGAAGAGTTTTCCGCCTGCTTCGGGTGCAAAGATCGCAACTATGAGCGTTCCGAGATAGATCATCACTAGAAAGATTATGCACAGGATCGCACAGATCCTTTTGGGAGTCCATTTATTCTTATTTTCCATATAATCCTCGTATTTTCTGCAGCGGAGCCTCACAGGTATCCGCTGCTCCTTGTTTTGCGGGATGAATGCATTCCGGAGTCTTGAAACCTTAAGTCCGGTGCGGAAAATATCATACACAAATACTTGTAAATTTACAATATTATGCGTGTTTGAGGTGCTTTACATACCAAAAAGGCGTATAATATATGAGTATTTTTTTGAAAACCGGATTGTGGTTTATCTGAGGAACCTGGCGATGGGAAAGATTGAACAGATTGCTGAAGAGATCCTTGAACAACTTGAGATAGAAGATGCGTTTTCTTTTACCGTGAATGGATATGAGGTAAAGGTTGCCGAATCGGTGGTGGTAAGCTGGGTGGTAATAGGAATAGTACTGGTGCTTTGTCTTATCCTGACTACCGGCCTGAAGGTAAAGAACATATCGAGAAGGCAGGCCCTTGCAGAATGGCTTGTTGCAAAAGGTGAAGAGCTGGTCGGAGGAATGGTGGGTGAAGAAGGGCGTGAGTATGTGCCATATCTGCTTACCGTACTGATCTTCATCGGATTGTCCAACTGTATCGGACTGCTGGGATTCAAGCCGCCTACCAAGGACCTGAATGTCACTGCCGCCCTTGCAATCATGAGTATAGTTCTGGTCCAGGCTGCATCGATAAGAAAAAAGAGAGTCGGCGGCTGGCTGAAGAGCTTCACTCAGCCTGTTGCTCTGGTGACCCCGATCAATATACTGGAACTTGGGATCAAACCGCTTTCGCTGTGTATGCGACTTTTCGGAAATGTTCTGGGTGCTTTCGTTATCATGGAACTGCTGAAATCGGTCGTGCCGGTCGGACTTCCGGCGGTGTTCTCACTTTACTTTGATCTGTTTGACGGATTCCTGCAGGCATATGTATTTGTTTTCCTGACGGGAATGTATATAAAAGAAGCTCTGGAGTGATAGCTCGGAGCAAAGGACATTTAAAGCAAATATCTGACTGATATTAAGGAGGAACCTAAAATGGTAGCAATCGGAGCAAGTATAGCAGCACTCGGATGTGTAGGAGCAGGTGTCAGCCTGGGTATCGCAACCGCAAAAGCATGTGATGCATGTGCACGTCAGCCTGAGGCAGACGGTAAGATCATGAAGCTGCTGATCCTCGGTGGCGCTCTTGCAGAGGCAACCGCAATCTATTCATTTGTTATCGGTATCATGATAATCCTGTTCATCAAATGAGCATCATTGATCCACTGTATTTTATTTGATAATGATATCGGGCAGAGTCTGCAGAAAAAAGCGGATGTGCCTGTGTGAGGTGCGATATGCTCAGAATTGATATCAATTTATTATTTACCATCATCAATGTTCTGCTTCTTTTCGCTGTGGTGAAGATATTCCTGATAAGGCCGGTACATAAGATACTCGACAAGCGCAGGGAAGAAGTAGAGGAAAAGTATGCCGAGGCAGATAAGATAACCGAGGCAGCTCTTTCTTCCAAGAGGGAGTATGAAGATTCCATCAAAAACATCGAGGAAGAGAAAGAGCGTCGTTTTGCCGAGGCGAGAAATCAGGCTAACAGCGAATACGAAAGACTGATGGAGCAGGCTAAAAAAGAGTCTGAAAAGATCATCAATTCAGCCAAGAAAGAGGCTGAAGAGGAAAGAGAGATCAGACTTAAGAGAGCCAATCAGGAGATCACGGATCTGGTTGCAATGGCTGCCGAGAGAATAGTGACCGCCGATCAGAACGAAGACATGAACAAGGAACTTTATGACAGATTCCTTGAGCAGGCTAAGTAAGGGAGAGTCGCATTATGGCTAAGAAACCGGGATTCCAGGTTGTCCTTTATTATGTCACGCCTCCTTCGGCTGAACAGCTTCAGGGTATCTGGAATTTTGTTCTCGGAAAATATGTAAATGAAGACAGAAAAGCGGAAGACATAGATTTTTCCGTTGAGGAAGATGAGTCTCTGGGAGGAGGCTTTATCCTTAAGTGCGGCAACGAGGTATATAACTGGAGTACCAGAGGTCGTCTCGGACAGTTCAATGAAAAACTTCAGCAGATAAGAAGAAATGTCGGAGCTGATGAAGATGTCATTTCAATCCTCAGGACCACAACGGAGGAATTCAGACTTGCCGCACGCTTCAGAAGATCCGGATATGTTGTATCCGCAGGTGACGGTATAGCAAGAGTCAAGGGACTTGAGCGTGCTGAGTACGGAGAGATCCTTATCTTTGCAAGCGGTGTCAAGGGCATGGTCCAGGACATCAGAAGAGATGACTGCGGTGTCATTCTTTTCGGCAGGGATACAGAGATAAGGGTATGGGATGAGGTCGCAAGAACAGGTCTCAGAGCCGGTGTGCCCGTGGGTGATGCTCTGCTTGGAAGAGTACTCAATGCGCTGGGTGAGCCGATAGACGGAGACGGTGAATTTGAGGCTGAAGGGTATAGACCGATTGAAAGCCCCGCACCATCCATCACTGCCAGACAGCCTGTTGATACGCCTCTTGAAACCGGAATCCTTTCAATCGATTCCATGTTCCCGATAGGAAGAGGTCAGCGTGAGCTTATCATCGGAGACAGACAGACCGGTAAGACCTCGATAGCAATAGATACGATAATCAACCAGAAGGGCAAGGGTGTTAAGTGCGTTTATGTTGCGATAGGACAGAAGGCATCAACCATAGCCCAGCTGGTAAATACACTTGAGAAAAACGGAGCCATGGATTATACGGTCGTCATTTCCTCGACCGCATCGGATCCTGCACCTCTTCAGTTTATAGCTCCGTATTCGGGAACGGCTATTGCAGAATTTTTCATGAACAAGGGAGAGGATGTCCTGATAGTTTATGATGATCTGTCCAAGCATGCCGTTGCTTACAGAGCATTATCGCTTCTTCTTGAAAGGAGCCCCGGACGTGAGGCATATCCCGGAGATGTATTCTATCTTCACTCAAGGCTTCTTGAAAGAAGTGCAAGACTCAGTGAGGAGAAAGGCGGAGGTTCCATCACCGCACTTCCCATCATTGAAACTCAGGCGGGAGATGTTTCGGCATATATCCCGACAAATGTAATATCGATAACAGACGGCCAGATCTATCTTGAAAGTGACCTTTTCTTCCTGGGCTTCAGACCTGCGGTCAATGTCGGACTTTCCGTATCCAGAGTCGGTGGTGCCGCACAGACCAAGGCTATGAAGAAGGCAGCAGGCTCGGTAAGAATAGACCTTGCACAGTACAGGGAGATGGAAGTTTTCACCCAGTTTTCATCGGATCTTGATGATGCTACCAAGAACCAGCTCCGTCACGGAAGACTCCTTATGGAAATGCTCAAGCAGCCAATAGGTCATCCGAGGTCAATGGTCGATCAGGTAATGATGCTTACTGCGGTCAATTCGGGAGTTATAGATTCGCTCCCTCTTGAGATGGTGCGTGAGTTTATGGATGGATACCTTAAGAAGGTCCATGAAGAAGAACAGACGATAGTTCACGATATAGAACTGCTTGGTACGCTGAACGATGACGAGAAGTATTTCCTTGTTCAGAAGGCACAGACCATGCTGCAGGAATTCATGAGTATTAAAGAGTAATGGCAGGATTAAGAGAGATATCCGGACGTATCAGAAGCGTCAAGGATACCATGAAAATTACAAATGCCATGTATATGATCTCCTCGACCAAACTGCGTAAGGCAAAGAAGGATGCGGAGCTTAATAATCCTTACTTTGAAGCGATGCAGGAGATGCTTATAAACATCATGAACACTTCGGATCATCTGCAGCATCCTTTTACGGACAGAAGGCCTGACAAGAAGAGGGAAGACAGAGTTCACGCGGTCATAGTCGTAACTGCCGATAAGGGACTTGCGGGAGCCTATAACCACAATGTGGTAAAGCTGACCGAAGATAAATTCCTGAGCGGAAAAGAAAACGTTAAGCTCTTTGTCGTGGGAGAAGCCGGAAGACAGTACTTTGCAAGCAAGAAGGTACATCTTGAAGGACAGTTCAAATACACAGCACAGAATCCGACTCTGCACAGAGCAAGGGTTATCTGTGATGAAATGATAGATGAATTCATTTCCGGAAGGTGTGATGATGTATCAATCGTCTATACGGGCATGAAGGATCAGCTCACCAGCGAAGCAAGAGTAATGCACCTTCTTCCGATAGTTCCTGAGGAAGTGGAGGGAAGGATCGATACGGAAGGTGATTACAGTGACGATCTGACATTTGTTCCGTCAGCTTCTAAGGTTATGGACATAATAGTTCCCGATCTGCTCATGGGCTATATATTCAGCGTGCTTATCGAGAGCTTTTGCAGCGAACAGAATGACAGGATGCTTGCCATGGATGCCGCTGACAGAAACGGCGCCGAGATGGTGAGAAATCTTTCAATCCAGTACAACAGGGAAAGACAGGCGAAGATCACTCAGGAGATCACAGAGGTTGCATCCGGAGCAAGGGCACAGAAAAAGGCCAAGGCTCTAAGAGAAAGTCAGGACTCAGAGAGAAGAGAATAATGAATAACATCACCAACAAAGGAACAGGTACGATCGTCCAGGTAATGGGACCTGTAGTTGACGTGGAATTTCCGTCGACCATCAAGCCCTTTATCAAGGATGCACTTACAGTCACAGTGGACGGTGAAAAAAGAGTTATGGAAGTTGCCCAGCTTCTTGACGGCAATACAGTCAGATGTATCATGCTGTCGCCTTCGGAGGGACTTTCCAAGCATATGGAAGTGGAAGCTACCGGAGGACCTATAAGCGTCCCTGTAGGTGAGCTGACACTTGGAAGATTATTTAACGTTCTGGGCGAAACTCTCGATGGAAAGGGACAGCTTGAAAATACCGAAAAGTGGTCCATTCACAGAAGTGCTCCCTCATTCGAAAATCAGAGTCCTGTCGTGGAAATACTTGAGACCGGCATCAAAGTCATCGATCTTCTTGCACCATATTCCAAAGGCGGTAAGGTCGGACTTTTCGGAGGCGCCGGAGTTGGAAAGACGGTCCTTATTCAGGAACTCATCACAAATGTTGCGATGGAGCACGGAGGGTATTCGATCTTTACAGGTGTCGGAGAAAGATCCAGAGAGGGAAACGATCTCTGGAGAGAGATGGCGGAGTCGGGAGTACTCGGGCGTACCGCACTTGTTTTCGGACAGATGAACGAACCGCCCGGGGCAAGAATGAGAGTTGCGGAAACGGGACTTACGCTTGCTGAGTATTTCAGGGATGTAAAGCGCAAGGATGTACTTCTTTTCATAGATAACATATTCAGATTCGTACAGGCAGGAAGTGAGGTTTCAGCTCTTCTGGGACGTATGCCCTCAGCTGTAGGATATCAGCCCACGCTTGCTACCGAGCTGGGAGAACTTCAGGAAAGGATCGCATCAACAAGGGACGGAAGTATCACCTCAGTACAGGCGGTATATGTTCCTGCAGACGATCTGACCGATCCTGCACCTGCAACAACATTCGCACACCTTGATGCGACTACGGTCCTTTCGAGAAAGATAGTGGAGCAGGGAATCTATCCTGCAGTAGATCCTCTTGAATCGACTTCAAGGATACTTGAAGCTGACATAGTGGGAGAAGAGCATTACAATACCGCAAGATATGTACAGGCCACTCTTCAGAATTACAAGGAGCTGCAGGATATCATAGCGATACTCGGAATGGATGAACTTTCGGAGGATGACAAGCTCACTGTTTACAGAGCACGTAAGATCCAGAAGTTCCTTTCACAGCCATTCCATGTTGCAGAGAACTTCACCGGAGTTAAGGGCGTTTATGTTCCTCTTTCGGAAACTATAAGAGGATTTAACTCGATCCTTGCCGGTGAGATGGATCAGTATCCCGAAAATGCATTCTTCAACGTCGGTACGATAGATGATGTTGTGAAAAAAGCGGAGACATTATAGGATGAGTAAGGCTTTTCATCTGAAAATCTTAGCCATCGAAAAGACGTTTTATGACGGTTATGCGACAGCCCTGAATTTCCAGGCTTTTGACGGATCGTATCAGGTGCTCGCATCTCATGAGCCTGTTGTCATGGCTGTCAAGGAAGGCGTGATGCGTTTCCGTGTCAGGGATGAGGAAGGCAAGGAAATCGTCCGTACAGGTGTTAACGGACTCGGCCTTGTCAATATAACAAGGGACATGGTGCTCGTGCTTGTGGACTCCATAGAGGCACCCGAGGATATTGACAGAGCAAGGGCTGAGGCTGCACTTAAGCGTGCGATGGAACAGCTCAGACAGGATCAGAGCATTCAGGAATATGAACAGAGCAAGGCTTCCATGGCAAGAGCAATGCTGAGGCTTTCGGAAGCGGGCAATCCCTTCGACGGATTCGGAGATAAGTGATCTATGAATGTTATATACTGGGCAGGTGACTCTACCGTCCAATTCAACAATATTTTTACTTTTCCCCAGACGGGGCTGGGCCAGGAATTGGGTCGTTATCTGAAGCATGGCATACGTATTGAGAACTATGCCAAAAACGGTCGCAGCACAAAGTCCTTTCTTGATGAGGGAAGATTTGGTAAAATAGCAGACGGTCTGTCCGAGGGAGATTTTCTTTTCATCGAGTTCGGGCACAATGATGAGAAGAAGGAAGATCCTTCAAGGTATACGGAGCCGCTCGGTACGTATTATGAGAACCTGAAGTTCATGGCTGATGCTGCCCGTGATAAGAAGGCATATCCCGTTCTCATAACACCTCTTGAACGAAGGAAATTCGAGGGCGGAAAACTGAAAGTATCGGCGCATGCTCCTTATGTGGAAGCGATGAAGAAACTTTCCACAGACGAGGAGATACCTCTGATCGACCTGAATGCAAAGAGTCGCATAGCACTTGAGGAGGCAGGAGATACGAAGAGCAGGGAATGGTATGTTCATGTTCCTGCCGGCGTATATCCGGCATTTCCTGAAGGAAAAGAAGACGATACACACCTTCAGTGGAAGGGAGCGATATTCTATGCGGGACTTATTGCCGAAGGACTTAAGGAACTTGGAGGAATATACTCTCAGCTTCTTGCAGAAGATAAGGATGTAGAGCACATATAGTGCACTTGCAAAAGCAGCAGGCGTTAAACAGCCCGGCCGAAACACAATAGATACAAATGGCATTAAAAATGCCGGTAATTATACATATCAGATTAGGAGATCTTTGAAAATGAGTTCCGGAAATATCGAATCAGAAATAGGCCGTCGCCGCACCTTTGCGATCATTTCGCACCCCGATGCAGGTAAAACAACACTTACGGAAAAGTTCCTTCTTTACGGAGGTGCCATCAATCTTGCAGGAAGCGTCAAGGGCAAGGCTACTGCCAGACATGCGGTATCAGACTGGATGGAGATAGAAAAGCAGCGTGGAATATCCGTTACCTCCTCCGTTCTTCAGTTTGAATACGACGGTTACTGCATCAATATCCTCGATACTCCCGGACACCAGGATTTCTCCGAGGATACTTACAGAACTCTTATGGCTGCGGATTCTGCAGTCATGGTAATAGACGGATCTAAGGGCGTTGAGGCTCAGACAAGAAAACTCTTCAAAGTCTGCGTAATGCGCCATATTCCCATTTTCACATTTATAAATAAGCTGGACCGTGATGCGATGGATACCTTTGACCTTCTCGACGATATCGAGAAGGAACTTGGCATTGCAACATGTCCCGTAAACTGGCCCATAGGCTCAGGCAAGAGCTTCCAGGGAGTATACGACCGTGATTCAAAAACGGTCATCAAGTATTCCGATACAGAGAAAGGTACCAAGGAAGGTAATGCCGAAGTTGTGTCTGTTGCGGACGAAGCTGCAATGAGGGCACTTATCGGTGACGATGCATCGGATAAGCTGCTCGGAGAGATGGAACTTTTAGACGGTGCAGGCGCTGATTTTGATCTTGAAGCAGTAAGAGCAGGAGAACTCACTCCGGTATGCTTCGGTTCCGCACTCACCAATTTCGGTGTGGAGATATTCCTCAGACATTTCCTTAACATGACCACATCACCTCTTGCCAGGGAGGCCTCTAATGCCGGTGGAGAGAGAATCACCGTCGATCCGGAAAAGAATGACTTCTCGGCATTTGTGTTCAAGATTCAGGCCAATATGAACAAGGCTCACAGAGACAGAGTTGCTTTCATGAGGATCGTTTCCGGAAGGTTCGATGCTGACAGGGAAGTAAAGCATATGGCTACAGGCAAGACGATGAGACTGTCTCAGCCTCAGCAGATCATGGCTGATGAGAGGAAGATCCTTTCGGAGGCTTACGGAGGAGATATCATCGGTGTGTTCGATCCCGGTATCTTCTCAATAGGAGATACGGTCTGTGCTCCTTCCATGAATGTAAAATATGATGGTATTCCCACCTTTGCACCGGAGCATTTCTGCAGGGTACACCTTATGGATACCATGAAGAGAAAGCAGTTTGTCAAGGGCGCCACACAGATTGCACAGGAAGGCGCGATACAGATATTCACCGAACTGTCCGGAACCATGGAGGATGTCATTGTCGGAGTCGTAGGCGTTCTTCAGTTTGATGTTTTCAAATATCGTATGGAGAATGAATACAATGTTGAGGTCAGAATGGACTCGCTTCCCTATGAGCATATCCGCTGGATAAGCAATCCGGGAGAGATTGATGTAGATAAGCTGTCCGGAACATCCGATATGAAGAAGGTCAGGGACATGAAGGGAAATCCTTTGCTCCTGTTCGTAAATGAGTGGAGCGCCCAGATGACCATAGACAGGAATAAAGGGCTGGAGCTTGCGGACTTTTCCAAAAATTAAGGTAAATGAGGATACGGTTCCATTGTTCGGTTCGTGAACGCCTAAACCGCCCCATCGTTCACAAAAATGGTAAAAATACCCCATTTATGGTATAGTATCTATGTATGGGTTTTGATAAATAAAGCTTTTGTCAGTCGAAAGGAGACTTAAAATGGCTACTGCCAGAGAAAAGAAGATCAAAGAGCCTAAGAACACTACCGAGAAGTCAGGTATTTCTATCGGTACAAGTGATAATAACGGACATGTTTTCATTGCTGATGCCGTAGTTGCCGAGATTGCAGCACTAGCTGCAAGTGAGGTTGAGGGCGCTTCCGGTATCGGCGAAAAGACAAAGAACAGATCACTGATCAAGGCAGACATTTCCGGGACCAATGTTAAGATATCCATGATCATCACTACAAGATTCGGATATCCCATTCCTGCTACATGTCAGGCTGTTCAGTCAAAAGTTAAGACCTCAGTCGAGAATATGACCGGTCTTACATGTACGGATGTAAACATCAGAGTTAGCGGAGTAGAGGTCTGAAGTGGAATTAACAGACAAAAAGAACATGACAAGACATGCACTGCGGGACAGGGTCTTCAGACTTGTGTTCCGCATTGAGTTTTATCCTGAGGATGAGCTCGAAGGACAGATAGAAAACTTCATCGAGAGTGCAGAGGATGAGTATCTTCCCGAGGATCTTGATTATATAGTCGGGAAATTCAGAAATGTTGCATCAAAGATCAAGGAGATCGATGATGCTATAGACAGGTGTGCCGTAGGCTGGACGAGAAGCCGTATGGGAAAGTGTGAACTTGCTGCTCTCAGACTCGGTATCTATGAGATGCTTTACGATGATGACATACCTGTCAGCGTTGCAATGGATGAAGCTGTCGAGATTGCCAAGACCTATGGTGACAATACCGGCGGTGCATTTGTAAATGCCATCCTGACCAAGGTTAAGGAAAGTTCATAAGAATGGCATACAGCGTATCCGAACTGGTACAGAATCTTAATACAGCAATAAGACTAAGTAATACTCTCAGCAGGATAGAGATTGAGGGAGAGATAGTCGGGTACAACGGCCCTAACAGGAGCGGTCATATTTATTTTGACCTGAAGGATGAAAGATCGGTCATAAAGTGCATGATGTTTGCGAGCAGATGCACTTATGAATACAGTCAGATCATCCGCGAGGGAGCCCATGTGTCCATATACGGGAGCCTGAATTATCACCAGCAGTTCGGGCTTTCTTTTATATTCGAGAGAGTATCCGATGGCGGTGAGGGTGCCAGGATGCGTGCGCTTGAAGCTCTGCGCAGGGAACTCGAAGAACTTGGGATGTTCGATGAGATGTATAAAAAGCCAATTCCCAGATATCCCCGGACGATAGGGCTTATCACTTCCGCAACAGGTGCCGCGATAGGTGATGTTGTAACAAACGCAAAAAGAAATGATCCTTTTATCCGGATAATAGTATGTCCCGCACTTATGGAGGGAGACGGAGCTGTATCGGAGGTCGTTTCTGCGATAAGAAGAATGGATGAGTTTGGTCCGGATGTGATACTCCTGACAAGAGGAGGCGGCTCAAGAGACAGTCTATGGACCTTCAATGAAAGAGAGGTTGCACAGGCTGTATTTGACTGCAATACTCCGATTGTTTCCGCGATAGGACATGACAGGGATAAGGCACTTACAGATGATATCGCGGATCATTACGAATCCACTCCGACAGGTGCAGCACTTAATCTGACTGTAAATGCCAAGAGGCTCATGGAGTATCTTGACAGTGCACCTGATGAACTGCTCACACTTATGAACAGGCAGCTCAAGGATAAGAAAACAAAGCTGAAAGAGTATTCGGCATCGCTGAAATATAACTCACCGGGCAGCAGGCTTGAGCGCAGGAAGAAGGAACTTGAGAAGTACAGGATGTCCCTTGATTCTGCGATAAAGGAAAAACTTTCATCTGCCAAAAATAAAAATGACAGATACCGTGTTGTGCTTCCGGGACTTATGGATTCATCACTGAAAAAAGCTATCCGCAGGAGAGATATCTATGCGGGGAAGCTTGAAGGATTATCACCGGTCGGAAGACTAAAGAGCGGTTTTTCATATGCTACCGATGATGAAGGCAGAAATATAAGATCCGTCAGATCGGTAAAACCGGGAGACGGGATAGATATAAGAGTTCTGGACGGAGAGATAAGGGCATGCGTAACGGAAACTCTCAGTTCGGATAATGCGGAGGAGCATTATGGCCAAGTCTAAAGAAGAAAAAGAACTTACTCTTGAGGAGAATTTCGAACTGCTCGGAGAAGTGACCGAAAAACTGCAATCTGATGACCTCCCTCTTGAGGAGGCATTTGATAATTACAAAAAGGGTATGGATCTGATCAAAAAGTGCTCCGAACAGATAGACATGGTTGAAAAGGAAGTCATGAAGCTGAATTCCGATATGTCTCTTGAGAGGATTCAGTAAAGGAACAGGGAAGTGGACAATACTATTTTTTTAAGGGAACTGAAAAGCCAGACTGAAAGAGCAGAGAATGTTGTGATGAAATATCTCCCGGATCCTGAGGAGAAAAAACAGCATCTGGTGATAGAAGCAATGAATTATTCCGTAACTGCCGGAGGAAAGAGGCTTCGTCCTCTGCTCATGCAGGAAACATACCGGATGTTCAGGGGACAGGACGAAATAGTGGAACCTTTTATGGCAGCCATAGAAATGATCCATACATACTCCCTGATCCATGATGATCTTCCGTGCATGGATAATGATACACTCAGAAGAGGTCAGGAAACCACCTGGAAAAAGTACGGTGACTGGATGGGAGTTCTGGCGGGTGACGGACTTCTCAATTATGCATTTGAAACTGCACTTAAGAGCTTTGATCTTATCGAAAAAGAGGGAGCTCTTTTCGAAGTGAGTTCAGAGACAATCGCTTCCAGATACCAGTCATGTGCAAAGGCAATCAGTGTTCTTGCGGACAAGGCCGGAATTAACGGAATGGTAGGGGGACAGTGCCTTGACGTGGAGGCTGAAAAAAATGATCAGTCACTTTCAACCGAGGAACTTCTTTTCATTCATGAACACAAGACTGCAGCACTGATCCAGGCATGCTTTATGATAGGCGGTGTGCTGGCGGGTGCGGGAAAGAGACAGATAGAAAGACTCGAGAAGATCGGATACAACGTGGGTGTGGCATTCCAGATAAGGGATGACATGCTTGATGTAATAGGTGATACACAGACTCTCGGTAAGAATGTCGGTTCCGATGCAAAAGACGGAAAAAAGACATACGTCACGCTCTACGGACTTGAAAAATCCGAGGAGGATGAAAAGAGACTCACCGAAGAGGCACTTGAACTGCTGGAAGGACTTCCCGGAAAGCATGACTTTATGGTCGAACTGATCCTGTCACTTCTTGGAAGACGGAATTAAGAAATGATCCTTGATGAAATTAATAAAACCGGTGATATCAAAAATATCCCGGAGGATAATCTGAATACCCTGGCATCAGAGATAAGAGATTTTCTCATCGATAAGGTCAGTAAGACCGGAGGACATCTCGGTGCCAATCTCGGCGTTGTGGAACTTACCATGGCGCTTCATCTTGAACTTGACCTTCCCGAAGATAAGATAATCTGGGATGTCGGACATCAGGCATATACCCACAAGATCTTAACCGGCAGGAAGGAAGGGTTTGATTCTCTTCGCAAATACGGCGGG
>CAMOZY010000066.1 GCA_946631295.1 uncultured Lachnospiraceae bacterium
TCAAAAACGGAGGTGCATTACAATGAATCAGGAAACGGCAAATTATATTATGCAGGTGAAGATAATAGAAATATATAATGATGTGATCAATGAAATAAGGGGAGAGAGCAATGACTAATACTGAATTGAAGGAGATTTATTTTGGAGCATATTTTTTTGAGGAGACTGAGGACGGATATATTAAGGCCAACCAGTATTCTCAGGCACAGATGGACTATTTTAAGTCTGCATTTGATTTCTGGTTCGAAAGATGCGATGCCTCCACCGCCAAGACATTTGAATTTACTACTGGTGCAGAAAAAGTATCCTTTGACTATAAGTTCATATGGAAGGGATCGGAGGATTCCTTTGAACTTGCCGTAGACGGGCTGGTCACGGATATAAGGTACGTTAGGAATCTTGAGGACGAAGGAACCCTTGAGTGGAGTCTTCCCTCAGGTGAAAAGAATGTGATCATCTACCTTCCTGCGGATGCTACTGTTCTTGTGAAGAATTTTGAAGCTTACGCTCCTGTCAAAAAGGCAGTTAAGGGAGACAGGGTTCTTTGGCTGGGAGATTCCATTACCCAGGGATACGGACCCTTGAGGTCGGCACAGACTTATGTATCTGTTGCCAACAGGCTTTTGAACTACGATATCATCAACCAGGGAATAGGCGGATATATATACGACAGCAAGTCCCTGATGAAAATGGAAGGGTATACTCCCGATAAGATCATCGTTGCCCTTGGCACCAATCAGTACGGAAGCGAGACCATGGATGCGGTTGAGGAGTATTACAGAGTCCTGACGGATATCTATGGAAAGCAGATCCCCATTCTGTGCATCTCTCCCATCTGGAGAGGTGATAATGAGGAGGGGCTTCCCAAATTCTATGATTTCTGTGACAAGGTAAAAAAGATCGCAGGAAGCTACCCTAATGTTAAGGTTGTGGACGGTCTGTCCCTTGTGCCCCACCTGTCCGAGTACTATCTTGATAACCTTCATCCCAACTGTCTTGGGACTGAGACATATGGAAGAAATCTGGTTGAAGCCATACGTAAGTCAGGATTTTGATCCCAAGGCAGCGGCTGAAGCAAGAAAGGCTGAGATGATGCATGTGAAGAGATGTCTCAGATTGATAAAACCGGTACC
Source organism: uncultured Lachnospiraceae bacterium (assembly GCA_946631295.1). GTDB lineage: Bacteria > Bacillota > Clostridia > Lachnospirales > Lachnospiraceae > AC2028. Next base: position 1,134 of record CAMOZY010000066.1, read on the forward strand.
GCAATCAGGTCAATTTCATGATTTGCACCTTTTTTGCACCTTTTGCCCATCAAAATACGTCAAAAAACATCAAATTACATCAAGTTCAAAAATCAAGAAATCCAGTAAAATCAAGGGTTTGAGGCATGTTTAGAATACTGTTTATCTGCTGGGGCAACATCTGCCGTTCCCCAATGGCAGAATTTGTTATGAAGGATCTGGTTGGGAAAAGAGGGCTGTCCGATATGTTCGAGATAGCTTCTGCGGCGACCAGTACGGAAGAGATCGGCAATCCGGTTTATCCTCCCGCAAGGGCAGAACTTGCGCGTCACGGGATATCCTGTGAGGGAAAACGGGCGAGGCAGCTGAGAAGAGATGATTACGATAAATATGACTATATCATAGGCATGGAGAATCTTAATCTCAGTTATATGCACCGCATACTTGGAGGTGATCCTGATAATAAGGTTCATTTGCTTATGGATTTCACTTCACATCCGGAGGATATAGATGATCCATGGTATACCGGAGATTTTAAAGGCGTCTATAATCAGATTTTGGAAGGTTGTGAGTGCCTTTTGACCAAATGTATGGAATAATGGAATGTAAATGGAGGATGCCATGGCTAAGAAACTGATAGTTGCCGTAGATATGCAGAACGATTTCATTGATGGTGCTTTAGGATCTGCAGAAGCTGTTAAGATTGTCGAGCGTTGTTCAGATAAGCTTAACAAAGCTGTGACTGACGGTGATGTCGTTATATTCACACGTGATACGCATGGTGATGACTATATGCAGACCGAAGAGGGCAGGAATCTTCCTGTGCCTCACTGCATAAAAGGTACAAAGGGATGGGAGATAACAGATAAGCTTTCTTCCGTATGTCCGGATTCACAGATACTGGATAAAGAGACTTTCGGATGTACTACTCTTGGTGAGATAGTATCCGATATGGTCGAAAGCGGTGAGATTGACAGCGTTGAACTGTTCGGACTTTGTACTGATATCTGCGTTATAAGCAATGCGCTTTTGATCAAGGCTTTCAATCCGAATATTCCGATCAGCGTCGATGCATCCTGCAGTGCAGGTGTTACGCCTGAAAGTCATGATAATGCTCTTAAGGCAATGGAAAGCTGCCAGATCCATATCACGGGAAAAGGTGAGGAACCTTGGAGATAAACGTCAAACGTAAAACTGCATTATTCGGAGGTACGTTCGATCCCTTTCACATGGGTCATGTGGAATTGCTCACGAATATATATGATGAGCTGTCGCTCGACAGGATCGTTATAATCCCTTCCGGTCATCCGTATTTTAAGGAGGGAAAGGGAAAGAAGATAACGCCTGCAAAGGACCGCATAGGAATGGTGGAAGCAGGTATAAGGGATCTTGATATACCCCTTGAGATCTCCCGTATAGAGACGGAAAAAAGTACTCCCAGTTATTCTCTTGATACCGTCCTTGAACTTAAGAGATCGGATATAGAACGCGATGCTTCATATGAGGATTCCGATTATTATTTTCTCTGTGGAAGTGATATCCTGTTTGAGGTGGAACGGTGGTATGAGAGCAGAAGATTTTTATCGGAAGTGATATTGTCCGTAACACCAAGAGGGGACAGAAGCACGGAAGAGATCAGTGCCAAGAAGGATGAGCTTGAGCTAAAATACGGAGCAAGGATAATCATTACCTCCTATCACGGCAGAGTAATATCCTCTTCGATGATAAGGCACGATGTGGAAGCACACAGAGATCTTATCCCGGAAGGAACATACGAATATATCAAGGAACATCTCCTGTATGAGAGAAAGGAATGAAAATGGATCAGATAATCAACAGTCTTCTTGAAACGGATCTTTACAAATTCTCAATGGGACAGGCTATTTATCATCAGTTCCCGAGCTATACAACCACCTGGACCTTCAAGTGCAGGAATGAGGATGTTCACTTTACTTCCGAGATGGTTGAAGAGATAAGAAACCAGATAAGGCTGTACTGTGATCTTAAGTTCACCGAAGAGGAACTTGAATATCTCGGAAAGATCACCTGGTTCCAGAGATCATATGTTGATTTCTTAAGGCTCTGGCATCCCAGATTTGAGGATTTCGAAATAGGTACTGATGCCCCTTGCGGACTTACAATCGAAACAAAGGGAACATGGCTTAATACATCCATGTATGAGATTCCCACACTTGCGATCGTAAACGGTGTCTTTTTCCGTATGGGATACGATTATGACAAGCTTCTTTCCAGTTTCAAGGAGCGTCTTGATGATAAGATTGCCAAGCTCGTTGATGGAACATGGAAGATAGGTGCTTTTTCGGAATTCGGTATAAGAAGAAGACTGTCGGCTGAAGCACAGGAACTGGCTGTTTCCGAGCTTGCCAAGGCTAAGCTTAACGGTTCTCTTTTCGTAGGAACTTCCAATGTATATCTTGCGAAGAAGTTTGGACTTAAGCCTGTAGGAACAATGGCTCATGAGTGGATCATGTGCGTCGGACAGGGTAATCACAAGCATAATCCGGCATATTCAAACTGGTACGCACTTGATGCATGGGTCAAAGAGTACGGAGTGCTTAACGGAACCGCTCTTACCGATGCAATCACAACAGACTGCTTCCTTAGGGATTTCCAGCTGACTTATGCGACTCTTTTCTCGGGTGTAAGACAGGACAGCGGAGATCCTATGGAGTGGGGCGATAAGATGATCAGACACTATGAATCGCTCGGTATTGATCCTAAGACCAAGACACTTCTGTTTTCTGACTCTCTTGATTTTGAGAAGGCAAGCAATATCAATGCTTATTTTGAGGGAAGAGCAAAGGTAGCATTCGGTATCGGAACCTATGTTGCAAATGATACCGAGGTTCCTGCTCTCAATATCGTTATGAAGACTACGGAATGTAACGATCAGGATGTTGCGAAGATATCTGATACAGAGGGCAAGGGGATGTGTAAGAACCCCGATTATGTCCATTATCTGAAGCGCTGTATCAAGTGGAGAATGGAGCACGAGCAGTAAAGCATTTGAATCACATTAAACTGACACAGATGTCAGAAAGGAATATCTATGCTTACAAATGTCGAAAAAACCGTAGAAGAGATCACAGTCTGGATAAAGGAATATTTTGAGAAGAACGGCCCCAGGTGCAGTGCGGTTCTTGGAATTTCAGGCGGAAAAGATTCCAGTGTAACCGCAGCTCTGCTTGCCCGTGCTCTTGGTAAGGAAAGAGTAGTCGGAGTTATGATGCCAAACGGAATTCAGCCCGATATTGACGATTCAAAGCTTGTTGTTGAGTTTCTGGGTATCAGAAATTATACGGTTAACATCTATGAAGCAGTGGAAGGCCTTAAGAATGCTCTGTCAGAAGCAGGGTCGAATATTTCAGATAATACCAGGATAAATATTCCTCCCAGGATCAGAATGACAACTCTTTACGCTATTGCTCAGGGGCTTGAAGAGGGCGGACGTGTCATCAATACATGCAATAAGTCAGAGGATTACATCGGATACAGCACCAAGTTCGGAGACAGTGCAGGAGATATGTCGATACTTGCGGCTTTTACCGTTGAAGAGGTACTTCAGATAGGAGATTATCTCGGACTTCCTGCAAAGCTTGTCCATAAGACTCCCTCGGATGGTTTGTGCGGACTCAGCGATGAGGATAAGATAGGCTTTACATATAACACTCTTGACAGATACATCGCAACAGGAGTCTGTGAGGACGTGGAGATAAAGGAGAAGATCGACAGGATGCACAGGTATAATCTTCATAAGCTTGAGCTGATGCCTCATTTTGAACCTTCTTCAGACTGTAGGTAAAATCCTGAGATCATCCAGTTAATGTAACATATATAAGTTACTGAAAAACATCCCTTCGCGGGGTGTTTTTTAGTGTCAAAAACCTGCCGTTATGGTAAAATTTACTATGTATATGGATTTTACTGGAATGAATTAGCATTCAGATATTTACGGGAGAATATTAATGGAATTTATTATCGATCAAAGCACTGTCATATGCCTTGACAAAAGTGACTGGCCCGGAGTTATCCGAGTTGCCGGAAAAGTCAGAAATGATATGGAATTCGTATTTGATAAGAGTCAGGATGTGGTCCTTTTTGACGGAACACTTTCTGATAGCGAATACAAGGCAGGCAGGATTTATGCAGGCTGTATCGGAAGATCTGTGCTGATAGAAGACCTTGAGAAAAAGGGAATCGTAGATCTGTCAGACGTCCGCGGAAAGAGGGAGGTATACCTTTTTAAGGTGACCGTGATAAATGATATTCCAACGATAGTGATCGCAGGAAGCGATAAGCGCGGAACCATCTACGGACTCTTCCATATCTCTGAGCTTCTCAGGGTTTCTCCGTGGGTATGGTTTGCTGATGCTGCTCCGAAGAAAATGTCTTCAATGAAGGTTACTGAGAGCGATTCTATTATCAGTAAGGAACCTTCCGTCCGTTTCAGAGGATTTTTCATTAATGATGAATGGCCTTCTTTCGGATCATGGTCAAGGGATAATTTCGGAGGTTTCAATTCGAAGGTATATGATCATGTTTTCGAACTTCTCCTTCGTATGCACGGCAACTATCTCTGGCCTGCAATGTGGTCGTCATGTTTTTCCGAGGATGGCCCCGGAATCGAGAATGCAAGGCTTGCGGATGAATACGGCGTCGTAATGGGAACTTCACATCATGAGCCCTGTATGAGACATGGTGAGGAATTTTCGCATGTAAAGGGACCTGATTCAATATACGGAAATGACTGGAACTTTAACCGTAACAGGGAAGGTCTGATCAATTTCTGGAGAGATGGTCTTAAGAGAAATGCTCCATTTGAAAATGTCGTCACCGTTGGAATGAGAGGTGAGGCTGATTCCGAAATGCTCGGAAGAGAGTGTACGGTACTTGATAATATCAATTATCTGAAGGATGTTATCACTACTCAGAACGGTCTGATTAATGAAGTATACGGAGACAGGGCTTCAGAGATCGATAAGGTCTTCGCGGTATATAAGGAAGTTGAGCAGTTCTATTACGGTGATGAGGAAAATGAAGGGTTAAGAAGCTGGGACGGACTTGACGGAATGATCATCCTCCTTTCCGATGATAACCACGGCAATATGAGACTGCTTCCTCCTAAGGAAGACAGAGATCATAATGGCGGCTTCGGAATGTATTACCATCTTGATTACCATGGCGGTCCGATATCTTATGAGTGGGTAAACAGCACTTATATCTCCAGGATCACAGAGCAGATGGCCCAGGCCTGGGAGTGTGGCGTAAAGGATCTGTGGATAGTCAATGTCGGAGATATCAAGCCATGTGAGTTTCCTCTGAATTACTTTATGGACCTTGCCTATGATTATGACAAGTGGAGCAGGGAGTATGCTTCTTATACCCTGAAATGGGCTAAGGATCAGTTTGGGTGTGAGAACGAAGAGCTGGTAAATGATGCAGTAAATATTCTTGAAGATTACACACGCATCAATTCACTGAGAAGACCTGAGAGTATCAGCCCCATAACATACAGCCCTGTTTATTATGACGAGGGTGAAAAAATGCTTGCAAAGGCGGGCAGGGTTATAGCTGCTGCAGATGCAGCACTTGAAAAGCTTAGGGGAACCGGATTTTATGATTCATTCTTCCAGCTGGTTTATTTTCCTGCCAAGGCATCCATGAATGTTCTTACCATGCAGATATATGCTGGAATGAACATGATGCTTGCCCAGCGTGCATGCCCTTCGGCAAATTATTATGCAGAAGGTATTAACCAGTGTCTGGCACTTGATGAGAAGCTCTGTGATGATTACAACAATCTCGGTAACGGAAAGTGGAAAGGTATGATGCTTTCCGAGCATATCGGATTTGTGAACTGGAATGAGGAAGAGCACAGAATTCCCGTAAGGGCATATGTGAAGCCTTATCATAAGGCAAGAGTATCCGTAAGCGTAAAGGGACTGCCTCTTGCTACAATGGGCGGTGACTGGACTAAGAGAGAACTGACCATGACAGATCTCCTTGTCCCCGGAGGAAGCGGACAAATCAGACTGGAAAACTGCTGTAAGGATGATGCCGAGTGGAAGGCTGAAACGGATGCTGACTGGATCATCATTTCATCATCTGAAGGAAAGATAAAGGGAGCAGCTGATGAAGAGCATCTGTCTTCTGAGGGACCCGATGCTTCGGTTTCTTATATCAGCGTAAGTGCGGATAAAGGCCTCCTTCATAAAACATGTGAGGCAGCAGGCGTAAGAAACATCACCGGTTACGTGAATATCGTATCAGGCCCATGCAAGATTAAGGTAAAAGTCTTCGCAAGAGATTTTTCGGAAGAAGAGACAGTTGCCGTTCATTATGTTCCATACATTCCTGAGGAAATGAGCCGACGTGTAAAGGAAATTCCTCTTGCATGTGCGGTTGAAGCATCTGATTTTGAGAAGCTTTCTTCAGGTAAAGAATCAGACTTTACGGTATATGCTCCTTATGGAAAGTATCACAGCGGAATGAGAGTCACCCCTGCCGATGCATCAGGACAGATTGAGGATATGCCTTCAGCGGATTACAGGATATATCTGCCTGAGGACGGAGAGTATGAAGTTACACTTTGTACAGCTCCCGGAGGACCTATCCTCAGAGAAACATATTCCTCACTTGCGCTGTCAATAAATGACGGTGATGTCATAAAAGTAAAAATGGTCTCTGACGATTACAGAGCAGGTGAAAACTCCTGTGCAGAATGGTGCCATATGGCTCTTGTTCAGGAAAAGAAGCGCTCGGTTATCCTTAATGGAAAGAAGGGCGAAAATGTGATCAGGGTTTACGGATGTGATCCCGGCGCAGTTCTTATGAGACTTGTAATAAGATGCAGTAAGGCCGAAGCACCTGCGTCATACCTCGGACCCATCCCCGAATTTATATTAGATTAGAGTTTTTCTGCCCTATGAAAATAGGGCAGAAACTGTATTTGAAAGGAGTCACGGATGCAGGCAGACCAGTCACGTCCTGTATATGTTATCGGACATAAAAATCCTGATACCGATTCTGTGTGTTCTGCAATCGGATATGCCGATCTTAAGAGAAGGCTGACGGGCGGAGATTACAGAGCGGTCAGATGTGGACATCTGAATGATGAAACCAAGTTTGTTCTTTCAAGATTCGGAGTAAAGCCCCCTGAATATGTGAAGGATATCAGGATCCAGGTTATGGATATGGATATCAAGAGGCTTCCCGGCGCTTCACCGATGCTTTCACTCAAGAATGCATGGAAGGTGATGCATGATGCACAGGTTGTTACTCTCTGTATTACCGAGGGAAGCACACTCAAGGGACTTATCACTCTGGGTGATATCGTTGATTCGTATATGGATACCGATGACAGCGGAATCCTTGCGCTTGCCCACACTCCGTATACCAATATTATTGAGACTCTTGAAGGAACTCTTTTAACAGGAGATGAGAAGGGAACTGTAGAGGGCGGAAAAGTAGTCGTTTCCCAGGTTGGTGCAGCGGGTGTTTCAGCGGGAGACATCGTGATCATACCCGACGGAACGGAAGATGCCGGAGAATGTCTTAAGGCAGGAGCGTCATGTCTTATAACATGTTCGGGAACCAGACCTGATGATGAAGTTAGGAATCTTGCTTCTGAGAAAAAAGTAAGGATCATCGAGACAAAATATGATGCGTTCTCGGTATCCAAGATGATAGATCAGGCCATACCTGTTGTGTACTTTATGAAGTCACAGGATCTTGTTACATTCAGGATGACGGATTATGTGGATGATGTAAGACCTGTCATGGCACAGGCTCACCACAGATATTTCCCCGTGCTGGATGAAAAGGGCGATTATGTGGGAATGATTTCCAGAAGAAATCTCCTAGGTGCCAAGCGCAAACAGGTCATCCTGATGGATCATAATGAGAAGAACCAGGCCGTTACCGGAATTGAGTCTGCATCGATTCTTGAAATCATTGATCATCACAGACTGAGCGCGGTGGAGACGGTTTCTCCCGTCTTTTTCAGGAATCAGCCTCTTGGCTCTGCTTCCACGATAGTATATCTCATGTATAAGGAAGCTCATGTTGAGGTAAAGCCTGATATAGCAGGTCTTCTGTGTGCTGCGATTCTTTCAGATACGCTTATATATAAGAGCCCCACATGTACTGATACAGATATTCAGTGCGGCAATGAACTGGCTCATATCGCAGGGATCATGCAGGATGAATTTGCAAGAGAGATGTTCAAGGCAGGAAGCGATTTTGAACATAAATCCGGCGAAGAGCTTCTTAAGAGAGATTTCAAGAAGTTCACGATTGAAGGATATTCGGTAGGAATCTCACAGGTTAATGCGATGATGAAGGAAGAAATCATGATCGCTGAAAATAAGGCCGGTGACTCCATAAAGGGATTCATGAATTCCGAGAAGCTTGACATGGCATTCATGATGATAACCCTGATACCTTCCGAATCTTCAAGAGTTATCTGGACAGGAGAGTGTGCACGGGAAGTTCTTAAAACAGGCTTCCAGACGGATATTAAGGATGATGATACGGATGTGCTGTTAAATGGCATAGTCTCGAGAAAGCAGCAGTTCCTTCCCGCAATCGTCGAGGGAATATCAGCCATTTCACAGGCTACATGACATTCAAGATGATGCATAGCCTGTCGCCAATAAATAATTGCAGATAAAAGATAAGCCCTTCGGAATGTTTTCCGAAGGGCTTTCACGTACATATTCAAAGTCTGTCTGACATAATCTGTATGATCTGTTTTAGATTACTTTGCATTCAGGATTATTTTGCATTCAGATTCTTGTGGGTAAGTGCTGCAAGTGCTGCACCAGCAAGAGGTCCTACGATGAATACCCAGAGTGCTGCGATGGGAGCTGTATTACCGTTAACAGCTGCAAAGACTGCGGGAGCAATACTTCTTGCAGGGTTTACACTGGTTCCCGTAAGACCGATGCCTACGATATGAACGAATGTAAGGGTAAGACCGATGACCAGTCCTCCGAATGATCCGTGTCCTGCTTCCTTGGATGTAACACCGAGGATGGTGAGGACGAATATATAAGTAAGGATGATTTCAACCAGAAGTCCTGCTACAGCGCTTCCGCCTACTCCGCCGAGTGCATTGGCACCAAAGCCGCCTGTCATATCGGTAACATTTCCTGTTCCGAATACGCATGCAAGAAGACCTGATCCTACGAAAGCACCGATGACCTGAGCTACTACATATCCGCAGAAATCCTTGCTCTTCATTCCGCCGTTCATAAGAACTGCAAGGGATACTGCAGGATTAACATGACATCCCGATACATTTCCGATGCAATAAGCCTCAGCGACAATGGCAAGACCAAATGCAAGCGCTGTCAGGAGATATCCCGATCCGTTAGCAGCATCGCATCCTACCAGCATTGCAGTTCCGCAGCCCATGAATACAAGGACTGCCGTTCCGATAAGTTCCGCAACATATTTTTTCATTTTGTTCACCTCACTTTTTTATATGCGGATAAACATTACACCGGCCGATCAAATGGCTGATGTAAACGCTATCAAATTGATTATATATGTATTTGCTTCAATGTGGTAGGATATTATTCGAAGGTAATAAACCTTTTTTGGAGGATTGATATGGCATATAAAATGATAGGCGACAGCTGCTGTGATTTTACCAAGCTGCAGATGAAGAAGGGTAATGTTGTCCGTGTTCCGATGTCTATAATCATCGGCGGCGTAGAATACAGGGATGATGGTATCAAGAGTCAGGCTGAATGGATAAAGCTCATTAAGGAAGATCCGGGATATCCCAAGTCCGCATGTCCCTCACCTGATGCATTCTTTAGTGCATACGATGAGAATTGTGATAACTATGTTGTGACTCTTTCATCCAAACTCAGCGGCGTTTATAACAGTGCAATGGTGGCTAAGGAGATGTTTGAGGAAGAGCACGAGGGAGCAAGGATTCATGTTTTTGATTCCAAGAGTGCCGCAGCGGGTGAGTCGCTCCTTGTAGAGAGGATCATCGAGCTTGCCGAAGCAGGGTGTTCTTTTGACGAAATCGTTGAGAAGGTTGAGAAATACCGTGATGAGATGTATACCATCTTTGTTCTTGATGATCTTGAGACATTTAAGAAGAACGGAAGACTGAAGGGACTCAAGGCGCTCGTTGCCACAACAATGAACGTCAAGCCCGTTCTTATCGGAGATGACGGTGAGATCAAGCAGATCGATCAGTCAATTGGAATCAATCATGCGGTCAACCGTATGCTTTATCATGTAGAAAAGAAGGATTTTGACAGATCACTTAAGGTCAGGATCACTCAGTGCGACAGCAAGGAGCTGTGCACCAAGATTGCAAGGATTCTTAATGAAAGATTCGGATTTGAAGATGTTAAGATAATCAATGCAGGAGGGCTCTCCACCACATATGAAAATCCCGGCGGAGTGGTAATGGCGATAGGCTGAGCCTTAATCGTTTCTTCTTCCTACGATGATATCGCCGTTCTTGATCCTGATATTCCTGGTGGGAACGACACATACGCCATCTCTTATAAGTATCAGAATATCCAGGTTATCTTTATTTTCAATCTTGCCAATCTCTTTGCCCAGATAGGAAGTCTCCGGACCAACTGTCACGGTGATGAGACCGGCTTTTTCATCGCCTGTAAGCTGCCCGCGTCTTAAGGCAGTGTATTTTTCAACGAAGCCTGCGGAGATGATGCCTGTGGGTATCGCAACTACCGCCATTGCAAGGAAATCAACTATTATGCCTATGGCTTTACCAATAACTGTGACGGGATGAACATCTCCGTATCCGACTGTAAATATGGTCGTTGCTGCCCACCAAAGTCCGGACAGTGCGTTGGGAAAGGCTTCCGGCTGAACATCATGCTCGACGGAGTACATGCACAGACTTGATGCAAGCATCAGTATAAGTATGATCGTGACCGATGCACAGATCTGGCTTCTTTTTTCGTAGAATACGGATAAGATTACATGGAATGAATCGTAAGATGAATTGATCTTAAAGAGCCTGAAGATCCTTGCTACCCTGAACAGTCTGAATACCACAAAGCCTGACAGGTAATAGAGAGGAAGGATTGTAAGCAGTGCAATGCCTCCGTCAAAGGATGTGATGAATTTAAAAATGGCCCTGCCCCTGGACAGTTTGGGATAGAGATAGTCGGCTGTGATGATCCTTAAGATATATTCTATAAGAAAGAAGACGATGCTGAATATATCCAGAACTTTGAAGACGCTGTCAAGATAGGAGAGCTGTTCAAAGGATTCCAGTATCAGAGAAAGAATATTCAGCAGGATGATCGTGATCAGTACGCCATCAAAGACTGTACTTGCAGTATCATTTCTGTTACCGATTGAGATTATCTCAAACAGTCTTTGTCTGGCCGGTATTTTGTTCTTCTTTTTGCTTTTCTTATTTCCGCTCATGTCTGAAATTTTACATTCCCCATAAAACAATGTCAAAACAAGAAAATTTTTTTCTGCCTTCGGTTTCCGTCAGAATATCGGTTTTATGCCGTTTTGGAAACGTGGAAAGTAGCATTTAGTTTCTCTTTTCGTCAAAATAACGGAAATTTTTTAAGAAAAACGTTTTCTTTTTGATTTTCTTATGTTATATTGATGAACGTAGGGACGCGAAAACGATTTCGGAGCAGTTCCGTTACATGGCGTCCGATAGTTAAACGGAGGATATTATTATGAAACGTAAGTTACTTAGTCTTGCACTCAGCGCAGGACTCGTAGCAACATCTCTTACCTCTCTTGCAGGCTGCGGCAAGGCAACCGGCGAGATCAAGATCTGGGTTGCAGAGAATGTTGTTGAGTTCACCAAGGCACAGGTTGCTGCTTTCCAGCAGGCTAACCCTCAGTATTCAGGATTCACCATCACCGTAGAGCCCGTTGGTGAAGGCGATGCCGCTACCAACATGGTTACCGACGTTGAAGCAGGTGCTGACATCTACGGATTCCCTCAGGATCAGCTTTCCCGTCTCGTTGCTGCTCAGGCCATCACTCCCATCGGTGATACCGCTGCTTCATGGGTAGCACAGAATAACGATGCAGGATCAGTTGCAGCAGCTAAGGTTGGTGATATCACCTATGCATATCCCATCACTTCAGATAACGGATATTTCCTTTATTATGACAAGTCAGTCATCTCAGATCCTTCAACTCTTGAAGGTATCGTAGCAGCATGTGAGAGCGCAGGAAAGAGCTTCTACATGGAGATCAACTCAGGCTGGTATCAGACCGCATTCTTCTTCGGAGATAACGGCTGCACACTTACCTATGACACCGACTCCACCGGAGCATTCACCGCTTGCAATGCAACTTATGCATCAGATAAGGGTGTTGTTGCTCTCAGAAACATGATCAATCTTCACATGTCTCCCGCATTTGTTAACGGTTCTTCTATCAGCAACGCTACCAACGTAGGCGCTATCGTTGACGGAACATGGGATTCAGGCGCAGCTAAGGATCTCTTCGGAGATAACTATGCAGCAGCTCCTCTTCCTACCGTAGGCGGAGTTCAGATGTCCGGCTTTGGCGGATTCAAGATTCTCGGTGGTAAGCCTCAGCCCGACACGGATAAGCTCG
>CAMOZY010000067.1 GCA_946631295.1 uncultured Lachnospiraceae bacterium
TGGATGATGAAGTTGTATCGGATTCGGTTTTGAAGGAATGAAAAATTCCTAAAATACGGCGATTTCCCTGTTTACAGGGATTTTGTTTTATATTAATATATATAAGTCGTCGTTATATTCCTCAATAGCTCAGTCGGTAGAGCATTCGGCTGTTAACCGAAGTGTCGTAGGTTCGAGTCCTACTTGGGGAGCTATTAATTGAATATGGTGCCATAGCCAAGTGGTAAGGCGTGGGACTGCAACTCCCTGATCGTTGGTTCAAATCCGACTGGCACCTCTCATAAAATAAGACCCTGAACAATGCGTTCAGGGTCTTTTTTTGCTTTCGGTATCTGATTTTTTCCTCCCTGGTTAAATTTGTGTAACCAGCGAATTTATAACTGTTTTTACACATCCAAACAATATTACTTTTAAAACTTGACTAATAAAGTATATATAATTGTCAACATTGCCAAAAATCTTTTTAAATCAGCTGTCTTATTGTGAATATTTACCCAACATGTTAAAATAGTATAGTCTTTTTTAAGGCAATATTATTGTAAGGAGACGTTTTATGGCAAAGGAAATGGTAGCTATGATCCTTGCCGGGGGACAGGGATCGAGACTTTACGCGCTGACTGATAAGCTGGCTAAACCGGCTGTACCATTTGGCGGTAAGTATCGTATTATTGATTTCCCTCTTTCTAACTGTGTTAATTCAGGTATCGACACTGTCGGTATCCTTACGCAGTATCAGCCGCTTGTTCTTAATGAATATATAGGACACGGACAGCCCTGGGATCTTGACAGACTTCACGGTGGAGTCCATGTTCTTCCTCCTTATCAGCAGGCCAAGAATTCAGACTGGTACAAAGGAACGGCCAATGCCATCTACCAGAATCTCAGTTTCTTAAGAAGGTATGATCCCGAGTATGTCATAATTCTTTCAGGTGATCAGATATGCAAACAGGATTATAATGACTTCCTTGAGTTCCATAAGGCCAAGGGAGCTGATTTTTCAGTTGCAGTAATGGAAGTGCCCTGGGACGAGGCGAGCCGTTTCGGACTCATGGTAACTGACAGCGATGACCGTATCAGCGAATTCCAGGAAAAACCCAAGGAGCCCAAGAGTAATCTTGCATCCATGGGTATCTATATCTTTAATTTCGACGTGCTTGAAAAGTATCTCGAGGATGACGAAGCTAATCCGAATTCTTCAAATGACTTCGGAAATGATATCCTACCTGCTCTTCTTCGTGATGGCAAGAAGATGTATGCTTACCGTTTCAAGGGATACTGGAAGGATGTAGGAACCATTTCTTCACTCTGGGAAGCAAATATGGAGGTTCTCAATCCCGAGAGCAGCGGAATCAATCTTTTTGACGACGACTGGAAGATCTACTCAAGATCATCGGGAAAGGCCGCACAGTATATTGCTGAGGGAGCAGTCATCGATAATGCGATGCTCACCAACGGATGCCGTGTATTTGGTACAGTAAGGCATTCGATCCTTTTTGCCGGAGTTGAGGTTGAAGAAGGCGCAATCGTCGAAGATGCCGTTGTAATGGGCAATGTTAAGATCTCCAAGGGTGCGAAGGTTACTCACTGTATAATCGGTGAGGGAGCTACCATTGGTGAAAATGCGGTTGTCGGTGAGAAGCCGTCCTCCGGTAATGAGAAGAATGTTGCGACCGTAGGCCCCGGAGTCAGGGTTGGAAACAAGGCCGTTATCAGCGGTACCGCTATGGTCAAGGAAGATGTTGAGGAGGGCGAAAAATGCTGAAGAATAAACATGATGCAATAGCTGTTATTTTTGCGAACAGCTATGATAATGAAGTTCCCTCACTTGTCAATGAACGCCTTATGGCATCGATCCCTTTTGCGGGAAGATACAGACTGGTAGACTTTACACTGTCATCACTGGTCGATTGCGGTATCAATAATGTTTCGATAATCGTAAAGAAGAATTACAGATCTCTCATGAGACATCTCGGAAGCGGACGTCCCTGGGATCTTGTCAGAAAAAACGGCGGACTTAACATAGTTCCTCCTTATGCCGAGAAGGGCATCAAGGTTTACAACGGACGTGTTGAGGCGGTCGCAAGTATCCTTGAATTCCTGAAGGGATGCAAGGAACAGTATGTATTTATGACCGATTCAAATATCGCGTGCAGATTTGATTTTGCGGATATGATCCGCGCTCATCAGGAGAGCGGTGCGGATGTCACGATAGCTTATAAGAATGAGCCCATTCCTTACGGATTCATGAATCTTCAGACAACGCAGACCACGGATCTTTACTACACGCTTGATCTTGACGGCGACAGGGTTGTAGGTATCAACACCAACTCCAAAGAGTACGGACCTCAGAATCTTTCGATGAATCTGTATCTGATAGAGAGGGAGAAGCTGATCGCACAGATTGAAAGGGCATATGCACAGGGACATGTTTTTTATGAGAGAGATGTTCTTGCTCCGATGATCGAGACTTCCAAGATCTGCGGATATGAGTTCAAGGGATATTCTGCAAGAATCACCGATATGGTGAGCTATTTTGAGGAGAATATGAAGCTCCTCAATCCTGACAATCTCAAGGAGCTTTTCGACGGCGGCAATGTATATACAACCGTAAGGGACGATAATCCTGCAAGATACTGCTCAGGTTCAAGAGTTTCCAACAGCCTTATTGCTGACGGCTGTGTCATCGAAGGCGAAGTTGAGAACTGTGTTCTTTTCAGAGGAGTTCATGTCGGGAAGGGAACACGTATCAAAAACTGCATTGTGATGCAGGATACCGATATTGCGGGCAACTGCGAGATTGAGTATACGATCATGGACAAAGAGGTAGAGGTAGCTTCCGGTAAGTCCATTAAGGGTGAGAGAACATTCCCTGTTTTCGTACCCGCGTTCAAGAAGATCCTTTAATAATGACCGAAGGGTTTATGTGATTTTAAAGGCAGGGCCTTCCTTTCCGGGAAGGCCCTTATTATCAAAAGGAGGGGAGTATGGCAGAAAGTAACTGCGCCAGGGAAATAGCCGAGCTTAATGAGATCATTGAAAAATATGACAATATTGTCTTTTTCGGCGGAGCCGGTGTGTCAACGGAAAGCGGCATTCCCGATTTCAGAAGTGTTGACGGCCTGTATAATCAGAAGTACGACTATCCTCCCGAGACAATACTGTCCCACACTTTTTATGTGAGACACACTGCGGAGTTTTACAGATTTTACAGGGATAAGCTGATCTGTAAGGGTGCGAAACCCAATGCTGCTCACATTAAGCTTGCAGAGCTTGAAAAGGCCGGCAAGGTCAGGGCAGTGATCACACAGAATATCGACGGGCTTCATCAGGCTGCGGGCAGTAAGGAGGTGCTTGAACTTCACGGTTCCACACTTAGAAATTACTGCATTAAATGCGGAGAATTCTACGATATCGATTATATTGCGGATTCAAAGGATGAGGTTCCAAAATGCGCAAAGTGTGGAGGAGATATCAAGCCGGATGTTGTATTGTATGAAGAGGGACTTAACATGGACACTCTTCAGAAATCGGTGCATTATATATCTAATGCGCAGGTGCTGATAATAGGCGGAACATCGCTTGCCGTATATCCTGCAGCGGGACTTATAGATTATTTCAAGGGAGACAAGCTTGTTGTTGTAAATATGGCTCCGACTTCAAGAGATGCCAATGCGGATCTTGTTATCGCAGCTCCTATCGGAAAAGTGTTCTCGCAGATAGTTGTATGATATGATCTGTTTTAACAGATGTGAAAAGGAGAGTAATGATGTCAGAATCCAGAGGACCTGTGGCACCCAAAGACCCCACAGCCAAAAGACCGTTTTATTACATAATGAGGGACAAGGATATATGCGCCAGCCCGAAGCCTGACGGAACAGGTGTGCAGTTTATTTTTGAAAGCGATGGAAGACTCGGGGCAAGTGCAAAGCTTGTGGGAAATCTTGAAGATGAAGAGATGCTTAAGGAGCTTTTTACCACTGAGGGCTTCAGAAAGCAGGTGCACAGCATAGGCGTTGCTGTTCAGAAATCAGGTGATCCCGTTAAGGTTAAGTTCTGCTTCCAGATGTACGGAAAAACAGATCCTTATGAGACAGGCACCACGCTTGCGATGGAGCTTGATTCTGACGGCATGGAGATGGTAATGGAGCTTGACCGCTGTGAGTGGTCAGACGATGATAATGTTACCGGACAGATCCGTTTCGAGTTCCCTGAACCCGGTATTGCAGCCAAGGCAACTGTTGCTTTTTATCTGAATGACGGATATACCGCTCCCGAGCAGAAGGAAGACAGGGAAGTGGATATCACGAGTGAAGCCTATCATAAGATGATTGAAAAGTCTCTTATGCAAAAGGGGAATATCCACAGACTTAAAGCAGCGATTGACAAGGCAAGAAAAGGGGAGAAGACTTACGTTTCCTTTATCGGAGGATCCATTACGCAGGGCGCAGGAGCAATTCCCATCAACACGGAGTGCTATGCATATAAGGCGTTTCAGGGATTCTGTGATATTGCCGGAAGAGGATATGACGATAATGTCATTTACACAAAGGCTGGTGTTGGCGGAACTCCTTCAGAGGTTGGAATACTGCGCTATGAATCGGATGTGCTTCATTATGGCGAGAGGACTCCCGATGTTGTGGTTGTTGAGTTTGCCGTTAATGATGAGGGTGATGAGACTAAGGGTGAGTTCTTCGATTCTCTTGTAAGAAGGATCTACAACAGCCCTCAGAAACCTGCAGTTGTACTTCTTTACTCTGTTTTCGTGGATGGATACAATCTTCAGGACAGACTGAAGTGTGTGGGTGAAGCATATGATCTGCCCATGGTGAGCATTAAGAATGCGGTTTATGATCAGTTCTACCTTAGTTCCGAAGAGGACGGAGTAGTAAGTAAGAATCGTTATTTCTACGATATGTATCATCCCACCAATATCGGACACCGCATTATGGCTGACGGCCTGATCAATATGTTCAGGGCGGCCGATCAGTCTGAAGATATGGCTGATCTTGATATCGCGGGTATCATTCCTCCAAAGGGTGCTGAGTTTGAAAATGTCTATCTTGTAGACAGAGCGGGTATCGACAAAGCCGGTGCTGTTATCTCATATGACATGGGCGGTTTTAGCGGACACAGTGAAGAAGTTCAGTATGCGGAGCATGATCTTGATACGAAGGGATCTCCGGAATTCCCGAACAACTGGCTGTATGACGGAAGCGGAGAGCCTGTATTCAGACTGAAGGTAAAGTGCAGTGCGTTTATGATCGCGTACATGGACTCAGCCTCCATTGATGTGGGATGTGTTGAAGTTTTTGCAGATGGAGAGAAGAAGCTGGATATAGATCCTCATCTCATAGGCTGGCAGCACTGTAATGCCCTGATAGTTCACAGAGGCGGTCCCGCAAAGGAAAGAGATATAGAGATAAAGATTACCGACAAGAGTAAGAAGTTTACAATTCTGGGATTTGGTATCGTGGATTGAGGATGATTGCGAAGACCCTTGCATACCTCGCATAAATACTGGATTTATGAGCACCGTCGCCGGTTTGGCGGCGGTGTTTTTTGTTGTTTCCCTAGTTTTCAGTGTCACTTTTTACGGAGATGTTACGATAATATTTCATTATGTTTCAATATAATTATATCGTAATACGATAAATTTATGTTGACAAGTGATACGTGGCTGATGTATATTCATTCTCGGTGGGGGACAAATAGGGTCACCATTTAATGGTGCCAGGTAACATTAAGAAATCTTAATGTTACCTGGCACCGTAGGAAAGAGGAGGTCTGAATATGACACAGAGAAGTCTTGCTAAATGGATACAGGGGATCTTGATAGGATTTGCGATTGTAGGAGCGATATTTTATGCGGGGATAATCCCGATGATCGGTAAGGACATTGTTGCTGAAAATCCGGAGATGGCTTATATGTATTACCCCTGGCTTATCTTTCTGATCCTTACCGCCATTCCGTGTTACATCTTCCTGGTCTTTGGATGGAAGATTTCGGTGAACATTGAAAATGACAATTCATTCTGTCAGGAAAACGCGGGATACCTCAAGAAGATGGCACATCTTGCCCTGGGCGATACGGTATTTTTCCTGGTCGGAAATATCATTTACCTCTGCCTGAATATGAATCATCCCGGAGTACTGCTAGGATCGTTCATGATAGATTTTGTAGGGGTTGCAGTTTCTGTCGGATGCGCTGCATTATCACACCTCGTTCTCAACGCCGCTGAGATGAAGGCCGAGAACGACCTGACGATATAGGAGGGCTGCCATGGAAGATCAGATCATTTTTAACATAGATGTAATGCTCGCCAAGAGGAAAATGAGCGTGGGTGAACTTGCCGATAAGGTCGGCATCACACCTGCCAATATGTCAATACTCAAGACCGGAAAGGCCAAGGCAATCAAGGTTGGAACGCTGTGCAAGCTCTGCAGTGCGCTCGACTGCCAGCCCGGAGATCTGCTCGAGTATAAAAAGGGAGAATGAAAAAATGGAACAGTTCAGATATAAACGATGTTTTAACAAAGCACTTATTTGGGCACTTTCAGCGGTAATCCTGATCTACAGAAACCGCGATTCAATAACCTATCCGATATTCATGGCCATAACCCTCGGAATACTTGCCTGGGACTGCAGGTCAATGGGAAAGAGCCTCATCAGGGACTTCGAGGGAAAGATCAATATCAATCTTTTTTACTGCATAGCCCTTATGCTCCTTGCAATCGATAAATGTCTCACAGCCTCCGTTGACCTCCAGTTCGGAAACGGACTCGGAATCCTTCTTCTGTTCGTTTGTCTGCTTCTTAAGGTCTATTGCGCCCAGGAGGCAAAAGAAGTCACGGATCAGCTCCTGAAAATGGTAATGGTTTTACTGGTTCCCCTCCAGAATCTGGAGAAGCCCTTCAGGGATCGTATTGTAGCCCGCAAAGAAAATATGGAAGGACCGGCCGAACTCAGTGAGGGTAAGAAGAAAATCCGCTCGGTGCTTCTCGGACTCCTCATTGCTGTTCCTCTTCTTGCCGTCATTCTCGCCCTTCTTTCATCAGCTGACCTTATCTTCGGAAATATGATCGAGGATATCTTCGACAGCATTGAACTTCCTGAACTGAGCTACGATTATGTGGGCGTTCCCCTGAAACTCGTCCTTGCATACATTGCATTTTACTGCTGGACTGCATGCCTTCCTGCAGAGGTATTTCCCGAAAAAAAGGAAGGAAAGAGATTTGATGCTGTAGTTTCCATCACCTTCAATTCACTTATTGCATTCGTTTATCTTATTTTCAGTGGCATCCAGTTCGTATACCTTGTCGGAAAAATGGAACTTCCCGGGGGCTACACCTACGCTGAATATGCACATGAGGGATTCTACCAGCTCCTTGCAGTTACCATTCTTAATCTTGTGCTTGTATCATTCTGTAAAAAGCATTTTGCTGATAATAAAGTCCTCAAGGTTATCCTTACCGTTATAACGCTGTGCACATATGTAATGATCGCATCATCCGCACTCAGGATGTTCCTGTATGTTGGGGTTTACGGATTGTCACATCTCAGGGTTTATGTACTCTGGCTTCTGGTGGTGCTTGTTGTATGGACAACACTCCTTACCGTAAGCATCTATAAGGATGGAATTCCCTTCTTCCGTATCATCACCGTATTTGTTACAATCTGGTATCTGGTGCTTGCTTTCTCATTCCCTGACAAGTGGATCGTTGCATATGACCTTCAGCTTGAGAAGGTCCCTGACCACTTCATAATCTATGAGACTTATCTTGATGCTGCACCCGTCATTATGGAAGACGGAACCCTCTGGGACAAATACTGCAGTTACCATAGAAATGATCTTGAAATATACAAAGAAAACAACATCCTGCAGCACATCCGCGAGTTCAATTTCTCCGAGGATAGTGCATATGACCTTATCGACAAAAATCATACCCGCCACGAATACGAAGACGAGCGGGAGTATGAAAACCGCATGTGGTGACGGATACACTTGAGAAAATATAGAGATTTGAGATAATGGATATCATTGAGAAAAGCAAATATCTAAAAAAATAACTGTAATTTGAAGAAAAACAGATTTATTTGAAGAAAAAATGCTTGCACAATGAAGAACCTGATGATATATTGAAAGTCCGTGATATATTTTCCTTGCTCGCTTTTTGAAGGCAGGCCAGAGACCAAAAGGAGGTAACAGCATGAACAAGTATGAATTAGCTGTCGTTGTCAGCGCAGTGATCGAAGACGACGCACGCACCGCTGTAGTAGATAAGTGCAAGGCACTTGTTGAAAGATTCGGCGGAAAGATCGCGGATGTAGACGAGTGGGGCAAGAAGAAACTCGCTTACGAGATCGAGAAGATGACAGAAGGCTTCTACTACTTCATTCACTTTGAAGCAGAGGGCGATGCGATCGCTGAGATCGAGAACCGTATCAGAATCATGGACGGCGTCATCAGATACTTATGCGTAAGACAGGACGAAGCATAAGGAGATTAATCTATGAATAAAGTTATATTAATGGGAAGACTTACAAGGGATCCCGAGGTAAGCAGCTCAACTTCAGGAACAACATTTGCAAGATTCAGTATCGCGGTGGATCGCAGATTTAAGCGTGAAGGACAGGCTGACGCAGATTTCTTCAACTGCACTTCATTTGGCAAGCAGGCCGAGTTCGTAGAGAAATATATTAAGAAGGGCACCAAGGTTGTGGTGACCGGAAGACTTGAGAATAACAACTATACGAACAAAGAAGGTCAGAAGGTCTATGATGTCCGCATCATGGTAGAAGAGATCGAGTTTGCCGAGAGCAAGAATGCTTCATCGGAAGGTTCATATAATTCCGGTGCATCATCTCAGGGTTCTTCCAATGGGGGAAATGATTTCCTGAACATCCCCGACGGACTGGTTGAGGAGCTCCCATTCAGTTAACGAACGTTTGAGATTTGCAGGAGGCAATCATGGCATATACCAAATCTGAAAGACCTGAAGGTCAGGCCAGGAGAAGAGGCGGAATGCACGCCAGACGTAGAAAGGTGTGCGTATTCTGCGGCAAGGACAATGTGATCGATTACAAGGATGCAGCTAAGCTCCGTAAGTACGTTTCCGAGGGTGGAAAGATCCTTCCCCGTCGTATCACCGGCAACTGCGCAAAGCACCAGAGAGAGCTTACAACAGCTATCAAGCGTGCCCGTCAGATGGCAATCCTTCCTTATACTCAGGACTGATCCAGACAGCATAATAAGTATTCAAAATACCGTTCGGTAAAACCGGACGGTATTTTTGTTTTTCCGAAGGTGTGTACAGGCGTACAAGCATATCATGCTGTCTGAAAAATTTTACTGAATTTTGGATAGTATGAGTATTTAAATTGTCTGAAAACAGTTGTAATATACTATTATATATTTTGTGATTTATTTCCATAATAAAGCACAAAAATCCTCGCTTCATTAGCGAATATTTACAAACGGAGGTGTATTTATGGGGAGAAAACTATCTTTTTTTTCCAAGATGAGTACTAAGATCACGTTTCTTATAAGTGCGATAGTACTTGTCACGGTCGTGGTGCAGGTTATTGTTGCTTCAAACAGGGCATCATCGGCTATGGAGCAGACATATCTGAATTATGCCCAGAACCTTGCTGAAGAGGCAGCGATAGGTGTTGATTTTGCCACGGAATTCGGTGAACAGGCATACGGAGGTTATGCACAGAATCTGGCGCAGGAAGCAGCCGTATCAATTAACTTCTCAAGAGAATTTGGTGAGACAGTTTATAAGGCATATGCACAGAATCTGGCAGAGGAAGTTGCCAAGGCAATCGACGTATCCGGCGGAGTTGGCCTGAATGCGATCATGAAGGATGTTGCCATTCAGGATGTTGAAGGTTCCTACGCTTACATGGTCTCCCCTACTGGTGTCATGCTGTGGCATCCCAATGCAGATAAGATCGGCGGACAGGTAGAAAATGCCGCAGTTAAGGGTATTGTCGCAGATCTTCAGGCAGGCAAAAAGGTTGAGAACGGTTCGGTTCTTTATGAATACAAGGAAGCACTCAAGCTTGCCGGATATGCATTTACCGCAAACGGTAACATCCTTATCGTTACTGCCGATTATGACGAGTTCATGAAGATCGATTATGACACTCTTCTCGGTAATATCACCATCGACGGTGTAGAAGGCTCCTATGCATACATGGTTTCTCCCGACGGAACCATGCTGTGGCATCCCAATGCTGAAAAGATAGGTCAGCCAGTAGAAAACGCTGCAGTTAAGGGTATTGTTTCAGACCTTCAGGCAGGCAAGACTGTAAGTGACGGTTTCTGTATCTATGAATATAAGGGCGCTTTGAAGCTTGCAGGTTATTCATTTACTGACACAGGCAATATAGTTTTAGTTACCGCAGATTATGACAAACTGATCCGCATCGACTATGACAAGCTCATCGGTGAGATCGAGATGTCAGGTGTCGACGGCTCCTATGCATACATGGTATCTTCTGACGGAACCATGCTCTATCACACCAATCCTGATAAGATCGGACAGCCTGTAGAAAATGAAGCTGTCAAGAGCATAGTTTCAGAACTTCAGGCGGGTAGAAAGGTTGAAAACGGATCCTGCACATATGAGTACAAGGGTGCATATAAGGTTGCAGGATATGCTTTCACAAATGCCGGTAATATCGTTATCGTTACTGCTGACAGGGATGTCATGATGGCCGGTGTTGACGGCATGAAGAGTTCACTCATCATTTATGGCGTCATCTGCATGCTCATAGCTGTAGCATTGGTTGCTTTCTTCACCATCTTCATGCTGAAAGCACTTGAGCAGCTTGTGCCCGTGATCGATAAGACTGCAAATTATGATTTCTCATCGGATAAGGAATCCGAGGCTCTCGAAAAGAGAGGCGATGAGGTCGGACTTATTGCCAAGGCTCTGGCAAAGACAAGGAACAACCTCAGAGACATGGTCGCATCCATTTCCGGTGCGGGAAGCAGTATAGACAGCAATGTTGATGTGCTGAATAATACCATCGATAAGGTCCGCGGTATGTGCGAGGATAACTCGAGCACGGCTGAGGAACTTGCAGCAGGAATGCAGGAGACTGCAGCATCAACGACCACAATAACCCAGAATGTTTCCAATGTCCGTGAAAATGCCCGTGGTATCGACGGACTTGCGGATGAAGGAACGAAGCTTTCAAACGAAGTACTTAAACGTGCGGGTGAGCTTGCGTCCACAACCGAGAAGGCAAGCAAAGAGACCATTGATATCTATGAATCCGTTAAGGTTAAGTCTGAAAAGGCCATCCTTGCATCACAGGCGGTCAACAAGATCAATGAACTTACCGGAACGATCATGGCAATCTCTTCACAGACAGGACTCCTTGCACTCAATGCTTCCATCGAAGCTGCAAGAGCAGGCGAAGCCGGAAGAGGATTCGCTGTTGTCGCATCCGAGATCAGTAATCTTGCAACACAGACTTCCGAAGCTGTCAAGAATATCAGTGGCATAGTTGATGAAGTTAACGGTGCGGTAGATCAGATGGCTGACTGCCTGAAGCAGACAACATCCTTCCTCGAGACAAATGTCCTTTCGGATTACAAGGAATTCGGCAAGGTCAGCATGCAGTACAGGGATGATGCGGATACTTTCGGTGAGAGCATGAACAACATCAAGGTAAGCATTGAGGAACTCACCAGAGAGATCGAGAAGATCGTTGAAGCGATCAATGGTATTGATACCACTGTTACCGAGGCTTCTCACGGAGTAGTTAATATCGCCGAGAGTACATCCGACATGTCGAATGAAACCTCCGACTCGGTTAACAAGGTTGCAGAATGTAAGGAAGCTGTTGCTGAACTTAACGAGATCATTGCTCAGTTCAAACTGTAATTCCCGAATCTGTATATCTTCACAAAAAAGGAAAAATCCCGGGCCTGCTGATAAGCGGCCCGGGATATTTTTGTACTTTTTGATCCTGATGAAAAGTCCGATGTTATGAGTATTGTCAGATGATCATTCTGCTGAACTTTCATTTCTTTCAAGGGACTCTTTGATGAACTGCATCAGCTCGTCGATGGGAATTCCATGAACGATCGAAGCTTCCTCAAGGGTTTCCATGAGTGCTGCGGGGCAGCTTATGCAGTGCATTCCGGCCTCCATAAGTACGGGGATGACTTCGGGCTTAGCCTGCATGATGTCTCCGAGTGTCATATCGGGTCTGATGCCGAATACTTCGTTTGCATCATCTTTCTTTTCTGCGGAAGCGTCAGCGGTATCGTTTATTGTATCCTTGATTTCTGTATCCATTTTTATCTCCTGAATCCTGAGTGATCTTTGTGTTTTCTTTTACGGGAACCGTGTCCGAAAAGAAAGTATATCCCAACTTGGATGCATTTAACAATATGTTTTGCAACTTTATGAAAAATTAAGTTCTTCGGGAACATTGTATACACAAAGAATTCCCATTTTTCAAGGGATTGTACGTAATAAAGTACACGCATCTGCCTTGACTTATAACACCCGAAAAATCTATAATTAGTTCACTGATGCGAAGGGTTTTTGGGTGGATTTTTAACTTAATATACCGTTCTTCGTACATAAAAAAACTTTTTTTATTTCAATAGGAGGTACTACTAAATGGAAAGACCTGAATGGCAGGATTTCAAAACAGGTAAGTGGGACAAAGAAGTAAATGTCCGTGACTTCATCCAGAGAAACTATCATCCCTATGACGGAGATGAGAGCTTCCTTGCAGGACCTACACAGGCTACCAAGGATCTTTGGGCACAGGTTCTCGATCTTCAGAAGAAGGAGAGAGAAGCAGGCGGCGTTCTTGATATGGACACCAAGGTTGTTTCAACCATCACTTCTCACGGCCCCGGATATCTTGATAAGAGCAAGGAGAAGATCGTAGGTTTCCAGACAGATAAGCCTTTCAAGCGTTCACTTCAGCCTTGGGGCGGACTCAGAATGGCTGAGAAGGCATGCCAGGACAACGGATATGAAGTTGATCCCGAGGTTTCCGCTTTCTTCGCAGTAAACAGAAAGACTCACAATGAGGGATGTTTCGATGCTTACACCCCTGAGATGAGAGCTTGCCGTACTTCTCACATCATTACCGGTCTTCCTGATGCTTACGGAAGAGGACGTATCATCGGTGACTATCGTAGAGTTGCTCTCTATGGTATCGACAGACTCATCGAGGATAAGGAAGAGCAGAAGCTTTCTACCGACTATGTTATGACCGATGACGTTATCCGTCTTCGTGAAGAGCTCAGCGAGCAGATCAAGGCTCTCAAGATGATGAAGGAAATGGCAGCATCTTACGGATGCGACATCTCCAAGCCCGCTGCTAACGTACAGGAAGCTATCCAGTGGACCTACTTCGGATATCTTTCATCCGTTAAGGAGCAGAACGGTGCAGC
>CAMOZY010000068.1 GCA_946631295.1 uncultured Lachnospiraceae bacterium
CCCCTGCATCAAGGAATTCGGCATGACCAGCGATGAGTTTGCCACAAGATTCCTTAAGGAGGAAAAGGTAGCTGCCGTTCCCGGAACAGCATTCGGAAACAGCGGTGAAGGATATCTGAGAATTTCCTATGCATATTCTCTTGAAAGACTCGAGGAAGCAATGAAGAGATTTGCACATTTTGTGGAGACTCTTCGTAACGAAAAGAAAGCCTGATCAAAAATGAGCGGGAATTCCAAAAGCGCCACGATGAACATCGTGCGCAGCCACAATATAAAAGCACAGAAAAAATTCGGTCAGAACTTCCTGACGGATGATAATGTTCTGGATGAAATAGTAGAGGCAGCAGGCGTCTGCGGTGAAGATCATATCATCGAGATAGGTCCCGGACTCGGAACCCTTACAAAAAGACTTGCCGAAAAGGCCGGACATGTTACGGCGATAGAGATTGACAGGCAGATGATACCGGTTCTGGATGAAGTGCTTGCCGGATACGAGAATACCCGCGTGATATGTGCCGATGTTCTCAAAACGGACATGAATGAGATCGCAGGTACTTATCCCGGTGAAAATGTAAAGGTTGTCGCCAATCTGCCCTACTACATCACCACCCCCATTGTGACGGGACTTCTTGAAAGCGGAGTGCACTATAAGAGCATTACCGTAATGGTACAGACCGAGGTTGCCGAACGTATGCAGACCGGGCCGGGTTCCAAGGATTACGGAGCACTCTCACTTGCGGTCCAGTATTATTCAAGGCCGGAGATCATCACGGATGTTCCTCCCGAGTGTTTTTACCCTGCTCCCGGTGTCGGAAGCAGCGTCATAAGGCTGGATCTGTATGAAGAGCCTCCTGTCAAGGTAAACGATCCTGATAAGATGTTCGGCATAATAAAAGCTTCCTTTATGCAGAGAAGGAAGACCCTGGCCAATTCGCTTCAGAATAATCCTGACACACACATATCCAGGGAAAAGACTGAAAATGCCCTGGAAAAGCTGGGACTTGATCCCATGATAAGGGGCGAAGCCCTTACTCTTGAACAGTTTGCAGCGCTTTCGGATCTTCTGTAAAAACAATACAATAGTTATCGATCAGCTTCTGCTGCTCCCATATATGGGGGCAGCAGTTTTTTTATCCACAAGGCCCATTCCGATATTTGGTGATTATCCACAAAATAAACACAAAATATAGACGGAATTATAGACAAGACAACACTAGTTATGGTACAATTTCGAAGATTGGATTAATAGATATTGTGGTCTTTTTCTATTTATCAGGGGTGGAACCGTGGACAGGTACGAATACAAAGTTAAACTGCAGGAAATCAATCATCTCATAGACGAAAAGGAATATTTTGATGCCGCTGCCATTGCAGATACCATTGACTGGGAAAAGAAGCCGGTTGAGACTCTGGTACGCATCGGTGACCTTTACAGGAAGGTCATGAGATATGATGATGCGATCGAACTTCTCAGACTTGCATACCGCAAGAGTCCCGAGAATAAGAACATCTGCTATTATCTCTGCAAGCTCTATATCAAGAAGGAATATATCGTTCAGGCTGTCTATGCCTACAACGAATTCGAAAGGATAGCCCGGAAGAATGACCCGAGAGTCTACAAGCTCAAGTACATGCGTGATCAGATGCTGCATGTTGAGATGTCTCAGAAGATCAAAACCCTCGAAACCCTCAAGAATATAGAATATACGGAGAAATGGGCATATACTCTTGCTTATCAGTATTATCTTGATGGCAGGGAGAGCGACTGCATACGTGAATGTGACGAGCTCATTGCCGCATTCGGTGACGGCAAGTATGTCTATGCATCCATGCTCCTCAAGAAGAAATATACCGAGCTTTCTCCCGCCCAGCAGAAGATCTTTGACAACTGGAAGGAAGAAAAGGATGAAGCTGAGACTTCATCCGAAACTGAAGTTCAGGAGCAGACTGCAGCCTCAGACAGTGAGACTAAGCAGATTCCCGGCACCGAGACCCGCAGGATCGGTGATGCCGATGAAGGTTCCACAAGAGTTATCACGGAAGAGGAACTTGCTCAGATATCAAGAGCTACCGCTCCGGAGGAGACCGTAGTCTATGATCCCGCACAGGTGATGAGAGCTCTCGAGAAGACCAATCTTTCCGATGAGACCAGGATATTCAGGGGAATCGATATTCCAGAAGAGCCTGAGATAAAGGTTAAGACCGTTGATGTAGGTCAGTTCAACACGATAGATCTTCAGAAAGCATTGTCGGCATCTGTCCGTGAGGTTGTGGGAGAAACCACGAGCACTTCCTCCAGTGCGGAAATGACCAAGGTTCTCATGGCGCCCATGCTCGATCCTGATACAGGAAGCCTTGACGATCCCGAGTTTGCCGAGGCAAGCGAGAAGGAATACGAATACAATACCGATGAGATAAATGCAGACGAAGCACCTGATCCCTTCTTTACCGAAACATCGGAAATGAGTGCGGAGCAGATGGCATCCGATGAGGATCTTTCCATCGAAACGGCTCCCGATGCTACAACTTTCATCAGCTTTAATACAGGAGAATATCCGGCATTTGACATTGCAGCCGGCAAAACAGAAGAAAAGAAGGAAGAGACAGAGCGCCTTATAACCGATGACGGAAGCCTCAAGTCATACTATCCCAAGGATATGTCAAGGTATGACAAGCTTTCCGAGACCCAGATCATCAGGGTTCAGGAAGCAATCAAGGCACAGCCTCCCGAGTCAATAGCTTCTGAACTTACCCAGCAAAATGACGGGCAGATCAGTCTTGTTCTTCCCGATGATGCCGAGATCACCAAGCAGATCACCGGTCAGATGAACATTGCCGAAGTTCTTGAAGAGTGGGAAAAGAGACAGGCTGAACTTGATGACAGGCTTAAGCAGGAGCTTCATGAGCAGGTTAAGGTTCAGACAGGCGAACTCTTCGATCACTTTGAAACAGAGATCCTCAATTCTCTTCTCGAGGTTCTTGAAAGAGAATCAGATGAAGAGGAAGAGGCTAACAGAGCCATTTATGAAGGAAGAGTCAATGAGTTCGATGATCTTCCCGATGAAGCAAAACTCGAGACCGGACTTATTCCCGTTACAACTATCGCAGAACTTACCGCAGCTGATCCCGACGAAGAGGCAGCAAAGCAGCGCATCCGCGAAAATCAGGAGAGGATCCGTCTTGTAGGTGAAGATGAGAATGTCAGAGATCTTACCAAGGAGGAAAAGGACCTCTTCGGACCTTATATCCAGAGCAGATCCGCAAGACGTCAGCTCGCAGTTCTCCTTGATTCTCTCAGCATGGCTTCATATACCGGCAATGCCATACTTGCAGGTGATGACGGAATAGATGTTGAAAATCTTGCCATCAGGATCTTAAAGGAAGTAAGAAACAGCGATCATAACCTGTCAGGCAAGGTAGCAAGAATAAAGGGTGAGAACTTAAACGGCAAGAACATGGAGACTACCATGAAGCTTCTTGCAGGCGGCGGACTCATCATAAGCGATGTTGCCTCCATTACAGAGGAAACCGCTATGAATCTTAAGTCAGCTCTGATGAAGGAAGATCAGGGAATGATAGTCATAATCGCAGACAGAAAGAGGAATATCGAGAAGTTCATGGACAGCTTCCCCACTCTCTGCGAGATGTTCACTGCATACATGGAAGTTAAGGCACTCAGTGAAAAGAAGCTCGTTGCATTTGCCAAGAAGTATGCGCGCGAAAGAGAATACGTGATCAATGAAATGGGAGAACTTGCACTTCATACCCAGATCAGTCTCAGACAGTCCAACGATCATGCCGTGACAGTACTTGAGGTTAAGAAGATCGTTGATGACGCCATTAAGAATGTCGAGAAAAAAACTCCGTCCCATTTCTTTGATATCCTTCTCGGAAAGAGGTATGATATAGAGGATATGATAATCCTCGGTGAGCAGGATTTCGCATAAAAGGACCAGGGAGGGTACCGAATATGGCATCCGGAACAAAAAAAGAAAAAACAGCGGCAAAGCCTTCAGCCAAAGCACCTGCAAAGAGTGCGCCCAGGGCAAAGAAGGCTCCCGCGAACCTTAATAAAACTCCTGCTGCCCCCGTGGCTGCAGAAGTTTTTATTTCTGAGGACGATATGTACCTCTTCGGGCAGGGAACCCACTATGATATCTACAAGAAACTGGGAGCCCACCCATCCGTCGTAAACGGAAAAAAAGGATATTATTTCGCAGTCTGGGCCCCCAATGCTCTTTCCGTGCATGTCATCGGTTCATGGAACGGATGGAATGAAAACGAAGGCGAGATGAAAATGCTCGGACCTGTAGGAATATGGGGACTTTTCATCGAAGGGATAACTCCAGGCCAGATGTATAAATTCCTCATCTATGCGCCTGACGGATCCAGGCTTTACAAGGCAGACCCTTATGCAAACCAGGCTGAGTTCAGACCCGGCACCGCATCTGTCACTGCAGATTTGTCTTCTTTTAAGTGGGAAGATGAAAAGTGGGAGAGCGAGAGAGATAAGAAGGACTGGTATAAAGAGCCGATGGCAGTTTATGAATGCCACATCGGTTCATTCATGAAACATCCCAACGGAACCGAGGACGGATTCTACAATTACCGCGAGTTCGCGACAAGAATAATTGAATACCTGAAGGAAATGAAGTATACCCATGTCGAACTTATGGGAATTGCAGAGCATCCCTTCGACGGATCATGGGGATATCAGGTAACGGGCTATTATGCTCCGACCTCACGTTACGGAACTCCTCAGGATTTCATGTATCTGATAAATGAGCTTCACAAGGCGGGTGTCGGTGTCATACTCGACTGGGTTCCCGCACATTTTGCAACTGATGCGCATGGCCTCGGAAAGTTCGACGGCGAGTGCATCTATGAAGACCCCGATCCAAGACGCGGAGAGCATCCCGACTGGGGTACCAAGATCTTTAATCTTGCAAAGCCTGAAGTTAAGAATTTCCTCATTGCAAATGTTCTTTACTGGCTCAGGGAATACCACGTAGACGGAATCCGCGTGGATGCCGTGGCTTCCATGCTCTATCTTGATTATGGCAAGAAGGACGGACAGTGGCTTCCCAACAAGTATGGTGATAACAAGAATCTTGATGCAATCGTTTTCTTCCAGCATCTCAATTCTGTTGTCAGGGGTACATATCCCGGATTCATCACCGTTGCCGAAGAGTCGACTGCATGGCCTAATGTCACAGGTCCGATCGGTACCGAGAGTCTCGGATTTACTTTCAAGTGGAATATGGGCTGGATGCACGATTTCTGCGAGTATATGAAGCTCGATCCCGTTATGAAGAAGGGTGCTCATCATATGATGACCTTTGCCATGACATATAATGAGAGCGAACATTATATACTTCCTCTTTCACATGATGAGGTTGTACACCTCAAGTGTTCGATGGTTGAGAAGATGCCCGGCTACAAGGTCGATAAGTACGCAAACCTGAGAGTCGGCTATACATATATGTTCGGTCATTCCGGTAAGAAACTTCTTTTCATGGGACAGGATTTCGGACAGGAAAGAGAATGGAGCGAGGCAAGAGAGCTTGACTGGTTCCTCCTCGGAGAAAAGAACAATGCCGGCATGAAGGAGTATATGAAGCAGCTCCTCGAAGTATACAGAAAGTATCCCTGCCTGTACCGCGTTGACGACAGCTGGAAGGGATTCGAGTGGATGAATGCGGATGATGCCGACAGGAGTATTTACTCTTTTGTCAGACGTGATGAAACAGGTAAGAAGAATCTTCTGTTCATTCTGAATATGACCCCCATGAAATGGGAGAAGTATGTTGTTCCCGTTCCTAAATCAGGAGAGTATAAGCTCGTACTCAACTCGGATGAGGAGAGATTCGGCGGATGGGGCAGCAAAGCTCCCGAGAAGATTAAATCCGAGAAGCAGCACTGCGTATTCCAGGAAAACATCATCACCCTGGACATGAACCCTTACAGTGCTCTTGTATATACCTTCTAAATCAGCTCCCGGGGTTAAGAAAACGGAAAAATAAACCGAAAATATAGGTGAGTGCAAGGATGCGCTCACCTTTTTGATTGCCTTATCAGGCAGTGAAATGACTGGGACGGACCCCGGATTTATGACAGATTTATGATAAATACGGGAGATTTGATTTGAAGATCACATTCGAAGGTCAGGAAAACATTACCCCATTTAAATACATAAATAATACCCCCCATGCGGGAAAACAGGTCGCGGAAGAGGCCGGTTTTTCCATGGATGATATGGCTGCGCAGGTTTCCTTTGGAGAAAACCCGGGCGCAGGCTTTTTGGATGCATCCAAGCACACACTCCTTGCAGGAGCAGGAAGGGACGCAGCGGTGCAGGAGAGCGGTGTTCTTAAGGATTACCGCGTAGTCATGGCGCATACTCTTTCGGGTGAGGACCTGAAGAAGGCCTATGAGGACGGGTTCGACCTCAGGAACATGTCTCCTGATGATACCGTCACCATACTTGATAAGGTCAAGGCTGAAGCTGCCAGGGGCGGTACCGTGATCAGAGGATACAACGATGATCTTGACGGAAGCGTACTTGAAAGTGAAGGATATGCCGGACTTGAGAGTATGATCAGAGATGCACTTATATCACAGGATCTTCCCGTTTCGCAGGAAAACTTGAGCGAAGTGGCAAAGACCGTGACGCTTGCCAAGGATCTTGATGCTCCCACCGAAAACCAGATCGCATATATGATAGAAAACGATCTCGGAACCACCGTCCGTGACTTTTATGTTGCCATGAACGCAGCTCCGGGAGGTTCCGCCGCATACAGAAATCCTGCAGATCTTGATGATCCCGATATGAAATATGTCAGAGAGAGCATGCTTGAAGCAGGCAGGGTTCTTGAAGATCCGGAAGACGGATACAGGAGAGCGGAGTGGCTCTTTGAAAGAAATCTTCCCGTTACCCGTGAAAATATCCTTAAGGAAAAAGAGATATCGGATACTGTTTTTCCCGTAAAGGAAGAAAAGGTAGCATATGCCGCAGCCCGCGCCATCGCAGAAGGGAAAGATGCAGGCGATGCGGATCTGTCTGAAAAGAGCGGTATCTATGAGCAGGCTGCAGAGCTGAGTGCCAGGTACTTTTCAGAAGAAGTGTACAATGCCGGTGATATCACATGGCAGAGAAAGGTTCAGGAGATCAGACTTTCCATGACCGCCGAGGTCAATGTGGAGCTTATAAGGAGCGGATTTGCAATTGATACCGCACCTATTGAGGAACTCCTGAATGAACTCAAGATTGCGGAGCAGGCAGTTGCTCTTAAGTATTTTCCCGAGACGGCAGGAGTTACTGCTCACGATGATAATGCACCCGGAATGAGCATAGGTTCTCCCGAAGATGCCGTTAAGGCGTACAGACTATATAACGAGGTCAATAATGCGGTAAGTGAGATCGCCGAAAGTCCCGCTTCATCGCTCGGAGTATTTGTTCCGAGAGCATCTGCGGAGATAGCCTTCAGGGAGTTCGAGGAGATCGCACTAGGAGAAAAGGACAGATTCCGTAAGGCAGGAGAAAGCTATGAAGCGCTCATGACCGAAGTGCGCACCGACCTTGGTGACAGCATAAAGAAAGCATTCGGAAGCGTCGACGGCATCGTAAAGGATCTCGGACTTGAGCTTAATGACGAAAACAGAAGACATGTCAGGATCCTTGCATATAACCGCATCGAAATGACCGTTCCGAATATGGAAAAGATCGCAGAGGCAGACAGGCTCGTTACCGGCATTATCGAAAAGATGAAGCCCGCCGCGGTCCTTGATATGATCAGAAGCGGAATCAATCCACTTGAGAAGTCATTTGATGAGATAGGAAAGTTCCTTGATGAGAGAGTTGTTAACACTCCCGAATATGAGAAGGCTTCAGAGGACTATGCGCGTTTCCTTTATGCGCTTGATAAGAATAAAGAGATAACCGCGGAGGAAAGAGAATCCTATATCGGTATCTACCGCATGATCGATAAGATCGAAAAGAAAGACGGTGCCGCAATAGGTGCTGTCGTGGAGACAGGTGCGGAACTTCAGTTTGCAAATCTCCTTTCCGCAGTAAGAAGCTCAAAATTTAAGGGCCTGGATATTCGCGTTGATGAAAATACCGGACTTGGAGAGTATATCACTGCAGGCCGCTCGATCACCGATCAGATAATGGCTTCTTTTTCACAGGATTCGTCTGAATACTATGAAGACCAGGCTGAGCAGATGAGACAGGCCGCTCTCTTTTCCGGCGAAAGCCTGGAATTTCTGAATGAATCCGGAGCGCCGGTAAATGCAGGCAATCTGGAAGCAGCTGAAAATCTCCTTTCTTCGGATGATGATTTCTTTAAAGCCCTCCTTGGCGGAAAAGAAAAAAAACAGTCTAAGGATGCAGCTGACAGGCTCAGAGCCGAGGCGGGAAGAGTGCTTGAGAAGATAGCCGGGGCAGAAGACAGCACTGAGGAATATGCAGCGGCCATGGAAAGCTTCAGATCCGCAGCTCAGGACATGACCTTTGATGCAGATTCCGTGATCGATATCAGGGCGATGCAGCAGATAAACAGACAGATCTCGCTTGCAGTAAGGGCGGCAAATGAGGGAGCGGAGGAGTATTTCGTTCCTGTCGAGATTGGCGGA
This sequence comes from uncultured Lachnospiraceae bacterium, assembly GCA_946631295.1. Classification (GTDB taxonomy): domain Bacteria; phylum Bacillota; class Clostridia; order Lachnospirales; family Lachnospiraceae; genus AC2028. The sequence continues at coordinate 8,635 of CAMOZY010000068.1, forward strand.
GAACTTACCAAGGTAAGGGTTTCCTTCAGAGATTCGGAAGACGGAAGCGCTGCGGCAGATATCACATTCCGGGCACCATCAGGAAGCAAGTGCAGGGCACATTTCAGTATTGCTGAAGGCACGGCTGACGGCTATATCGTGACTGATTCTGACGAAGACGTTAAGAAACTGACCTCAGCTGTCGATATATTTACTGCAGACTTAAAAAATCGCGATCTTGATGTTAAGGATATCAGGGTCTTTGCCGCAGAAGATACGAAAAATGCGGGAACACATACAACTACCGGCAAGGATGCCGGTGAAGTTAGACGGGAGGGAGCCGGTCGAAAGGAGCTGTTCGGGATATCAGAGGATTTCCTGAAGGCAGTCAAGGAGAGCTTCTATGAGGATCAATTATAATGTATCGGCTATGATAGCTAACAACTCCCTGAGAAACAATGACGATCTTCTCAGTTCATCACTGCAGAAGTTATCTTCGGGATTTAAGATCAATAATGCCAAGGATAATCCGGCCGGTCTTGCTATGGCAAAGAGAATGAATGCCCAGATCATGGGTACGGGAACGGCTGATGATAATACCATGGACGGCATCTCCGTTATCGAAACCGCTGACGGAGCTCTTGCCGAGGTTACAGATATGCTCCAGAGGATGAATGAGCTTGCAGTTCAGGCGTCCAACGGAACCATGAACGATGAAGACAGAGAGATCATCCAGAAAGAGATCAACGAGCTTAAGGATGAGATAAACAGAGTCTCCAAGAGCACGGAGTTCAACTCCCAGCCTCTTCTCGACGGATTCTATGATTACAAGGCATATACAGATGATGTCAACATCAAGTGCCTTACCTATTCCAAGGAAGTTGCAGCAGATAAGTATACATTCAGTTCCCTGAGCTGGGATACGGTGGATGGAAATCTTCAGGTTACCGCAACCGGAGGAAGCCAGAGTCTGAATAAATACAGTCCTCTTAATGCATCAATGATCGACGATGTCATCACCATAACAGGTGTTCAGGACTTCTCAATGAAGATCAAGATAAATGATACTACCCTGAAGGATGCTGAAGGAAACATGTTACCAAGCGGTACGATCTCAAATCTTACTGTTGAGACCACAGGCATCGGAGCAATGAGACTTCAGGTCGGATCCAATGAAGGTCAGGTCATCGAGATGGCAATACCCGCAGTCAATCTTGATAACATGGGACTTACCGGACTGGACCTTACTACGGAGGACGGAGCAAGGGAAGGAATCGGAAGGATCAAGAGTGCCATCGATTTCGTTAACAGCGTAAGGGGTCAGCTCGGTGCATATCAGAACAGACTTGAAAATACTGACAGAAGACTTGATATCACCGAAGAGAACATGACAGCCGCATACTCCAGGATCATGGATGTTGATATGGCTGAAGAGATGACCAAATATTCAACATATACCGTAATGACCCAGGCAGGAACCTCGGTACTTGCACAGGCAAATGACAGACCCTCTACAGTTCTTCAGCTTCTTCAGTAATATGAATAAGTGATACGGATAAGGATTAACGCCAAGGGAGGAATGACATATGAAGGATGCTCTTAAGCAGGAATTCACAAGAAGAATAAGCGTTGCGAATTCAACAGATCTTATAGTTATTCTCTATGATATGGTTCTCAGTTATGCAGATGATGCTGAGGAAGCACTTAAGACCGATGAAGATCACGAGTTCTATGCCGCAATCTCACGCATGAGAAACTGTATCAATGAGCTTATGTGTTCACTTCACATGGAATATGAGCCTGCAGCTGCGCTGCTTTCCCTTTACAGATACTGCATAAGAAAGCTTTCAACCGCAGGTATCAGAAGAAGCATCGAGCCCCTTGATGAGATCAGAAAGATCATCAGACCCTTACGTGAATCATATGCAGGACTTGCCGAGACTAATACATCCGGTCCTGTCATGGGAAACTCCGAATCCGTAATCGCAGGACTTACCTACGGAAAGAACGATATAAGCGAAAGCCTCGTCAACAATGTGAACAGAGGAATGCTCGTTTAGTAAAAATGCACATATGCTAAGAACCCTCAGAAATGAGGGTTCTTTTTGTTTTGTGACACGTGTGTCGTAAAATATTAGTACAAAACTAACAAACTTTCAAAAAATGCAAAACAGCTATTGCATTTATTTTTTCGCGGTCATATAATCGCCATTACACGAAAGCACTTTTCGGATCCTTTCCCGGGATCCGGTGCGGCGGAGAGCCGGAGGGCCCAACTTCGCTTAAGGGATGATCATCCCGAGTATTCCATTAGTTTTGTTTTAAGAATATGGAGATCGTATGTATATCATGACTGTATTTTTGGCAGTCGCCGGTATTCTCGATCATCTGACCCACAAAATCCCTAATCTGTTAACTGCTCTTATGCTGGTCTTCAGCCTTGTTATCAAGACATCAGGTGAAGGTCCGGCAGCACTTCCGGGAGTTGTGTTGCGAATGATCCTGACAGCAGGAATCTTTTTTCCGTTTTTTGCGATAGGAACGCTTGGAGCAGGGGACGTAAAACTCATGTCGGTCATGGCCGGTTTTTTCGGAAAGGGAAGAGCTGCAGAGTTTATTTTTCTGGCACTGCTTATCGCATGTGCTGAAGGAATGATTTTAATGCTGATCCGGGGACAGATGAAAAAAAGGATGCTGAGACTGGCTTTATATATCAAATCATTTGTTAAAACCGGAAAGGCAGAACGCTATCATGCATGCCGGGAAGCTGAGGCTGAATCCGGAGTTGCTCTTGCCGGAGCGATGTTCATAAGTGCTGTTTTGGGTATCGGAGGATTGTATTAGCGATGAAGAGGGACAGGATTCTGGTTTTATATGACAGGGACGAAGAATATACCTCACTGATGGGAGAATATCTCTTAGGATGTAAGAATCTTCCCTGGAAAATTGCGGCTTGTACTTCGGAAGCTGATCTTAAGAAACTGTGTGGGAAGAGAGCTCCGGATATACTTGTGACCAGCGAAAGCTCATACAGCAGGGGACTTAATGCAGTGGATGCTGAAAAGATCGTGATACTTAGCGACGGGAGCGGCAGCGTGACCGTGAAAGATGCATCCCCCGGAACCTGCACATATCCTGTAATAGAAAAATACCAGCCTGCAGAAGATACTCTTCGGGCAATCCTTGAGATATATTCCTGTGAACTGGATGAAGGGGATGTCTCAGATATGAGTTTTTCTTCTGAAAGAGCAAAACTTATCGGTGTTTTTTCTCCGGTAAGAAGATGTTATCAGACAACCTTTTCTGTGCTCATGGGAAGACTGCTTGCAGTAAACAGCAGGGTGCTTTATCTGAGCTTTGAGTTTTGCGAAGGGTGCGAGGAACTAATTCCTTCGGAAGAATCAAGAACTCTTTCGGATCTTATGTATTTTATCGGGAGTGCCCCCTCTGTCTTTTCACTGAGATTCAGATCCATGGTTCGTAATCTGTCCGGACTTGATTATGTTCCGGCAGCATTATCGGGAACAGATATCTCGGAAATTTCAGAGGATGAATGGAAAACCATGCTGAAGAGGATATGTTCGCTGGAAGGATATTCATATGTGATACTGGATCTTTCGGAAAGTATCAGGGGGATTTTCGAGGTGCTGAGGATGTGTGACCGTATATATACTCTGACGCGCGATGACAAAGTGGCAAAAAGAAAGATCGGGAATTATGAATTTGTTCTGAGTATGTATGAGTATTCGGATGTTTGGGAGAAGAGTATAAGGTGCAGACCTCCTTATGTCAGCAGAGTTCCGTCTTTTTCAGGAGATCTTCCGGCGTGTGAACTGATTGATTTTGTAAAGGATCAGATAGGAGCAATCTGATGGATATAAGCAGTGCAAGAGAAGAACTTAAGACCGCTGTACGGGAGAGGCTTGGATATGGACATGAATATACGGATGAAGAAGTTTCATCACTGATAGATGACTGTATTCTGAATTCTCCGACACTGAAAATCCTCCATTTAAACGATAAAAGGATGATCGGTAAGGAGGTTTTCGATTCGCTTAGAAGACTGGATATTCTTCAGAGTTTTATTGAGGACCGTGATGTTACGGAGATTATGATAAACGGCCACAGAAATGTTTTTGTCGAAAAAGCAGGCGCACTTACCAGACTTACACGCGGATTTGATTCAGAAGAAAAGCTCATGGATGTGATACAGCAGATAGTTGCAGGCTGCAACAGGACAGTAAACGAAGCTTCACCGATAGTTGATGCGAGACTGTCTGACGGCTCCAGAGTAAATATTGTTCTGCCACCTGTAGCCCTGTCCGGTCCGACAGTTACCATAAGAAGATTTCCGGATAAGCCGGTGACTATGGAGGGACTGTTACGATATGGATCGGTAACGGAAGAAGCTGCAGAGTTTCTTAAGGTACTTGTATGCGCCGGATACAACATTTTTATCAGTGGCGGAACAGGAAGCGGAAAAACAACTTTTCTAAATGTTTTGTCGGGCTTTATTCCATCGGATGAAAGAGTGATCACCATCGAAGACAGTGCAGAACTTCAGCTTCAGGGAATAGAAAACCTGGTGAGTCTTGAAACAAGGAACGGTGGTGCCGGTTCACAGGAGATAAGTATACGTGATCTTATAAGGTCATCACTGAGAATGAGACCGGACCGCATAGTAGTGGGCGAAGTCAGAGGCGGAGAAGCCCTCGACATGCTTCAGTGTCTGAACACCGGGCATCTTGGATTCCCTTCTTGCCTACACTATCTCCATCGGAGAAATCACTGTCATT
>CAMOZY010000069.1 GCA_946631295.1 uncultured Lachnospiraceae bacterium
TTGAGCCTGTTCCTCTGTAGGCTATCAGAGCTCCGCCTCTTACAAGAAAATCTCCGCTTGATGCATTTAGATTAACATCGAGATTATTATTGATGCTTCCTTTTCCGGCAAGGAATTCCTCAACCCATGGAGTCTCTGAAAAGGCATAAGGCTCAATTTTCATAACAGTCTGAGGAAGATCCACTTCTGACAGTCTGTCGCAGTGATAAAAGGCACCGTAATCAATCCGCTCAACGCCATCAGGTAATGTTACGGAAACAACCTCTGTACGTGAGAATGCAAACTGTCCTATCTCTTTTACACCGCTTGGAAGAGACATATTCTCAAGCTGTGATGACAGATAATATGCCTTGTCTGCAACAATCGTGTCATCCACGATCGTATATTTGGGAATGGATGAAGAATAATCAACCGTTTCGGATGGAATATGTCCGGTTATCTCCTCTGTATTATCAACAACCGTATCATTTCCGTTAATGACATGCAGCGATGAATTATCCATGAAGATCACTGCCGTATTACCGACGACATGTGACTCACCATAAATATCGGGATTCTGTCCATATGCCACAGCTGTATAGGTTCCGTCCGGTCTCTGTGTCACCTCGTACTGTGTAGTATATGCTCCGGAATTATCAGGTCCGTCAGTTTCATCAATAACTTCAGTACCTTCATCAGATTCCGTCTCAGTATCTTCAGGCTCAGTGTCAGGAACATCAATATATCCGATGTCCTCATAAACCGGGAACTTAGCTTGTCTTATATAGAATCCCTGAGCATAATCCCAGGCATATGATCCTTCCGGTGCAAAGATGACCAGCTTATAGCATCCGTCAAAAGCGCTCTCGTGGATGTCGTGAGTGTACTGTGTGATGGTAATTGCTTCGAGATTGACATCATCTTCGAATGCATATATTCCGATGGAGCGGATATTTTCGGGAAGAGTTACAGAAACAAGCCCCATGCAGTTTGCAAAGACAAAGTCATCGATCTTATTAAGTCCCGTTCCGATACTGACTGACTGAAGGTTATCACAGTCCCAGAATGCATACTCATTGATCTTCTTGACACTGTTAGGTATCGCCACACTGCGGATATTATCGTTATCCCTGAATGCATCGGTTGCTATCTCTATAACCGATGAGGGAATAACGACATCTGCACTTGTTCCATTGTAGGAAAGGAGTGTTCCCGAACCCGAAATATAAAATTCAGGGATGGATGCAGCATCCACCCCCGAAGGAGGAAGCTGCAACACGAGTAAAGCGGATATGATCAGGATCACTCCCAACAGCTTTCTTTTTCTTTTCATAGATTACCTTTTAGGTCCGGGTCTGTTATTTGGATTCGTAAAATTAGATCTGTTAATATCTGATCTGTTTACGTTGGATCTGTTTGCGTTTGTCCTGCTTACAACAGAGCTTCCTGTATTCGACCTCGTAGCAGTAGATCTGCTTGCCGAATTTCTGTCATATTCTGGACGTCTGTTGCCTGTTCTTGCAGCAGTCGAACCATTAGTCTGAATAACTGCAAGTGTTCTCTTATCCTTAAGCAGGAAAAGAACTATTGAAATCGCAAAGAGTGCGATTGATACGAACCACTTCGGATGAATCGGATCAGCGGTTTTAGGTGTATTATCAAGCCCGGTTCCGGTACCTATTCCGCTTCCGTCAGATCCTGCTGCAAGCTGTACGGTATTCACATAGATCACATAAGGTGAGAAGTGAGTACAGGTAAATGTCACGCAGGGAACGCCATTAATGGTCGTAAACTTTCCGTTAAGTCCATCCAGCTCACCGTTAGTGATACATGCAATCTTGTTGTTAGCTGCATAAGGAACCAGAGAATCCGGAATCGGGATGGTTATGGTAATGGTAAGTCCCGATGTATCGGTTATCTGTGTAGTTCCTGCTGCATCATAAAGACTGATGTCAAACGGGAAATAAATTATGTTCTCAAGCGTTCCGTACTTTCTGAGCAGAGCATCAAGTATTGCCTTCTCTGCTGTAGCGCTCTCGGTGATCCTGATAGTGAAATTATCGGTCGATCCGTTTACGGTAGCTGATACAACACCGGTATTTGACAGACCATTCTTATCAATTACAACCGTAGTACCGCTGCTTCTTGGAACATTGCCCGTCGAAGGCCAGTAATTAGTATTATTACCGTTATTATTGTTATTTCCGTTATTGTTAGTGCCCGATCCTGTACCATTAGAACCGTTATTGGTATTATTGGATGTTGCTGCCACAAAATTAGCGGTAACGGTAACATTCTCCGCAGGCATCGTAACTACGGTTGATGCCAGCACCTTGGTTGCAATGGGTGCGGTTGATGGTGATATCGACCAGTTTCCGAACTGTTTTCCGGCACCGGGTGCATCAGCGATAATAACAACATTGGTTCCTGCGATATAACTTCCTGAGCCTGAACCATTAACAACAGTCAGAGTATAGTAAACAGCTGTAGGAGGATTGGGGGTCGGATCAGGTGTAGGTGTCGTATTCTGCGTATACTGTGCCACCGTAAATGTATCCTTAGTGATACTCGAAAGATCACCACTCCATCCGGTAAAGGTATAGCCTTCTCTTGCAGGTCCTGCAATATTAGGCGCAGCCTCTCCATTCTTTACAGTAGTTGTATAAACGACTGTAGTTGCATCAAATGCATAATATGTAACTGTCCATTCTCCACCAGTAGGATTAGGAGGTGTAACAGGATTGTACTGTGCAATGGTAAATGTATCCTTTGTGATACTTGACAGATCTCCACTCCAGCCTGTGAAATAATAGCCGTCTCTTTTAGGGCCATCAATCAGTGGAGCGGACTGTCCATCTTTTATGGTAATAGTATAAAATACTGTTGTACCATCGTATTCATAATATGTTACTTTCCATTCACCTTCGTGAGGATCAGGAGTATAGACTTCCTTATACTGTGCGAATGCATTTGTATCCTTTGTAATGACGGACAGATCCACATTCCAACCGGTAAATTCATAGCCATCCCTCGCCGGCCCCTGAACATAAGGAGCCGTTCCGCCGTCTTTTACCCTTGTGGTGAAAACAACATATGAACCATCATACGAATAGTACGTTACAGTCCATGTTCCCTCATCGGGATCGGTGGTCTTTATTTCCTGATATGTCGCAAAGGTCATCGTATCCTTAGTAATCTTACTAAGATCAACATTCCATCCTGTAAATACATAACCTGCTCTTTCAGGCCCCTGGTAATTTGGAGCTGACTCTCCATCCTTGATATCAATTGAATATACTATCGTACTACCGTCATATGTATAGTAATCTACTGTCCAATAACCTTCCTTAAGAGGCTCCCACTGGGCAAATACGTCACTATTCTGGTCAATCGGAGTTGTTCTTCCGCTCCAGCCGGTGAATTTATAACCTTCCCTGTAAGGTATACGAACTCCGCTTGCAGCATCTTCACCGGAATATACAAGAACCGTCTCATACAGATCGGTATAAGCATCATCAAGATAGAATCTTACTGTATACTTACCCGCATTTGGATCAACCTCTTCATACTGTGCATAAACTGAAGTATCTTCTGAAATGTTCTCATATGATGGATACCATCCGGTAAATCTGTATCCTTCCTTTACATATACAGATGAATCAGAAGGAGGAATTGCACTTTCTCCTTCCTTAACCGTCTGTGCATCACCTATCTGTGACCATCTCATATTGATGCCAAACGATGCGTCATCGGCAGCATGATAGAAAGTCACCTGATAGAAATCAGGAGCCTTGGGTGCTGTTGTTACTGTATAGCCTTTGTTTAATCCGAAATTATAGAAATTACTGTCTTCAGGCGCACAGATGGTAACATTCTTGTTATTAGAGTGATCGCCCGTACCCGTTGTATGATCATATCCTGTCGAGAGCATATGATCGAATGCAAAATCACCACATGAACTCGGATCAAAGAACTGTGTTGCCTGTATATAGTCTACACCACTGTTTTCAAAAGCATAATTTTCGATTCTTGTAGTCGTATAAGGTAGTCTTACATCCCTAAGTTTATCAGTATCTTGAAAACATCTCTCAGGTATTGTAGTAACTTCAGAATCGGTTAAATCGACCGCAACAATTTTACAACCAGCAAATGCTTCTTCACTTATTGCAGTAATTCCCTTAGCCTCAAGCGAATTAAGACGATTCTTAGCGCCAAGGCATTCTATAATGGCGCGCTTTGCCCCCGTATCATCAACAGAATAAATAACCGAATTATCGCAAACGAATCTCGAGTTATTATTTAGATTCACGTCAGATAATGAAGTACATCCCTTGAAAGGAGCTACACCAAGCTGATTAAGTGATGAATCTATTGAAACATCCTTCAGCGATGTACAATCTTCAAATGCATGCTTCTCAATAGTTCCGACAGTATTATTAAGATCAACTTCAGTAAGAGCAGTATCTCCGGTAAAGCAGTGATCTCCTATTGTTGATATAGGACAATAAACCTGAAGAGATTCAACTCCTATGCAATCTGAGAAAGCAAAATCATTCAGATACTTGGTATCTGTTCCCATTAGGACTATCGATGTAAGATTGGGGCATCCCGCAAAATCAGCATCAGGACATGTGCCGGCTGAAGTTGTTATTGTCTTAAGAACAACATCAGGTGGGCATGCTTCTGCAGCAATATCCTCTGAACTGCAGGAAGGATCCTTGACAGCTTCAATCTCGTTGATGCCATAAAGTGTAACACCCATCGCATCGATATCCTGGACAGTCTTCGTATAGAACAGACCGTTTTGGATTGCCTCGACACCATAAGGTATCACCAGGTTATGAGTTGCATTGACAAACGCAATCTGATCCTCGGTAGCCTGATCATGATTGTAATCATACTGTGCAGTAAGCAGTGCATCCTTCTGTGCCTTGGTCAAGTAGGATGTATCTACATTATCAGGATCAGCAAGATCATTAGTATTGGATAAAACAGGGAAATTGACAAGGGTAGCCTTACCGGTATCCGATGTCGGAGAATCAAGAACAAATGCGATTTCCTGGCAGGTAGGATATCCGGACAGGAATCTTACAAAGGTCTTGGTCTGTGACTCATTATTGAATCTTCCATCATAACTCATTGCATAATTGTAAGGAGTTGCAGAAGAATCGATAGTTCCGACAAAATAGAGCTGCACCTTGGGATTATGGCTTGCATCAGTCATATCATTGCTGTTATAAAGGTTAAAAGCTCTCTGTGAGATGGTAACATTTTCTGTTGTACAGTACGTATTATGTGCAGTACAAGCCTGAGTCTTAAATGCATCGGTTCCGATATCTACAGTATCTGTTTCAAAGTAAACATACTGAAGATTATGACATCCCTTGAAAGCTTCCGTACCAATTGACTGAATAGTCGAAGGAATCGTGATCATGGTCAGGGTACATATATTCGTAAAGGCACGATCTCCGATAGCCTTTATGTAATTAGGTCCTATATATTCCGGGAAGGTCAGAGTATATACCTTACCGACAATGTTACAGTTTTCAAGATTATTTGAACCATCTACAAGGTAGGTAGCAGTTCCGCCACCCTCTTCTGTTATGGTCTTCTCGAAATACTGGGTTCCTCTGTAATTATATGCAATCTGTTCATCTTTACAGGTATTATGGATTGCACCCCACTTTGTCTGAGGAGAATTCTGTGCATCGTTACCTATCTCAACCCCTGATATATAGAAATTAGGGGAGATATTATCCAGGAATTCTTCAAATGTAAATGGACTTGTGAATTTCGTATCAGAAGCAAATGATTCATTGGGATTGGTATCCGCAATGATATTCATTGAGGTATTATTGGTCTTGAGCCATTTGAGACCATAGCACTGATACAGATTGGAGATATTAAAATCATCTTCTGTATACATGGCAGGGAATTCAAGCCCTTCAAGCTGCTGGCAGTTGAAGAAAACACCGTTACCGATGTATCTGAGTGCGGATGATGCTATATTGTCTCCGTAAAGAACACAATTGGTAAGATTTATACAGTTCTGGAATACTCCGTCACAAAGAAGAACTACGGATGTCGGCACCTTAAAGGACTGGAGCATCTGACAGTTCTTAAATGCATATGCACCTATAACCTGAAGATTCGTATTCGATGGAATTTCAATAGTGGCAAGGCTTGTGCAATATTCAAACGCATGATTGCCTATGGCATTGAGACCGTTTGAGAATGAGAATTTCGAAAGGCCCGAACAGTTATAAAATGCATAATTTCCTATACCATTGAGGTTTCCGCCGGTTATAAGATTCTGGATATTACCATTTCCGTAAAAGATTCCCTGTGAAGGCTGCGTGATGGGCTTAATATGAGTCAGACCACCCGAGGTCTCAATATACTGATTAGCGATAAATCTTACGGGCGCATTGGTGATACGCTGATATCTCTGATCCGTACCGACACGTGTAGGTTCAATGCTTCCATCCGGTCTGTAATTGTTCGAAGGCAGATTGTAGAAATACAGATCTTCATCCGAAATATCTTTCCAATCCGCTCTGCTTGTTGCATAGCAGGGAAGGTATTTTACCTCATCATAACCTACATCAAAGCCTGAAACATCGAACTGTTCAATATGTGTAACCTGTTTATAGAACAGGTAATTACCCGCTTTTCCTACAGCAACATTTGCAGCATTACCGGATCCGTCGTTGGTATTATATGCAAGATACGCATCAACTGTATCAGGAATGGTCAGATTTCCTCCAGGAAGTGAACCTGGGGTATTGTACTTGAGTATGAAGGCAAATTTCTCATTACCATCTTCTGCCTCTACTCCCTCCATTGACACATATGCAAACTGATAAAGACTGTCCTCACTTGTATAGACAGTTACATCCGTAATATCATCAGGATTTCCGCTTGAACTACGGGGTTTTATCATAGGAACGGATGAAGATGAAGAATTCAGAAGTGTATCCGTTGCCGTATATCTCGGGTCAGTTGAAGCCAGCCCGGGATGATGGCCAAGTTCATATTTCTCGGTATAATCAGGAGCATCTGTGAAATTTTCCGCGAGAGCGGTACCACCCTGATAACTGGTGGTAGGTATCGCTGCCACAACAACGCTGGATGCAAGAAAAAGTGCACCCACGGTTTTGCGAACCGACTTATTAAATATTCTCCTGGTCTTCTTCATAAGGGATCACCCTCCATATAAGATCAATCTATTCTCCTGGCCACTACAGCAAAACGGCCGTTGTCTTCCTCATAATCACAGGTTGAAAGTGTCAGCAGATGGTCGCCCCACACAGCCGTCACTCCGGTATCATACAGCGACATAGCCGCCATTTCGTTCATGTAGGAAGCAAATTCCTCAGGACCGTTGGCATCTATGAACTGATAATACTTAAAAGAAATATCATTCTCATACTTTAATGAGGTTCTGAAAGCATACATCACCTCATATTCACCATGTTCATAAATGGTATCGAATCTGATGATACTGTGAGTCTTGTAAAAATTCTCATCCTCATATTTCACCAGATTGCCAAACATCCTTCCGCTTCTCATATGATGCCCGTAAAGGATCAGATTATCGGAAGGTTTGATTGCGTCACAATTACAATCCATGAAAATACAGCCGTTTGCATCCTTGTCCTGGTTAAAACCATGGGTCAGATAGTATTCGTTATCTTCCGTCTGCATCACAGGATAGCTTAAAAAGGCCTCTCCGTTTATATCGGCTATTTCGAGCCATCCGATTAGCTTTTTGTTTTTATTGTATATATCAAGGTATTCCGGAAGGATGTCAGGAATCTCTTCCTCGTCAGTATAGTGAATTACCACCTGGCCGTTATCATCCGGAGTTCCACCACCTGTAAGTGCCTCATTTGCGGCTCTTTCCCTTATCCCGCTGAGGAGATCCGTGGTGTTAGCTGACCTCATTTTCGTGATATTGTATATGGCGATATACAAAATGCATGCTGCGGCAACGAACAGGCAGGAAAAAAGCACGATTTTTCTGGTTTTCTCCTGCTTTTCAAGGATCTTCCTTGCCTGGGCATCAAGATCAGGATCTGCTGAAGACTTTGTTTCCTTATCCTCAGCCCTTCTCCTGCTTACGCGCACCTCGCTCTTTTCCTCGGACCTTTTCTCACTTGCCTCCATAGAATCTATAACCCGATCGATCTCTTCCATGAAGTCATCACCGAGCTTGGTGCCAAAATTGATCCTGCCGCTATGGAGTTTTTTCGAAAGGAGCTTCAGATCCGAAAGGGACATGTGATCCATCTGAGACTTGATCCTGTCGATTGCAGCTTTATCGGCGTTTGCCGCAGCAATCTCTTTATCCCCTTCGAATTTTCTGCCCTCAATTATTACGATCTTACCCATTACTTACTTTACGACGAAGTTAACAAGCTTTCCGGGAACGTAGATTTCCTTAACGATCTCTTTACCCTCGATTCTGTCAGCAACTGTTTCCTTCGCTCTTGCTATCATGGTCTCCTTGGAGGCATTTCTGTCCTCTTCAAAGGTTCCGCGGAGCTTGCCGAGTACCTGAACAGCGATGGTGATACGGTCTTCAACGCACTTGCTCTCATCAAACTCAGGCCAGCTTGTCTGATATACTCTTCCCTCGAATCCCATTGCATTCCACAGTTCCTCAGTGATATGAGGTGCAACGGGATTAAGGAGTGTTATGAATGTCTTAAAATCAGCCTTCGTAATGCTGCCTGCCTTATAGAAATCATTGATAAGGCTCATAAGAGCAGCGATACCGGTGTTGTACTTAAGTGTCTCGAAATCACCCGATACCTTGCGGATTGTCTGATTGATCTTAACCTCAAGATCCTTGGAATATGAATCACCGTCAGTGACAATATCCTGAAGTTTCCAGACTCTGTCAAGGAATCTGCGGCATCCCTGAACACCTTCCATGCTCCAGTTTGCAGCCTGGTCAAATGCACCGATGAACATCTCATAGGTTCTGAGAGTGTCTGCACCATACTCCTCGATGATATCATCGGGATTGACAACATTACCACGTGACTTGGACATCTTCTCGCCGTTTGATCCGAGGATCATTCCGTGTGATGTACGCTTGGCATAAGGCTCCATTGTAGGCACGATGCCGTTATCATAAAGGAATCTGTGCCAGAATCTTGAATACAGAAGGTGAAGGGTTGTATGCTCCATTCCACCGTTATACCAGTCTACGGGAAGCCAGTACTTAAGTGCCTCCTGTGAAGCAAGTTCCTTATCGTTATGAGGATCTGTATATCTCAGGAAATACCATGAAGAACCTGCCCACTGAGGCATGGTATCTGTTTCTCTTTTTGCGGGACCACCGCAGCATGGACAGGTTACATTTACCCAGCTGTCCATAGCAGCAAGAGGTGATTCACCGTTGTCTCCGGGCATATAGCTCTCAACTTCCGGAAGTTCAAGTGGAAGCTCTTCTTCCTTGAGAGGCACATATCCACACTTATCACAGTGAATGATGGGAATAGGCTCACCCCAGTAACGCTGTCTGGAGAATACCCAGTCACGGAGCTTGAAATTAGTCTTTGCATGACCGATTCCCTTTTCCTCGAGAAATTCGATTATTTTCTTTTTTGCGTCAGCTACAGAAAGTCCGTCAAGGAATCCTGAATTAACCAGAGTTCCTTCGGCAACATCTGTATAAACCTGCTCGGTTACTGGCTTGTCACTACCTGCAACGACCTCAATGATGGGAAGGTCAAACTTCTTGGCAAATTCCCAGTCGCGCTCATCATGTGCAGGAACAGCCATGATGGCACCTGTTCCGTAGCTCATAAGTACATAGTCAGAGATCCAGATGGGAATCTCCTTATCATTAACGGGATCTATAGCGGTAAGTCCGTCAAGACATACACCGGTCTTATCTTTTGCAAGTTCAGTTCTCTCGAAATCAGACTTTCTTGAAGCCTCTTCTCTGTACTTTACGACTTCGTCAAAATTCTTAATACGGTCCTTATATTTCTCAATATAGGGATGCTCGGGGCTCATTACCATGTAGGTTGCGCCAAAGAGCGTATCGGGACGTGTTGTATAAACGGTAAGCTTATCTTCTGTTCCTGCGAGTTTGAAATCAACCTCAGCACCTGTAGAACGTCCGATCCAGTTTCTCTGCTGAGTCTTAACACGCTCGATATAGTCAACGCTATCGAGACCTTCAAGAAGCTTATCAGCATACTCGGTGATCTTGAGCATCCACTGTGACTGCATCTTACGGACAACTGGAGCTCCGCATCTTTCACATACGCCGTTAACAACCTCTTCGTTTGCAAGACCTACTTTACAGGAAGTACACCAGTTGATGGGCATCTGGGTCTTATATGCAAGGCCTGCATTGAAGAGCTTGAGGAAGATCCACTGAGTCCAGTGATAGTATCCGGGATCCGTGGTATTGACCTCTCTGTCCCAGTCAAAGGAATAACCGATCGAATGGAGCTGTTCCTTGAAACGTGCGACATTATTCTTGGTTACGATCTTGGGATGGATCTTGTTCTTGATCGCATAGTTTTCCGTAGGAAGACCAAACGCATCCCAGCCCATGGGAAACAGAACGTTGTATCCCTGCATGCGGCGCTTTCTTGACACAATATCAAGTGCTGTATAGGGACGGGGATGTCCTACATGAAGACCCTGACCCGAAGGATAGGGAAACTCAACAAGGGCATAATACTTGGGCTTGGAATAATCGGTGGTTGCGGCAAATGCCTTTTCATCGTCCCAAACCTTTTGCCACTTGGGTTCTACTGCGTGATGATCGTAAACAGAAGCCATTTTCTTATATCTCCTAAACTTATTATTTGACGGATGATCTGTCTGCATCGCAGAAGCCGGTTCCGCCTGATTTTCTTTACAAAAGGGCATAAAACCCCATAATTTATTTAATTTTATTACATAATAAATGCAAACGCAAGAATAAAAGAACCCCGACCACAATATGTAGTGGTCGGGGTGAAAATGTAAAATAACTTATTCTGTTATATTTCCTTCAGCAACCTTCTGTGCTCTTGCAGCAACTTCTGCTTCCTGAACATCTGAAGGAGCCTGCTCGTATCTTGCGAATTCAAAGGAGAACTCTCCCATTCCTCCTGTCATGGAGCGGATTACCGTTCCATATCCGAAGAGTGAACTCTCGGGGATTTCAGCCTCAATCAGAGTCTTTCCGTTTCCTGCAGGGTTCATTCCAAGGACTCTTCCGCGTCTCTTGTTAAGATCGCCCATGACGTCTCCGGTATTATCATCGGGAGCAACAACCTTAAGGGTCATGATGGGCTCAAGGAGAACGGGCTTAGCCTTCATGAATCCGTCTCTGAATGCCATTGATGCTGCAGTCTTGAATGCCATTTCTGACGAGTCTACAGGGTGATAGGATCCATCATAAAGTACAGCCTTGACTCCTATAACGGGATATGCTGCAAGAGGTCCTCTTCCGACAGATTCGGCAATACCCTTTTCTACAGCGGGGAAGAAGTTCTTGGGAACTGCTCCGCCGACGACTTCCTGATCAAATACATACTGCTGTTCAGGATCATCACTAGGACTGAACTTCATCTTGACGTGTCCGTACTGTCCATGTCCGCCGGTCTGCTTCTTATACTTAGCCTCGACATCCGATGTTCCGCGGATTGTCTCTCTGTAAGCAACCTTGGGCTCCATAAGCTCGATAACAACCTTGTATTCATTCTCGAGTCTGGACTTGATGATCTCAAGATGCATATCGCCCATTCCGTAAAGGAGAGTCTGGTGATTCTCAGCATCATTGACGTTCTTCATGGTAAGGTCCTCGTGGCCTATCTTCTGAAGAGCCTGAGAGATCTTATCGATATCAGCCTTATCCTTCGGCTTATATCTCATGAAGGTGTAAGGTTTGGAGATTTCGAACATACCGAACTTGATAGGCATAGCCTTGGTTGAAAGACTGTTTCCTGTTCTTGCCTGAGAAAGCTTGGCAAGTGCTCCGAGGTCTCCTGCATGAAGTTCGGGAACTTCGATGGGCTTGTTGCCCTGGAGAATATAAAGTCTTCCGATCTTCTCTTCAACATCCTTATCGATGTTGTAAATAAGATCATCAGTCTTAAGGACACCGGAATTAACCTTGATAAGGCTGTACTTTCCGATGAAGGGATCAACGATGGTCTTCCAGACATAAGCTGACTTAGCCTTGGAGAAATCATAATCACAGTTATAGATTTCACCGGTCTTGGTAGCAATGCCTGCAACATGTCTGACATCAGGTCCGGGGAAGTACTTGATAACATCATCGAGAAGTGCATAAGCACCCTTACATGTGATGGATGAACCCATGGTAACGGGTACAATGCTTCCGTCACAGATAGTTGCTCTGAGAGCTGCTCTTATCTCTGCATCTGAGAACTTCTCGCCTGAGAAATATCTGTCCATCATTTCCTCGGAAGTCTCAGCAACAGCTTCCATGAGTGTCTCTCTGTACTGCTCAAGATAAGGCTTGTTATAATCGGGAACCTCGGTAGGAACAACGTCCTTGCCCTGCCATAACTGTCCCTGTTCGGAAACTACATTTACATATCCGACAAGCTCTTCATCCTTTCTGATAGGAAGGTGGAAAGGTGCTATCTTCTTGCCATAAAGAGCGGTAAGGTCCTCGACGACCTGACGATAACTTGCCGTATCAACATCCATATTGGATACATAGATGATCCTGGGAAGCTTATACTTTTCGCACAGATCCCACGCCTTCTTGGTTCCGACTTCAACGCCGCTTCTTCCGTTTACAACGATGATAGCTGCACCGGCTGCGGAAACTGCCTCTTCAACTTCACCAACAAAATCGAAAAATCCCGGAGTGTCGATTATATTAACCTTATGGTCTTCCCACTCTACAGGAATAACGGTTGAGGATATTGAAAATCCGCGCTTCTGCTCTTCCTTGCCATAATCGCTGATGGTATTTCCGTCTGCTACGGTCCCCATTCTGGATGTAAGACCTGTGATGTAGCCAAAACTCTCTGCAAGCGTGGTCTTTCCGCTTCCTCCGTGGCCAAGCAGTACGACATTTCGGATCTTGTCTGTGGTATAAACTTTCATGAGGACCTCCTCGAAATTGTATTTGTGCAAATTTTACAAATATTCTGAAAA
>CAMOZY010000070.1 GCA_946631295.1 uncultured Lachnospiraceae bacterium
CTTCCCATAGAAGCCCTTTGATGCGGTCGGTTCTCTTTCCACAGAACAGGAAGAGAACATTCTTCTCATAAGGATCAAGCTTGTATTTATACCGGATGATGGTATCCTGACCTGATGAAGCAGGTTGAGAAAACCTGCTCCTATGTAATCCCAGAGGTGGCACATGAAGGAGACTGATTTCGCCAGATATCTGACGCAGTTCCTCGGCGTATATCTCCCAGGTCATCTTGGAAGCAAGAAGAATACCCAGCTTTCTTATCGTGACAGTTTTTCGTTATTTCTTGAATACTGCCGTGATGAGGAAAAGATCGCACCGGAAAAACTTATGGTTTCACAGGTGGACAGAGATCTTATCCTGCGCTTCCTTAAATGGCTCGAAGAAGTCCGTGGTTGCAAAACTACTACCCGGAATCAGAGGCTTGCTACAATACATTCATTCTTCAGCTTTTTGATTGTGGAAGCCCCTCAATACATCGAGCAGAGTCAGAAGGTACTGAACATTCCTATGAAGAAGGCAGACAAACCACCGCTTATGTATCTTCCACTCAACAGTGTAAAAGGGTTGTTGGATCAACCTGACAGAACCACAATGCAGGGACGCCGTGATGCAGTATTGCTTTCGCTTTTGTATGACACCGGAGCACGTGTGCAGGAACTGGTCGATCTTAAGGTCTGTGATATAAATCTTAATGATACAGTGACGGTCATCCTCACAGGAAAGGGGGACAAAAGCCGCATCGTTCCTGTCATGGCTCCTACTGGAGAACTACTGCGTCAGTATATCGACGGGGCAGGTTTATCGCATCCATCAAAAAGCAGGACTCCATTGTTTACAAACAGAGGCAGGCAGCCACTGACAAGAGCCGGGGTTACCTATATCCTGAAAAAATATGCTTCTCAGGCACAGGCTTCGGGAGTCAAAGATATCTCGGGTGAAATAACACCGCACTGGTTAAGGCACAGTAAAGCAATGCATCTTCTTCAGTCAGGGGTGAACCTGATCTATATCCGTGATCTATTAGGTCATTCTGATGTTTCTACGACTGAGATCTACGCTAGGGCCGATGAAACTATGAAGCGCAAGGCATTACTCGAAGCTTACAAAAGTCCGACGGAAGATAAACTCCCCGAATGGAAAACGGATAAGAACCTTCTCGACTGGCTGAAATCCTTATAAGGGTTCCTGAGATTATGGAAAGAAATATAAGTCCCAAGTCAACGAATCTCTATGGTTTGGGACTTTACTTTCCATAATTGCTTACTTTTCATAACTTGCAGCTTCCTTCAGATTCCACATCACGATGGACACCCTTGCTGTTCAGCTATACACTTCCCACTATCTGGGCGTGTTCGGGACTTGCACCCGTCAGAGCGCGCCCATGGCGCGCAAACAGAAAACCTCGCATCAGTATTGCCTGATGCGAGGTCAGTCTCAGCGAAAGTAGTTATGTCAAGGTCTGAAAACTTTCATTTTCATTTCCTTTATCGCTTTATAATGTTTATTATTAGCAGTCAGCAGAGTCTCTTTTGCTTCAATGCAAGTACTCGCAATCAAAGCATCTGCAAGTTCCATTGAACTGCTCAGAGAATACTTCTCAACAAATTCTGCAGCTCTGAGGGATATTTTTTCGGATACCGGTATGATATTAACCCCCATAGTTTTAAAAGCTTTCTTCATGCTCGACAGTTCTTTCTTATTGAGCATTCCCTGAACAAGCTCCATATATGTAACAATGGAAACAGAAAATGGAATAGCCTCAGCAACAGCCTTAGTAGCCTTTTCATTTCCTCTAAGAAACCATATCAATACATCGGTATCAAGAATCAAAGCGACGTCCCCTCCTCATATTTCTAACCATATCATCTACAGATACTTCTTCATGATCTTTCCAAAGACCTGATAATTTCTGAGCAGCCTTAATTCTCTTTTCCTGATTGTCTACATTATCAACCGCCAATTCACGATCATTCCATGTACTGTCAAGAATAGTTACCACAACATTCCTTCCCTGCCATCCCGCAAGACTCTCATCTACAATAACACGATTGCCATCTATATATCCGTTGACTGCATTTAACATTTTCTCACATCCTTTCTATAGATTTATCGATACCATTCACAAAACAGAATATAAATCTATGAATATAACCCTATGTAAATTATACTATTCAAATCACTTTATTTCCATCCGGGTATCTTTTTAATATCCTTTACTCTATCCGGATCTCTATGATTTTTCCTCTTCATATTAAGGAACTGTATCACTTCAGATCTAGCGTCATCATTCAGCTGATAAAAATCCGTGAGAAGCTTATCTACATCCGGCATAGCTGTTGGTCCATAAAGTTTCAACAAAGGCATAAGTGAAGACTCCATATAACCTTTGACTCTCATATTATCCAATATCCCCTTCGGATCCTTTACAGACGGATAAACATCCTCTTTAGATAGTCCTCCTGAAAAAGGAGAGTTTTGACAGATTTCCTCCGGTTCAATGTTTAAAATATTGGCTATTCTAAGTGCCCAATCATACCGAAGATTAGAATCTCTTTTAACAATAGTATAAAGCGTGGATGAAGTTATCCCAGTTATTTTTGCTATTCTTTTGATATTTGTGCCATGTTCTTCCAGTACTCTCTTCAAATTCTGACCGTCACCCATATAAAAAGCGCCCCTTTCACTATCCCAATTACTATTTATACGATTATATCACATAAATACAATAATTAAAAAACATAAAAATGTCCAATCAATTACAAAAAGTACAATTTGAATAATTTTGCCTATTTACTTTTTGACGACTTAATGATATTATTGTGGCAGTCCATAAAAGTGCAATTATAATAATTTGCCAAAACCCCAATTGAATAGTTTTTGGTTGGTCTATCCAACCCGGTGTTACCTGGATTACCC
Source organism: uncultured Lachnospiraceae bacterium (assembly GCA_946631295.1). GTDB lineage: Bacteria > Bacillota > Clostridia > Lachnospirales > Lachnospiraceae > AC2028. The sequence goes on from CAMOZY010000070.1 coordinate 2,915, forward strand.
AGATGTCTGCTGTATCAGGATGTTTATTAACGTCACCATCAAGAAAGGAGGTCAAAATGAAAAATCGAAAACGTCAGAGGACAAATCACAAGCTCAAGATGGAAATGCTCCATCGGAAGAACGCATACGGAAACACTGATCTTACACCGTATGAAGCAGTTAAAAAGATAGTTATTGTATCGAATCAGCCTCGAAGACCCGGCGAAAATTAATTTGAAGGTCTTCGAGGTATTTTTATCCTCTTTGTTACCAATTAACACTTTATTCATCACTAAACAGGAGTGATTATGACAACTGAAGAATGCTATAATGACTCCTTGAAGACGTTCTCTATTTTCTTAACGGAGGACGAGATGATCAAAAAGAGAAAGGAGTTTGAAGACAAATATAATATACGTCAGGAAAAAGATGGCAGGTACAGAGCCGTTTTCTTTGTTGACGGATGCAAACATGACATCCGACGCGTCAAAAAAGAAAAGCTGATCGAAGAATTACATAAGATCATCAGCGGTGAAACCACGACAATCCGAAGTATATGGGACAGCTTTCTAATCCGTTCCATGGAACAGGGAAAGAGAAAAGGAACCATCGAAAACTATAAAAAGGCTTTTAAGAATTATATATCCCGGACTCATTTATGCGATATTCCATTGGTTAAGATAACGCCCAGGGATATAGAGGATTTTTGTTTGGAATGTATTGCATTAAAGCCAATAAAAAAGAGATATTGGAAAGAATTGAAAGGAACTGTATCTCAGGTTTTCGTCTTTGCTTCATATCGTGGAATCACTTATGCAAATCCAACAAGGGGCATTAAGGTCAACGACAACCTTTTTGTACAGGCCACCCATAAGAAGGACACAAAAAAATATTTTTCACAAACCGAAAAGGAACAGGTCCAGAAAACAGCTTTAGAATACGGAAAAAGGCTTCAGGATTCACGTTATCTCGGTATATCACTCACATTTTGTTTAGGTGTCAGAGCTGCAGAACTATGTGCACTCAAATGGGGAGACATAGAAGAAAACACTATCCATATACAGCGTGAAGTTATTGATCATGGAAAAGGGATAATCGACAGCACTAAGACTCCCGCGGGAAACAGATTCCTTACTTTAAATTCTAAAGCTTTAGCTTTGTTGGAATCCATCAGACAGCTCAATCAGATCAAAGGATATTCATCAAATGACAGCGATTTCCTCTTCCATGCAGATGATGGAACATATGCCAAGCCCAATCAATTCGACAAGAAGATCCGGAAAATCGAAAAGAAGCTGAATTTTGAAGAAATCAAATCAATGCATGATATACGAAGAACCTTCGCAACGGAAGCCTATAAAGATTCCGGAGGAAATATAGTAAAGGTCCAGGCACTGATGGGGCATTCCACCACGGCACAAACCTATGCTTATATCATGGATGATCCAACCTATGATGCTGAACTAATGGAAAAAATAGGATAAAGGCAACCAAATGGCAACCTGTTTCAAAAAAAGAATAAACCTTGAAACGCTGATGAATACTACGTTTCAAGGCTTAATAAAGGCTCGGGGTGACAGGATTCGAACCTGCGACCCCCTGGTCCCAAACCAGGTACTCTAGCCAAACTGAGCCACACCCCGAAAAACAGGTTTGATTATATCATCAAACCGGCTTTGAAACAACAAAGTTTTTTACTTAAGCCCCACACTTCCGGAGATGTAATAAAGGTAATCCTTAGCTATGCAGTAATTCTTAATCTCTTCCCTGATGGCAGTGCTGTCTGTATCCTCCACATATTCGGTCAGGAAGATATATGCTCCCATGTCACCGTATTTTTCGATGTAATCGGTAAAATAAGTCCTGTCTTCTTCAGTTGCTGCAGTCAGTTTGCCCTTTTCCCAATCGATGCTTGTAAAGACACATTCCTGATTGATTCCTGTTATGACATCAGTCCAGTGTCCGATATTATCTGTGTATGCGTCGAGAAATGCATCTCCTCCGTTGATGATCACTTCACAGCCCATATCCTTAAGGCCTTCCATGATCACTGCAAGACCTTCAAGGATATCCTCTGTGGGATAGTTGTAATACACATCACAGTTATCTACGAAGAATCCGTCGATACCTTTATCAAGAAGCTCGGGAGCAAGCTGGTTAAGAATGAAGTTCTGCCATCTTTCATCAGAGACATCTATCCATTTCTCCCCGTCCCAGTTTTCATAATCACCGAGGGCAAGGTGTGAATAATCATAATAATAATCCCTGAAATCCTCAATTGATCCTACATTTATATAACTGTAGACAAACTGATCATAACGGTAATTGAATGCTCTTATCTCCTCAGCACTGTGATACTGAGCATCGATCACAATAATATCATAGTCATCAGACAGGTCTTCAAGATTACCGTCGTAATCCAGGAACACACCATACTTTGTCCAGTATTTCTCAGATCCCGCATATGGTCTGTATTCATCCACACGCTGCCAGAGCTTTTTATATCTCTCACAGTACTTTATAAACTCCTCGGGAAGGTTTTGATATACGGCTCTCTGCATCCTGCAAAAATCTTCATTATGAGGACAGAACCCGCCGCATCTTTTATATACATCACCGTTTTTATCATAGATGAAAAGCCAGCTTGTTCCGCCATCGCATGTAGTCTGAGGATCTCCTTCCTCCGGATCAAGATTATACAGTCTTTTAAGATCTATTTCTTTTTCAATATCACGAAATGCTTCGTCACTAAGTTCAAAGAGAACAACATCCGTAAACCGCTCTCCGTTAGACAGGGTGTAGTCGAATTCCGCTTCAAGCTTTCCGTCATATCTTACCTTTACGATGACTGAAGGAGCCTTCTCCAGGAAATCTCCGGTAAAATAATCTGTTCCGACCAGATAAGTATCGCTTACAAGCGATCCCGAAAAAGCAGGCCCTGATGCAGCACCGCCAAGTGCATTATTAATTGTTTCAGCAACGCCATCGAATGTATGAAGCTGTTTTATGTCATCACGGGCAATGATACAGAAGATCAGTGCAAATACCACAAAAGAACCTGCAATTGCAAGCAAAAGACTGCGAAGTTCCTTCCATGCACTCTTTTTTTCACCGTTATCCTTCTTCATATCATTTTTCCTCATAAGCTGCTAATATAGCAAAAACCGTCCTACATAAGTATAGACGGTTTTTATCAGATCCGGGTCACCACATCACGTTAAGGTATGCCACGGTAAAATGTTCCTGTCCCTTATCATCCACTTCCCAGATGATGTAACTGGGCTTTCTTCCTTCCTGCCTTGGATACGAAAGCGAGCCGGGATTAACGCAGATACAGCCGTTTCCGTAAGACACCTCGGGTCTGTGGGTATGTCCGAAAAAAGCTATGTCGCAGTCTCTTGCAACAGCTTCCTGCCGAAGCATTTCAGGTGAAACGGACACTCTGTAGCTGTGACCGTGTGTAATGAATATATGATGTCCGAATACATTCTCCTCAAGTTCCCTGGGGAGTGCATTAAAGTAATCATTATTTCCGGCCACCATATAAAGAGGACATTTTACGCTTGAACGTATGTCATCCTCTCCATCCTCCACATCTCCGCAATGTATGACAAACATCGCATCGGGGTGAAGTTTCAGGACCTTATGCAGATTATCGTTATGTCCGTGAGTATCACTCACAACAATTGCTTTTTTCAATCGAATAACTCCGTTCTCATTTTTCTGAGAGCCTTGCCTCTGTGAGAAATCTTGTTCTTTTCAAGTTCGGGGATTTCCGCTGTTGTGCATCCAAGCTCGGGAACATAGAAAATGGGGTCATACCCGAATCCGAACTCTCCCTTTTCTTCATAACCGATGCGGCCTTCAACAGTTTCTCTTACACACTTCTCGCTGCCGTCAGGAAGAACTGCAGCTATGGCGCACACGAATCTTGCCGTCCTCTCTTCATCAGGAACACCTTCAAGACGCTCAATGATATTATTGTTCTTAACAGAATACGGAGTGTCTTCTCCGAGATATCTGGCTGAATATATTCCGGGTTCACCATTTAATGCGTCTACTTCAAGTCCCGAATCATCCGCCATAACAAGAGCATCGGGAAGGAGCTTATGTACCGCTCTTGCCTTGATCATCGCATTTTCCTCGAAGGTTTTTCCGTCCTCAACAATGTCAGGGTCTACGCCTGCTTCCTTCATGGACATGATCTCATATCCGGAGCCGTCCATGATCTCGCGTATCTCACGCATCTTGCCCATGTTGCCAGTTGCAAATACTATTCGTTTCATTTTTTCATATCTCCCATCATATTGAAGCTCTCCGTGATGCCGTTATAAAGTCCCTCAGCAAGACGATCAATATATGAATCGTCCGCAAGAAGTCTGCTTTCTGATTCATCATCAGCATTTCCAAATGTTATATATATCGCAGGTGCATCTATCTCATACAATATACTGTCCCTGGGAGCTTCGAATATCCCGACAGCCTTGTTTGATGCAGATACTGCCACATTTCTTAGACAGCATTCACCCAGCTCTATGCTTCCGAATCCCGGGATATAATAGAGCGGATCATACCATACTCTGATACCGTGCCTGCCCTCTCCGTCACTTGAAACTCCTGTGCGTATATACATATCCGCACCTGTTTCTTCCATGAGTTCGGTTATCGTAACTCTTTCTTTTTCGGGAATATCATAATCTGTCAGATACACCCTTATGCCGTTTTCTTCAAGAAGCCTTGCACACCGCCCGGCCACTTCCCCGGATACGCCTGCTGCCTGTACGTAGTCTTCCGCATCCATCACAACTATGCCTGAGTACAGATCATGCGGAGCATGTGCTTCCATGGTAACTGTATTACCGTCCATGGTAAGTTCATATTCGTAAATAAGCGCCATCCGGAAAACAAGAACAGCTCCTGCCTCGTCATATACCACGCCTGCTTCTTCAACAAGTGCGGAGTCTCCGGATATCCTGCCTGTATCCACGGTAAAGCCTGAGGAAGAAAGTGAGCCATAAAAGTATTCACTCTTCGTTGCTATCCTGATCAGAAGCATTCTCTCATTATAGAGATTTTCTGTAACGATATCCGACTGTTCCACATCATCGGGAACGGAAAATACTACCATCCCTGCGGGTTCCTGTGAGGTAAGCGACAAAGGAACCATATCCTTAAGATCAGGAGCCGCATATTCATCTGTTACGCTTTCCGGGTCAGCAGCAGGTCTCATGCCTTTATATATCAGACACGCCCCGAAACACAGTCCTAAAATGATCAGACATATTAGAGGGATGCAGATTGCTTTCGATACTCTGCTATATTCAGCTGGCTGTGCATCACTGCGGTCTTCTGTCATCTAGGCTTTCTTTCTCGAAGGGGGCTTGGGCCCTCTGAATTCGTAATAGTATGTCTTCATCATACCATTGTAGATCTTACGGTTCTTATCAGCCTTCCTGCCGATGCCGTTTTCCACCTTGTCGTAAGAGCTTATGACATACATGCTCCAGCTGTCGAGCGCCTTGAACCTTTCTCCGAGGGTATGGTACAGTGTGCCAACCTCATCCTTATCCATAAGTCTTTCCCCGTAAGGAGGATTGGTTATGATAAAGCCGTATTTTCTCGGATGGGACAGTGCAGCGACATCCCTTGTCTGGAAATGGATCATCTTATCAACGCCTGCATCTGCGGCATTTTTCCTTGCTATCCTGATCATCTCCTCGTCAAGATCATATCCCTGAATGTCAGTATCTGTGACATTGATAACTGAATCCTTCGCTTCTTCAAATGCATCGTTCCATATCTGCTCAGGTATCACATGCTTCCAGTTTTGAGCGGTAAATGTCCTGTTCATTCCGGGAGCGATATTTGCAGCCATCATTGCGGCTTCTATCGGTATGGTGCCGCTGCCGCAAAACGGATCAACTATGATACGGTCACCTCTCCAGGGGGTGAGCATGATAAGGCCTGCTGCAAGATTTTCTGCAATGGGTGCCTTGGCAGTCAGCTTCCTGTAGCCTCTCTTATGGAGCGAATTCCCTGTTGTATCAAGTCCGATGGTAACTTCATCCTTCATGATAAAAACCCTGAACGGAAAAGCATCCCCATCCTCGGAAAACCAGTCTGTATGATATACGCTCTTCAGTTCATCCACCATAGCCTTCTTTACTATGGACTGGATATCGGAAGGACTGAACAGAGCGGACTTGACGCTTGAAGCCTTGGCAACCCAGAATTTGCCGTTTTCAGGGATGAATTCTTCCCATCTGACAGCCTTTGTTCCTTCGAATAGTTCGTCAAAGGTTCTTGCCGTAAAAGAGGCTGCCTTGATGAGCAGCCTTTCCGCCGTACGGGAACAGATATTGACTCTTGCGATTGCCTCGGCATCGCCTTCGAACGTTACTCTTCCGTCCGCAACACCCGTAACATCATATCCCAGATCGATTATTTCTTTTTTCAGCACGGACTCCATTCCGAAATGACACGGAGCCATGATCTCATATATCCTGTTAATAGCTGTATCCTTTCTGTTTTCCGGCTTCAGCCGGAAAATCAAACGCTGTGGAATCTGTCCTTTCCCGTGAGCATCATCTGAGTCTTGGAAGGATTATTCATCAGATCACTGAAATCATCCTCCGGCATCGGTCTGTAGAAGTAATATCCCTGGATCATATCACAGCCCGCATCCGAAAGGAACGCAAGCTGCTGTTCAGTCTCTACTCCCTCTGCGATAACATCGGAACCGAATGCATGAGCCATACTGATCGTGGATCTGATTATCGTCTCCGCCTTGGAACTCTGACCTATCTTGCGGATAAATCCTATATCGAGCTTGATGGTGTCGAATTCGTAGCTTTCAAGAGTTGAAAGTGAAGACATTCCGCTTCCGTAATCATCGAGCAGGATCTTTACCTTCTTTTCCTTCAGGGTGTCAAGGAAGTCAAGTGCATTTTTCTCAAGATTTGCATATGCCGACTCTGTTATCTCTATTTTCGCGGCACCGGCCGGAAAATCACTGTCATCAAGCATTCCTTTGATCCTGTCTAAAAGACCGGGATCATAGAAATCAACCCTGGAAAGATTGATCGACACCGGAACGATGGGCTGGCCTTCAGATGCACTTCTTTTGAGCATTCCGAATACTGTTTCTGCCATATACAGATCCACCCTTGATACCTTGCCGGAAGCCTCAAGTGCCGGTATGAACAGACCGGGCGGCACCATACCAAGATCATGGTGTCTCCATCTGATGAGCGACTCTGCGGAAACGATCCTGTGCGAATAGGTATCAACGATGGGCTGATAGTATGATACCAGTTCCTTATCGTTCATCGCATCGCCAAGATCAGAGATCAGGATCATTTGATTTACATAATCAGTGCGCATCTTGTCGGTATACTCTGCATATCTGGCAGTATCTTTATCCGAAAGATTGGATTCCGCAAGCTTTGCCCTGTCTATCATAAGTCCTACGGAAACGCTGGAATCAACAATGTGATATATACCGCATGCCACATTGTAATCATACTTCTTGTATTCAGTCTGATATGTCAGGGATGTAAACCTGCGCATACGGCTTGGCTTCAGGTATTCATTCTTTACAATGGCTACGAAATGATCGCTTTCAAGTCTGCCCATCAGGAGTGGTTCGAACACTTCACGTATCATGTCCCTGACCATGAAAATGACCATATCCCCGCTCTCTTCTCCGAAGAGCTCGTTTATAGTCTTAAATCCCTGGATATTGGTATAGATAAGTGAATAACCGACCGTGAGATTTAATGAACGGATACATTTCTCCGCATCTCTCAAAAATCCCGTTCTGGACAGGATATCGGTCATCCAGTCCCTGTCCACCATCTCGGTGATATCCTGGATTATGCATATCCCCATGGAATAATCGTTCTCAAGTGGTCTGATGCGGATATCCATGGCTCTTCTTATTCCGCCTTTTTCCGTATGGACAGTTCGTGAGAAGCATCCAAGCTCCTTTACTTCAGCATCTATGTAACCGGGAGTCAGTTCATTAAGAAATGCTTCTCTTTCATTCTCAACAACGATCTTCGCAGCAAACTCCTTCAGGAAATTCTGTATGTTGCCGTTTTTAATGACACTTACGTCATATTTATTCAAAAAATCACTGGTGTATTTTACGAAAGTCTTGCCGGTACTGGGTTCTACCTCAAACACACTCACGTATCCGCCTGTCATAACGGCATTCCAGTCATTTTCGCTGACATGCGTGTCAATTCGGCCGAAAATGCCGTCTTCAAGCGTCTCTCCGCGGCCATGAAATTTTCTGACGTCACTGTCAATAACAAAATAGCTTCCATCTTCGATAAGATAGAATTTTCGCCCTTCACTGTCGGGCAAAATGATGTCATTTATCAGATCCTTACCATCGACGGAAAGATTCTTTATATAAGAATAATGAGGGATTATTGAGATATCGGTAAGACCGAGTCCTTCGGTAAATCTTACAAAACCCGGATCATCAGCCTCCCCTGCTATCTCGGGGAAGATATATGCATTCTCTGCACAGTTTACACTGCCGGCGCTGAGTGAGATCACCAGTCCGGGGAATCCGGTGAGGAGTTCCTTCAGACCGGTCTCTTTGAAAAATGCGTTCTGAGTAGGAGCATGTCCCCCGGAAAGGATCACAACATCAGAGCTTCGGACCATTTCAAAAGCCCTGTCCGCATTACGTTTGTCCAGGACACTGGTTTTTCTGACGTCCATTCCGGCTGACTTAAAGGCCTCAGACATTCTGAGCGCAGTTATATCATTGGTCCTTGTATCGTTAGGATTGGCGGCAACAACAAGAAGACCGGATCCTTCCATCCAGTATTTCTTTAGTTCTTCCACAAATCCGTAATCATTCAAAAGTTGAACAGGTTCCGGATCATTTATATCTTTGTATTCCACGAAGGAACCGGTAAGGAATAAAACCATGAAACAGCCTCACAGAACTGTATAAAGATAGATATTGTAATTCAAGGTTATTTTAGCATGATTAGAGCGAAAAACCATAACCAAACACTGGCATAAAAAGCCCGTTTTGTGCTAACTGGCATCAAACCTGCATAAATACGATCACCCAAACAAGGCAGGATCGACCTCTTCAAAAAGCTTCATGATCGATAAGGAACCAAAGACCAGAGTAATGTCCTGATCACTGCCTGCAGTTTCTCTTAATGCCTCCTCCAGTGAATATGACTTTTTTATCATCGAAGGCAAGACCGGAGAATCCGAACTGCCATTACCTGATAATGAATTTCCGTTTTTCAGTTCTTCACAGATCTCTTTGGCAGCCTCTGCCAGTTGCTCAGAAGGAAGTCCTCTCCTTTTATCAGGAAGATCTATCGCTGTAAAAGAAACTGAACCGGGCAACATTATCCTCAGTATCTCTTTATAGTCCTTATCTTTGAAAACACCCATTATTAAATGTACATTATGTCTACCTGACAGTAACCCATCAGCCTCCATGGATGCCCGCAAAGCCTTGACAGCTCCGGGATTGTGGCCTCCGTCCCTGATGATAAGAGGATGTTCTGAAACCCTCTCAAATCTGCCCGGCCATTTGGCGTTATGTAAACCATTTGCAATAATAGCACCCGTTATACAAGTCTGAGGGAACAGTTTTTTCAGCTCTGCGTCTATTACCCTCAGGGTATGAAGTGCAGTATTCAGATTATCAGTCTGGAATGATCCCGGAAGAGGATTTTCAAACCCTTCAGGTATAAGATTCTCTTCACATGTTTCACAGAATGCGCCTCGTATGGCCGCTTCTTCTTTTAAAATATCTTCGGGCGAATACCATTTACTCCCGCAGAAGACCTCAGGCATACGAGAGATTACGGCAAAGG
>CAMOZY010000071.1 GCA_946631295.1 uncultured Lachnospiraceae bacterium
TTGTTATCTATGATTATGATGGTGATGACGGATATAATGTCAGAGCAGTCCTTCTCGGGGAAAACAGGTATGATACTCCCGATGATAGCGTCATTAGGATCAATAACGACATATCTGAGTGGGGCTATAGCTTCGGCTCAATGATAACACGTGAAGATGGCATCTACGTCCTCAGATGGTCCAATGCTTTTAGTGGAGATGAACTTGTTGAGGGAAAGATCAATCTTGATGATCTTACCATGACTTTAACCGGGTCAATTCCTCAGCTTGGTAGAGGCTCCTCATACTGTATCGGCTACACTGATGATCAGTATATATTCAGTCATTATTCGGGCATTGAGTGCTGTTCAATGGATGATAAGGCTCGTATTTTCCTTGATTTTGCGAACAGCGATATCTGTTCCATGGGATTTAACTGCGTTATACCTTTGGAGGGACTTGATAAGATCTTCGCAGTCGATTATGAACTTATCGGCGGTGCTGTGGAGCTTATGATCCTTACGGCAAAAGATTCCGAAACCATCGAAGAGCAGCCTGTCATCACTGTGGCATATAATTATCCCGGTGTTGATCTCGCCGAGATGATCTATAACTTCAACACATCTAATAACGGCTACAGAATTGTAGTTAAGGATTATTCGCTTTTTGAAGATCCTTCGCAGGACATCACATGGAATGACAAGCTTCAGCAGGACATGTTAAATGGTCGTGTATGCGATATTATCTGTTGTGAGTACATGGATGACCTTGATTTCAGGCTTCTTGCTGAAAAAGGAATATTTGCTGATATCGGCGGACTAATTGCTAATGACTCTGATATGAGTCTGGATGATTATGCATACGGAGTATTTGAGGCTGCTGCCATAGACGGAAAACTCTTCCAGATCATTCCTTATTTTTCGGTAGAGACATTTATGGGCTCCGACAGATTCTTTAACGGATATGAGAACTGGAGTGTTGATGATTTCCTTGAGATGACTGAAGCTGTTGAAGGTAACGGCGGTCATATGTTTGATCCCTATGTCACAAGAGTTAATTTCCTTGAGAACATGATGCATATTACAGGCTCTTCATGGGTAAATCTCGATGAACGCACATGTGACTTTACGGATCCTTCATTTATGAGACTTCTCGGATATGCTATGTCTCTTCCTGATTATACTGATTATGAAGATGGATGGGTCTATGATTACTGGGACAGAAGCGCGGAAATGGGTGAAAACGGTGAAGTAAGGCTGTTTTCAACAAGGATTTCGCATACTAAGTATCTTTTGACTGAAGGATATTCAAGATTCAATGAGCTTCCTGTAATCGCAGGATTTCCTTCGCCTAATTCAATGGGATCGAGCATTTATTACTGCACCAGTTACATGCTGAATGCTGATTCCGAATATCTTGATGTATGCTGGGATTTTATGAAGCCATTCCTTCAGACTGCATATCAGAATGATACATACATGATGCCTGTACTTCTTGATGCTCTTAAGGCAGATGTAGACGAATGTGATGCTGATGATGAGTATGAGAATTCTAGACCTACATATTACATCAATGATGAAGAACTGGAATTGCCTTATATTTCCGACGAGGCAAAAGAAAACTTCTATGATCAGATATCTTCAATCAATGCTCTGTATTTTACGAACAAAGATATAATTGCTATTGTGGAAGATACAGTGATGGCAGGATGCGAGAATGGCAGTACTCCTGAAGAGGTAGCATCTTCGATTCAGGTGCAGGTTCAGGATTATCTGAGCTGACACTTGCAATATTTTAATAGTTATGCTAAATTAATATAGTTTGTTGGACCAATATTAGTTTTATGGATTACAGAGGTTTATAAATGGGTACTCTTCGTTTGATATTAACAATTCTGTTTATAGTTGATTGCCTGGTTCTTACAGTGGTAGTTCTTATGCAGGAAGGCAAGTCCCAGGGACTTGGAGCAATTGCCGGAGCTGCTGAATCCTACTGGGGTAAGAATAAAGGACGCAGTATGGAAGGCGCATTAGTCAAGATCACAAGAGTTTTGGCTGTATTGTTTATCCTTCTTACCATCGTTCTTAACTTTAAGCCAATCCAATAAAGCGGATTACGGGCGTCCGTCAAGCGGACGCCCTATTTTTTTACCTATAATAAAAACTCTACAATGACATATAGGTATATAAATGATATAATAAGTATACCTACATGAAGATTACAAAACTTGTAAGAGAACCGTTTGACATACGTAAATAATACGTATATATTATAGGCAAATAGATATGGCGAAAGCATCTGAAGTAATAAAGAAGATTAAAAAGTACACTAACTGTTATATTATCAGGCACGGAGCAGAACATGATGTTTGGTTCAATCCGGATAATGGCAGACAATTTACTATTCCAAGGCATCCTTCAAAAGAGATAAAAACAGGAACTGTGGAGAGTATATATAAAGCTGCCGGCCTGAAGTAATCGGAGGGTTATGATGGCTAAGTATATTTATCCTGCAATTTTTACTCCGGAAAATGATGGAGGATTTTCTGTAAGATTTCCTGATATCGATGGCTGCTTTGCAAGCGGAGATGATCTTCAGGATTCATTGAAGATGGCAAATGATGCATTGTCTGTAATGCTTGTCGATTTCGAGGACTGTAAGAAAGTAATTCCTGATCCGTCAAATATTAACAGAATTAAGATGAAAAAGGATGAATTTGCATCTCTTATTTGTGTTGATACCATTGTTTACAGACATACTCTTAATAATGCGGCAGTTAAGAAGACATTATCAATACCAGCCTGGCTTAATGAAGCTGCAGTTAAAGCAGGAATCAATTTTTCACAGGTTTTACAGGATGCATTAAAGACCCAGCTTAATATCTTCTGAAAAAGAGTTATTAATGTAAAAATGTTCTATGAAGAAAAAGGGTAATTACGGAAAAATAAATAAGGTTTCATCTGCAAAGGTGTCCCAGCCTGTGGTCAGACGTAAGCGTCAGACGAAGGTTAAAAACGGTAAAGGAAAGCTTTATCGTTATGACGGTGTTTATTCAGCAACCGATAAGGGATATGGATTTGTTAAGGTTGAAGGCTTTTCGAGAGATGTGTTCATTTCCGAAAGGTTTACTAACTATGCCTTCCATGGTGATAAGGTTGTAATAGAGCTTCTTACTCCGGGACCGCTTGAAGAAGATGTTTTAGGCAGTATTAGTAAAGATAGTAATAAAGCTGCAGGCAAAGGCAGCACAAAAAATTACGATAAACAGGCACAGTCTTCTCAGCGTCACAGCCGTGAAGCTAAGATTGTTAAGATCCTTGAGCATTCTGTCACAAAGATCGTAGGAACCTTTGAAGAGATTAGAAACGGTTACGGCTTCGTTATTCCTGATAAAGGACAGCTGGCATCAGACCTGTTTATTCCCAAAGGAAGCACAGGCGGTGCTGTAACGGGTCAGAAGGTACTTGCTGAGATTTCTGATTACGGAGAGTTTAAGAGGTCGCCTGAAGGAGAAATTGTACAGATCATCGGAAGCAGAGAAGATCCTTTTACGGATGAACTCGGTGTATCACTTGCGCTTGGACTTAAAATGGAATTTCCTGATGAAGTGATGAAGCTGTGCGATGATATCTGCGGAGATGGGACGATAGAAGGCAGTGCTTCTGCCGGAGCGCTGGGTAATCTTTATGCTGTTAATGAGCTTTCTGAAATCTTTTCGGATTCTTTTTCCGGAAAAGGAAAAAGACTGGACATCAGAAGTGTGGAGCTTTTTACGATAGACGGTGATGATTCTAAGGATTTTGACGATGCGGTCAGTCTGGAAAAGTATGGAGATTCATACATAGTCGGTGTTCATATCGCAGATGTATCCGAATACGTAACGGAATATTCTGCTCTTGATTTGGAAGCACTAGATAGAGGATGCAGCGTTTATTATCCCGGAAGCGTTCTTCCAATGCTTCCTGAAAAACTTTCAAATGGGCTTTGTTCACTGAATCCGGCAGAAGACAGACTTGCTCTTTCCTGCATTATGGTTGTTGACGATAAGGGTAAAGTAACAGATCATTACATTACAGAATCGCTTATCAGATCATCAATGCGAATGACATACAGCGGTGTTGATAAGGTTCTTGAAGGAGAAGGAGACAAGACTTACCGCGGGTTCGAAGAGATCCTTAATGAAATGTACAGCATTTCTGAAACACTTAGGAAACGCAGATTTTCTAAGGGCTCTGTTGATTTTGATATAAATGAATGCGAGATTTATGTCGATGAAAAGGGTAAAGTTACTGACATAAAGATGCGTGAGCGGAGCTCCTCAAGATCTCTTATAGAAGAGTTCATGCTTCTTGCAAACAAGACCGTTGCAAAGCATTTCTGTAAAATGAAAGTTCCTTTTGCATATCGTATACATGAAGATCCCGATTCTGTGAAAATAAAGGAACTCCTTGAAACCATAAGAAACCTTGGTATTTCGATAGACGGTCGCATTTTTAAGAAACTATCAGGATCGGATGAAGAAGTGATATCATCTGCTGAGATTGCTGATATTCTTGATTCATGTGAAGGTACCCCTTTTGAGATGCTGATCAAGACACTTACCCTTCGAAGCATGCAGAGGGCCAGGTATGATGCGGAGTGTCAGGGGCATTTTGGACTTAACTTCAAGTATTACTGCCATTTTACTTCGCCAATAAGAAGATATCCCGACCTGCAGATTCACCGCATTATCAAGAACTGTCTCAGAGGAGAAATGAGCAAGGAACTCAAAACTCATTATACAGACATTCTTCCCGAGGTATGCCGTAAATCCTCTGTCTGTGAAAGAAGAGCGCAGGAGGCGGAATATCAGGTTGACCGTATGAAGCAGATCCGCTACATGTCTGACCATATGGGCGAAGAGTTTGACGGAATTATTTCGGGAGTGACGAGATACGGTGTATTCGTAAGACTGGATAATACTATAGAAGGAATGATCTCTGTATATGATCTTCCTCATGATGATTATTCCTTTGATGAAGGACTGCTGAGACTTTCCGGAAAAAGAAGCAGGAAGTTTTATTCAATAGGCGGCAAGATCAGAGTCAAGGTTTGTGCATGCGACCTGGACCAGCGCACTCTTGATTTTGTGCCTTCATCTACAATTTGAACTAACAGTTTATTGCTTGATCAAATATAAAGTGATAAGAATATATTATGGCTAACGAAAAAGAGCATACCAAGCTCATTGCAAACAATAAAAAAGCATTTCACGATTACTTCATTGAAGAGCAGTATGAATGCGGAATCGTGCTTGTGGGTACAGAAGTAAAGTCCCTGCGCCTTGGCAAATGTTCCATCAAGGAAGCATGGGTGCGTATTGAAAAAGGAGAGCTCTGGATCATGGGAATGAACATCTCTCCATACGAAAAAGGAAATATCTTCAATGTTGATCCCATGCGTGTACGTAAGCTTCTTTGCCACCGCTCAGAAATCAATAAACTCGACGGCCGTGTCGCAAAGGAAGGATACACACTTGTTCCTCTTGAAGTATATTTTTCAAAAGGAAGAGCCAAGGTTCGTATAGGTCTTGCCAAAGGTAAGAAGCTTTACGACAAACGTGAGACAATCGCCAAGAAGGATCGTGCACGTGAAGCAGAGCGTGATTTCAAAGTAAGGATTAAGCAGTAATTTATTTCAAAGTAAGGATCAAGCTGTATTTTTTTCAGTAGACTTAAATAATTAGCAGTTTGATCCGATATTCAGTATAGTTCACGGGAAGGTGATAATATCATCGGTACCGTGCTATAATATAAATTGTTCCACACAATTAAATACGGGGTAGTTAAGGTTTCGACAGGGAATTTGAAGCTGGAGAAGCTGTCCGGTGCGATCCGTTAATCGCAACCTAAAATAAACGCTGACGAAAATCAGTACGCTATTGCTGCCTAATTAATTAGGCGCAATGGACGCCCTCTATATAGGGCTCGTCGGCCCATTGCACTCACTCTTTGGGGAACCGGCGTCGCATAGTGGGAAACGGTATGCAGTAAGCTTTGCCTGCATAGACGTATCATGAAGCTACCGATCTTTTAAGTTTGTCAGAAGCACTTGAGGGAAAGGGAACATGCCTGAAGAAGGTAAAGAGAACTGACTATGACAGTAGAAGGACAGAGGGATGGTTCTTTGGACACGGGTTCGACTCCCGTCTACTCCACTTAAGCGGCAGATTTATCTGCCGCTTTATTCATTCTAACTATATTCATTCTAACTAAAAAGAGAACAGAAGCTTTTCGCCTCCGTTCTCTTTTTCATTTTATCAGTGTAAGAACTCTATTGACTTAAGGCTTGGTGTTCCTGATCCCTTGTAAGTCAGGTAAATGGGTAGAACTCCGGATACCTTCTTATCAAAACTGCAGCTTCCTTCGACCCAGATATTTGATCCGTCACCGCTTATCTCGCCGATAACCTCGCCTTCATATGCGGTTCTGATCTCGAACTTTCCGTGGAAATAAGCTCTTGTCTTGATCTTAAGTCCGGAAGCATCCTTCAGGTCAAAATACTTAAAGCCGATTGTTGTATTATCCCTGATTGCCTTGATGTAGGAGTATCCTCTGTCGTTTTCTACACCGGCCTGTACTATCCTGGGTGATGACTCTTCAACATATACTTTGTGATCTGCGGTGAAGATGTTACATGCGATATATGAAGGATATTCACCCTTGTCGGAAAGAGGGCCGTTGTTGAGTCCGCAGGATGTGATCTCTACCTGCTTGATGGAACCGTCAGCTTCGAATTTGATCTTCTCTGCGCATCCCTGTCTTGAATACCATGTTCCGTGTGTATGACGATGATAGAAGATGTACCAGTCATCACCAATCTCAACTATGCTTCCGTGGTTATTTGCACCATAGCATGTTGAATCCTTAGCAGGCTTGTAGGAATCGATTCCGATATCACAGTTACTTACAATGACTCCGCCGTAAACGAAAGGTCCTTCGGGGCTCTTGGATGTTGCATAGCAGAGTTCATGCATTACCTCTGATGAGTAAACGAAATAATAAGTATCGTCGTGCTTTCTGATAGAGGGAGCTTCGAAGAAAGCATGTCCTTCGTAACCGGTTCCTGCAGAATACATATCGCCGGGTGCAACGAATACGGGAGCCTTCTTAACAGTAAGCATATCCTTATCAAGAAGAGTCAGCATTGCACCGTGTCTTGACTTATCGCCGTGTCCTGCAAAACCTGTGAACAGATAAGTCGTATCGCCTTCTGTAAGTACGCCGGGATCGAACTGAGGCTCATCGCCTTCCTTATCTCCAAGCTTTGTTCCATCCTCGTAATGAACATATCCGTAAAAAGAGAACGGACCGACAGGAGAGTCAGCTACAGCAACTGAAACTACATTAACCTTATCGAGAACATAGTAGAGATAATATTTTCCGTCAGGTCCTACGGTTACATCGGGAGCATACAGACACATATGTCCGTCGGGATTAAAGGGATCATCCGTCTTCGGGAAAATAACACCTTCATACTTCCAGTTGCCGAGATCGTTAACAGGAGCGGACCAGCATACATAATCACCGAGACAGAATGTCTCACCTCTTAAGATGTCATGAGAGCCGTAGACATAGACTCTGTCACCGAATACGTAAGGCTCGCCGTCAGGGATATATTCCCAGTTAGGAAGATAAGGATTAACTCCCTGCTTCTTTCCGTTCTGTCTTATGCCGCCTTCTACCTTAGGAACAGCTCCGCAGGAAAGGAATTCCATTTCGTTGGGCGTGACAGAAGAGTAAGCCCCCCAAACAGGAAGCTCCTGTCCGTCATAACCCTTGCCGTTAGGATTGCCGGTCTTTACAAAGTTTGCAAAATAATCGCTCATCTGGCGTGCGAGCTCGAAATGTCTTCCGGTATAAGGTCTGTGGCACTTTTCAAGTGTATCGAAGAAGAACCACAGATCACATGAATGGAAGGTTCCGGGATAGCTTTCTCCCTTGTATCCGTCTCCTGGAATATCGGGATCAAAGCGATAGTAGAAGAAATTCTGCTCAGGAGCATTGGCTGCCATCTTGGGAAGAGCGGCTTTTACGGACTTTTCAACAATATTAACTCCTGCAAAAGTAAATTCATCAGCAGTATTTCCTGTAATGATTGGAACATCAGCACATTCCCTGTTAATGAGTCTCTGAGTGGGATTTCCGATGCAGAACTTATCATCACGGATAGGGAACATCATCTTTCCGCCGTTATTCTTAAAACGGTTATATCCGTCGAGAAGTTCTCTTGATGAAAGCTTACGTGCATCTTCAAGGGACTTGAATCCCATGAAATCAAAGAATTTTGCTCCGAGGTCTTCAGCATCTGAAAGGCTGATGGGACTGAAAATGTCTTCAACGGAATTTTCGGGAGTGATGATACCACTCAGGATTACGGCTCCCTTTATGACACTGTTGTCACGGGTGCATGTAAGCTGCTGAAGAACGCTTCCACCGCCTGCAGACTGACCTGCAATTGTTATCTGATCAGGATTTCCGCCAAAGGCTGCGATATTTTCATATACCCAGTTAAGACCTGCTCTCTGATCGAGCATTCCGAAGTTTGAAGGAGCATCGGGAGCTTCTGCAGTAATATCCTTGTGAGCAAGGTATCCGAATACATTAAGTCTGTATGCGACGCTTACGACAATGATTCCTTTTTTTGCGAGAGCTTCGCCGTTGAATTCCATCTCAGCGGTATATCCCCACTGGAATCCTCCGCCAAAATACCAGACGAGAACAGGAAGTTTTTCATCGGTCTCTTTTGCGGGAGTCCAGATGTTCAGATACAGACAGTCCTCGCTCATGGGGATGTCCTTGTCTACATGCCATTCCCTGCAGTAAAGATCGGTTCCCATTCCGGGTGTATCCTGAAAAGAGATGGGACCGAATTCATAGCATTCACGCTCGCCTTCCCAATCCTGAGCAGGCTGAGGAGCTCTCCATCTGTTTTCGCCGACGGGCGGAGCAGCAAAAGGAATGCCCTTAAAAACTGTAATCCTGGGATCGTTTCCTGGAAGACCCTTGACGATTCCGTTCTTAACCTTAGCTTTTCTTAACATTTTGTACCCCTTTCTGTGTGACAGCGGACATTTGAACTGCTAATCGTCCGGCTGTCTTTACCCACATACATGAACATTATAGATTAAAACGTTTTCGCTGTCTTTCAATATTGTGCTTCGCGCTTCCCGAAAATTGTTAAAATCGTGTTATAATAATTGTGATTTTTCTGTGTATTTTGTGAATTTTGAACGATTATCTGATAGTATTTTTATGGGAAACGGGTCTCCGTACGGTTACACCGTGACCTGATGTGAGGACAAAATGGCTGATGAGAGAGTAACGGCACTTGGATATGAGTTTGCATGCCTTGATGATGCGATACTTGCCCAGTCCGAGATCAAGAAAATTGATTATCTCAAGGAACACCTAGACCGCGGCGATGCCGATACGGTAAAGGCGCTTTACGACAAGGCAATCGATGAGAAGTTTTTCAAGGCTCCGGTTGGGATCGGCTTCCTTTCCGAGATGCGCGAGTACCTGATAGACACGCTGGATTATTCGGAAGATGAAGTCAGGGCAATTCCCCTTTACATGTTCTATGACACCACTGTCGATAAGAAGAAAGCTCCAGCAAAAGCTCCCGCAAAAAAGAAAGAACCTGTGGGCATTCTTTTTGTATCAATAGTCCTGAACATCGCTCTTATAGTCGCAGTCATAATAATGTTCTGGATTGCAAAAAATACTGAGCAGCCCAATATCCTTAATTATGAGGAGGCCATCACCAACAGATATGCAGCATGGGACCAGCAGCTGACTGAACGTGAAGCGGCGGTACGTCAGGCTGAGAGAGAGCTGGGACTTGATTAAATCTGATATGCGAAGTATGAATTATGATTTTTGATATTTGATATGAGCTGTGAAATTATTTCTGTATATTCCCGGAATGATTTAAGATATAGAATTAATTTTCTGGTCTTATCCATAAAATTAATTCACTAAGAAATTATGGATAATATTAAAATCTTAATTGCAGATGATGAAGAGCGTATGAGGAAGATCGTAAGGGATTTCCTTGTACGTGAAGGCTATATGATCGTTGAATGTTCCAACGGTCTTGAAGCTGTTGATACATTTCAGTCGGATCCTTCGATATCACTTATCATCATGGACGTCATGATGCCGGTGATGGACGGATGGACTGCGGTTACCGAAATCCGCAAATCCTCCAAAGTTCCGATCATCATGCTTACTGCCAAGTCCGAGGAAAAAGATGAACTTAAGGGCTTTTCACTCGGCGTGGACGAATACGTTTCCAAGCCCTTCTCACCTAAGATTCTTGTTGCCAGGGTTCAGGCACTTCTCAGAAGATCCGGGCAGGAGAGTGCTTTAGGAGATGTGATAACCGTCGGATGTATCAGAATGGACAAGGCTGCACATCAGGTATATGTCGATGATGCACCTGTCGAACTTTCATTCAAGGAGTTTGAGCTTCTTAATTACTTTATTGAAAATAAAGGCATCGCCCTTTCCAGGGAAAAAATCCTGAACAATGTCTGGGACTATGACTATTTTGGCGAAGCCAGAACAATTGACACTCATGTCAAAAAGCTCCGTGCCAAGCTCGGAAATAAAGCCGGAGAGATGATAAAGACAATCTGGGGCATGGGTTATAAATTCGAGGAAAACGATACTTGAGCAGATCCTCCGGAAAACAAAAAAAGTTCTTCTCACTTAAATGGCAGTACACTCTTATCTTTGCAGGCCTGATGGCATGCATTATCTGTATAACCATTCTTTTAAGTTCACTTTTTCTGCCAAAGTATTACGAATATACAAGGCTTAAGACCATTACGGGTGCCTATGAGCAGCTGCTGAAGACGTCGGAAGAGTCTTCTTTTTCGGATGAAAATCCGGATACCGGCAGGCAGCTTGATGATCTGTCAATGAGAAACAATCTTTCCATCATTATTATGAATCAGGATTCCGAGATTGTATATTCTTCAAAAACGGGAGAACGCGACATCGACATGGTTCTTATCGGATACATTTTTGGCATGCCCAGGGAACCGGTTCAGATAGAGGTTATCGAAAGCAATGACGATTACGAGATACGCAAGACTACATCGCGAGGCAATATGTTCCTCGAGATGTATGGAAAGCTCGATAACGGTTTTTCTTTTCTGGTAAGAAGTCCTCTTGAAAGCATTAATGAATCCGCAACCTATGCCAACAGATTCT
>CAMOZY010000072.1 GCA_946631295.1 uncultured Lachnospiraceae bacterium
TGCCAGCTCTTTCTTGGTAAACTTGCCGATGATAGCGGGTATCTCCTTGAGTCCGGCCTTTCTGGAAGCACGCCATCTTCGCTCGCCCGCCACTATCTCATAATGATCGTTGCAGTCCTGCAGCGTTATGGGATTGATCACTCCGTGGAGTTTGATGCTTTCCGCCATTTCCTCAATGGAGTCTTCGTCAAAGTATTTACGGGGCTGATCTCTGTTGGGCTCTATGCTCGTGAGCTTGACCATTACGACTTTATTAACGACCTTGTCATCTTTCTTT
This sequence comes from uncultured Lachnospiraceae bacterium, assembly GCA_946631295.1. Classification (GTDB taxonomy): domain Bacteria; phylum Bacillota; class Clostridia; order Lachnospirales; family Lachnospiraceae; genus AC2028. The sequence continues at coordinate 278 of CAMOZY010000072.1, forward strand.
TCTTCCGCAGGTCTGGTCTCGGTAACGGTTTTGGGGATAATGGCATCTAATCCTTTCCCAAGTCCCCTTTTGGTGCTATCTTTGGCTGCCATATTCTAATCTCCGATCATTTATTCTTGATGATCTCTTCCGCAAGAGCCAGGTAACTGTCTGCTCCCGCGGATTTGGGATCGTATTTGTTGATGGGCATTCCGTGGCTGGGTGCCTCGGCCAGTCTGACATTTCTGGGGATCACGGTCTCATAGATCCTCTGTTTCAGTACGCTCTTAACACTCTCTACTACCTGGCTCGAAAGATTGGTCCTGGCATCATACATGGTGAAGACCACTCCTTCCATGTCAAGAGCGGGATTGAGTCTTTCTTTTACAAGGTTCACGGTATTGATAAGCTGTCCGAGACCTTCCAGGGCATAGAATTCACACTGTATGGGAACAAGAACGGAATCCGCCGTTGTCATGGCATTGATGGTGAGGATACTCAGTGAAGGAGGACAGTCTATGATTATATAATCATACTCGTCCTTAATATACTCTATCTCCTTCTTGAGGATATACTCCCTGTTCTTGTCATCTATCAGCTCGATCTCCACCGCAGCCAGATTAACATTTGACGGCAGGATGGAAACACTGTCACATACATTTTTGATAACGCAGTCTCCCACCGAACACTCACCCAGAAGAAGTTCGTATATCGTGTTCTCAAGCTCGTTCTTCTCGATGCCGAAACCGCTTGTGGTATTGCCCTGCGGATCTGCGTCTATCACAAGTACCTTCTTGCCCTTCTCTGCAAGACAGGCGGATAAGTTAATGGCGGTTGTCGTTTTGCCCACACCGCCTTTCTGATTTGCTATCGCTATGATCTTTCCCATTTATGATTCCTTTTCCATAAACATTACTTGCTATATGATAGCACAGATTCCATGATTATAGAATTGTTTCTTTTTCGAAATATTGCACAAAAAAACACCTTCGGATTCGATAATTTTTTCCGAAGGTGTTTTTTGTTTCTTCTTTTACAGTCTGTATTTTCCGAGATCGGTCGTGATCTGATCCGAATAATTGTTGAGATTCTCGGATATCCTGGTGATATTTTCGGTTTCGGCCAGAAGCTTGTTGCTCTCTGAAACGATGTTGTCACTGAGGCTTAAGATCTCTGTGATGGTCGATGCCTGCTCCTCTGTGGTCGCTGCGTTTCCGGAAGCCACATCATTGATCTTCTCGATACCGTTTGCGATCTCTATGATACCTTCGGTTGCTTTCTGAACATCATCACATATCGTATTGAAGGAATTGTTGGCGCTGTCCACACCGCCCAGGCAGGCTTCCATATCCCTTACACAGGCGTCCGCTTTATTATTGATGTCATTGATGTTCTTGGTAACATCATCGATAAGGCGTCTTATGGTCTCGGTTGCTTCTGTGGACTGATTAGCAAGCGCACCGACTTCGGATGCAACAACCGCAAAGCCTCTTCCCATCTCTCCGGCTCTTGCTGCTTCGATGGAAGCGTTAAGAGAAAGAAGGTTGGTCTGCTCCGATATTGCATTGATCGCATCGGTGATACCGGTAATTTCTTTCATGGACTGTGCGGTAACCTTGATAAGCTCGGTCAATTCCTCGATCGTCTTGTTAAGAGTCTTAACATTGGTGGTCATATTGGCCATCTCACTGCGTCCGGAATTTGAAGCGTTCAGTGTTTCGTTGCACAGACCTCTAACTTCTTCCGCACTCCTGGTAAGACTGCTGGAGGTGTTTGCAAGATCTGTTGCTGCATGAGCTATCTCTTCGATGGAATAGTTCATGTTGTTAAGTGTATCGTTAAGCTGTGAAATTGAGCTGCCCTGATTCTGGTTTGCTACCGACAGAGTCTGGGTTATCCTATAGCATTCACCTGCGCTCTGGTTCATGGAACCGGAAATGTCGGACAGATTGTTCAAGGTACTGCGCATATCCTTAATGTAATCGTTCAGGCTCTCGCTGAGGGTCGTGATCTCGTTGTTTCCTTCGGGAACAAGATCCACAGTAAAGTCTCCCTTACTGATATCGGTGATACTTGCCGTAACCTTGGTAACAGGATTGATAGCCTTGCTGATTATGTAATAGATCAGCGCTGACAGGATGATCAGAAGTATGAATGCAGTTCCCATGGTCAGGAACATTACCCGCAGAATACTGTTGCTCAATATGGTTGCAGGAACTGCACTTACAACTGCCCAGGATGTTCCTTCGATGGTGGTTGCGGTAACCATCTGTCCGCCTTCTGCGGTCTTGATGGTAACCACTTTATTCTGTTCCGTTGAACTGTTGAAATTCATGGTATCAAATACCGATGCCAGAGATTTCATGATCGCATTGGAAGAATCCTTCAATGTAGTACCTGTGATATTGGGTATACTACTTACAAGGATATCTTTTGTTTCTTTGTTGATGATAAAGAATTTTGCATCCTTTGATATGGAGCTGAAGTTTCCGATCTTCTCCGATACCTTATCGAAGTTGATATCGCTGCTCAATACATTCGAATCATTTACCATGATCGCACAGGCAAGACAGGTCTTACCGGTCGAAGCATCCACGTAAGGTTCCGAGGTATATATCTCACCCTTCTTGGCGATCGCTCCCTGATACCATGCTCTGTCCGTAAAAACAAAGTCACTGGGAGGAAGCCACCCTGATCCATCAAGGAATACATTATCATTGCCGTAGGCAAGGTAAATGTCCTGGGAGTCGGGGTCTTCTTTTGTCAGTTCCAAAAGGATTCCGAGTACTTCTTCATGTCCAAGTGAAGAAGCATTCTTTAAAACGTCCGATGTCTGCTTTACCCTGGTTTCGATCTCACTCCACCAGCTGCTTATCTCGTTCGCATATGAAGAAGATTCTCTGGCAAGTACAGTATTTGTAAGTGACTGAATATTATCTGCCTGCAGCTTGATGCTGATCTGAGTGATTATCACGATGATGATAGCAACAAACACGATTATCTGAGTAAGCAACACCCTTTTCAGTACTTTTCTCTTCTGTTCCTTTTTCATGTTTCCAGTTCCTTTCGCCGGTATATTTATCAGAGTAGTTTCTGTCTGCACAGTTTTTATTATACGTTTTGTGATTTGCAGATTATTAAATATTTTTATTATTTGTAGATAAATTTGACATAATTTCCTGTTTCACAATCGTGTTTCACATTTTTTTACAAGATGTAGTGGATGATTTGTTTCACGTGAAACAATATTTTGGGATTTAAATTGTTTATAAGATAAATGTTTCACGTGAAACATCAGTTTTCAAGCTTTTTCAATATATCATTGAGATCTTTGAGACCTTTTGAAAGCAGGTCAACATCATGATTCAATGTCTGCCTTACTCTGTAAGGATCCTTATCTATCAGTTTTTCGGAAAGAGAGATATCCGAACTGACAGAAGAAAGAACTGAACTTATCTCATTCTTTAATACGGATACTATCTCGGAAAGAGAATCCCTGTCAAAAGAAACGATATCAGGATCAGGAACATTTTCTTCGGGTTTCTGTTCTCCGACAGTCATTATCTCGGAGCTTTTGACAAGATCAAGTGAATCAAGCTGTTTGGTGACATTACTCAATTTCTTGTATTCTGAACGAAGATCATCTTCAAGAGAAGAAATCTCCTTTTCTTTTTCGGCGATCTTTAATTCATATTGACCGGCATTGGATCTGGGAGAAAAAATAGCAAAATCCGAATCTTCTCTTTTGTTCAGAGTATCGAGCTGCGCCTTGGCATGTGCTATCTTATTTTCGATACTCTGTATCCTGAGCAGGATTTCCTGTCGCTCGGAAAAGAAATTCTTTTTCATTTCAAGTAATATATCAAGGGATCTGTTATCTGACATGGAAAACTCCTGATACTATAAAGGCTGTCTGGAAGGTTTGCCGGCTTTTCGAGGATATGAATCCGGTGTCCTGCCGGTTTTTCTGATAAAAAGTATGGTCCTTTCAGCAGAGGATAAAACAAAATTTTCACGTGAAACAAGTCTGCCTCCAAGGACCGAAAGAGCTTTTTCGGAACTGAGAAGCTCTTCATCAACATCCGACTTATAGGCGATAAATGTACCCCCTTCTTTCAAAAAAGGAAGACAGTACTCACAAAGAACAGGCAGAGAGGCAACAGCTCTTGCGGTTGAAAGATCGAACTGCTCTCTGTAAAGAGGATCATGTGCAAGATCCTCCGCCCTTCCGTGAACGGCTTCGATATCCTTAAGACCGAGCTGTGTGATCACTTCATTAAGGAACCTGACTCTCTTGTCAAGTGAATCAAACAAAGTGACCTTCAGACCGGGAACAGCGATCTTTAACGGGATACCGGGAAAACCGGCTCCGGTCCCAACGTCGCATAAAGTCTTACCCGAAAGATAGGATACCATATCATCAAAGGAAGAAAACATCCTTACCAGACTGAGACTGTCTGCAAAATGCTTTATGCAGACTTCGGTATGATCGGTTATGGCAGTAAGATTAAACTTCTCATTCCAGGAAACAAGAAGTCTGTAATAGGCCTCAAAACGGTCATATACGCTGTCCGAAAAATGATCCGCATCAGCTATCCGGTTTTCAGACAGGACAGCTTTAAATGTATCTTTATGATCCATAAATATAACCTCAGTCAACAGTCTTTCTATTATACTGCTCAAGATAAACCAGCAGGACAGAAATATCGGCAGGAGTAACTCCGGAGAGTCTTGATGCCTGACCCACGGAGACAGGTCTGAATTCTTTGAGCTTTTGTCTGGCTTCTATACGCAGACTGGGAACATCATCATAATCTATGGATTCAGGAATGAGTTTCTTTTCCGTCTTCTTAAACTGACGGACCTGGATCTCCTGACGTTCAAGATAACCTTCATACCTGATTTGGATACATACCTGCTCAATCACATCGGACGGAAGATCAGGACGTCCCGGATCCAAAGGTAAAAGTTCCTCATAGGATAGCTCCGGCCTGCACATAAGCTCTGCAAGACTTGTACCTGTCCGAAGGAGTGCGGATCCGTGAGAAGCCAGAAATTCCTGGGTAACTGCATCACCGCCGAGGATAGTGGACTTAAGTCTCTGGATCTCTTCATTGATCATCTTTTCTTTTTGGAGAGTCTTCCCATAGACTTCATCCGAAACAAGACCTATGTCATGACCAAATCCGCGAAGCCTAAGATCTGCATTATCCTGCCGTAAAAGAAGCCTGTATTCAGCCCTGGAGGTCATCATACGATAAGGCTCTCTGTTATCCTTGGTCACAAGATCGTCGATCAGTACACCTATATATGCCTCAGACCTGTCAAGCACAAGCGGCTCTCTTCCAAAGATCTTCATGGAAGCATTGATACCGGCAATAAGACCCTGAGCAGCAGCTTCCTCATATCCGGAACTTCCGTTAAACTGTCCCGCGGAGAACAATCCCGAAACAGCCTTAAGCTCAAGGGTAGGCTTTAACTGACCCGACTCAAGACAGTCATATTCAATAGCATAAGCATTTCTCACGATCCTGCAATTTTCAAGACCGGGAACAGTACGGTACATGGCAAGCTGAACATCCTCGGGAAGACTTGATGACATCCCTCCTACATACATCTCATCCGTATATAGTCCTTCAGGTTCGATAAATACCTGATGTCTTTCTTTTTCCGCAAACTTGACGACCTTGTCTTCAATGGAAGGACAGTACCTGGGCCCCGTACCTTCGATGACACCTGCATATATCGGTGATCTGTCAAGATTGGCGCGGATTATCTTATGAGTTTCCTCATTTGTATACGTGAGCCAGCAGGAAACCTGTTCTTTCTGCACGGACTCAGGATCCGTGGAAAAAGAAAAAGGAACCACTCTCTCATCGCCAAACTGCTCTTCCATCTTTGAATAATCAAGGGAAGCGCCTTCCATCCTGGCAGGGGTGCCGGTCTTAAAGCGCCTGAGCCTGATGCCGTTTTCGATCAGAGAAGCGGAAAGGGAATTGGCTGCCTGCAGTCCGGAGGGTCCGGTATAGGTGATTGACTCTCCGCAAAGACAGCGGGCCTTAAGATAAGTCCCGGAGGCAATGACAGCTGCTTTGCAATGATAAGTAGTCCCTGTATTTGTAATAACACCTGTTATACTACCATCATTGACAAGTATCTTCACGATCTCAGCCTGCTTTACATGAAGGCGCTCTTCTTTTTCAAGCACCCGCCTCATGGACCGGGAATATTCGGATTTGTCAGCCTGTGCCCTGAGAGAATGGACCGCAGGACCCTTGGATACGTTGAGCATCTTGGACTGGATAAAGGTCTTGTCGATATTTTTGCCCATCTCTCCGCCAAGAGCATCGAGCTCTCTTACCAAATGACCCTTGGAAGAACCGCCAACATTGGGATTACAGGGCATGAGAGCAATTGAATCGATGCTCACCGTAAAGATATAGGTATCAAGCCCGAGACGCGCACAGGCAAGCCCTGCCTCACATCCGGCATGACCCGCCCCTATGACACATACATCCGTATCTATATTAAGATGATTGTTTGAAATGTCCGACATATTATTTACCCATGCAGAATTTTGAAAAGATCTCGTTCACCAGGTCATCGTCCACCTGCTCGCCGATGATCCTTGAAAGCCCGGAATATGCATTATTAAGATCTATGGAATAAAAATCCTCAGGAAGCCCTTCTTCAAGACTCTTCCTGACCATATCAAGACTCTCGGAGACAGCCTTAAGTTCCGAAGCCTGTCTGATACTGGTGATATATACTTCACTTTCACTTGATATATTGCCGGAAAGGAACATCTCCCTTATAACGGAAGTAAGTTTCTTAACTCCCGTACCCTCCAGAGCGCTTACCCTGACCACGGGAGGATCCCCGGGTATCAAATCCCTGACATCCTCTGCGGATACAACCGGCTCCCTGTCACTTTTATTCAAAACAAGGATAACCTTCTTTTGAGCCGACAAAGAAGCGATCTGCCTGTCCTCCTCCGTTAACGGCACGGAAGTGTCGATCGTAAAAAGAACAAGATCGGACCTGTCAAGGAACCTCCTGGCCCGCTCGACTCCAATGTTTTCCACCCTGTCATCCGTCTCTCTGATACCTGCCGTATCAATAAGATTGAGAGAAACTTCTCCAAGGTTTATCTGCTCTTCTATGGTATCTCTTGTGGTACCGGGAATCTCTGTGACTATAGCTCTTTCATGACCGGACAGAAGGTTCATGAGAGAAGACTTGCCGACATTGGGCTTGCCTACTATGACCGTATTGATCCCTTCTTTTATGAAACGTCCTTTATCAAAGGAATCATAAAGCCTCATTACTTCGGCATATATCTCATCCACGGTTTTTGAAAACTTTTCGGGATATCCATCAAGGCTTATGTGCTCGGGATCGTCAAGAGCTGATTCGATAAAGGCTATCTCATATAAAACCTTTTCACGTAAGGATCTTATCCTGTCATAAAGCCTTCCCCTGAGCATATTTACGGAATTGGTGAGCGCAGAGCTGTTCTTGGAAGAGATAAGATCCATGACGGCCTCTGCTCTCGAAAGATCAATGCGGCCGTTTAAAAAAGCTCTTTTGGTAAATTCACCGGGCTCTGCAAGAAAAGCTCCTTTATCAAGGACAAGCTCAAGTATCTTACGGCATACAAGAACTCCTCCGTGACAGTTTATCTCTACGATATCCTCTCTGGTAAAGGTATTTGGAGCCTTCATGACAGAGACCATGACCTCATCGATCAGATCGTCCCCATCATAAATAAACCCATAATGTATACTATGAGTCTTAAAAGAAAGCAGTGAGGCTTTTCCGGCTTTGTCACGAAATATCCTGTTTACGATATCAAAGCTTTCTCCGCCGCTGATCCTTATTATACCTATACCGCCCTCGGAAAGAGCGGTTGAAATTGCAGCAATCGTCCTGTTGTCCATGAGATTATTAAATAACAAAAAAGGGGTAGTTGACTACCCCTTTTGAAAAATTAACGATCATTTTTTAAGTGTTATAACTACGTGTCTGTAGGGTTCGTCACCTTCGGAATGAGTAGTAACAAATTTGTCATCCTGCAAAGCCGAGTGGATGATCCTTCTTTCATAAGGATTCATGGGTTCAAGTGAGAGTGAACGGCGGCTTCTTTTTACCTTGAAGGCCATGTTCCTGGCAAGATTCTCAAGTGTCTTCTTGCGTCTCTCCCTGTAATTTTCGGTATCAACCTTGACCCTAATGTACTCTTCGGTTCCCTTGTTTGCAACAAGTGATGCAAGATACTGCAGGGAATCAAGGGTAGCACCGCGCTTTCCTATAAGAACGCTCATGTCATCGCCTTCGATCTCGATATCCATTTCCCTGGTATCTTCGTCATACTTAACGATAACATTTGCGGTGAGGTTCATTGCATTGAAAACATCATAAAGGAAAGTACTTACTCTGTCCTGAACGCTGTCCTTGACACGGGCCTTGATAACGGCATTCTTGGCATGAAGACCCAGAAATCCGGTGCTTCCTTCTTCTACAACTTCATATTCAAGCCTGTCACTGGTAACAGACAGTTTCTGACAAGCTTCCGTAATGGCATCTTCTACTGTTTTTGCCTGAAATTCTATGAAATCCATAATTTCTCCTTATCCTATTGTACGTTATTCTTTTCGTTAAACTGCTTTACCATATTTGCCTTGGCTGTGATGGAACCTGCGGATTCGCCGTTTTTCTTGTTGTAATACTCGGTTGCCTTGGCCATCTCTTCTTTTAACTTTTCGGGATCCTTGGCCACGGTCTTGGCAGCTGCCGCAATGGAAGAAGAACCTGAACCGCTTCCGCTCATTGCCTTGGTGGAAATGGAGGCGTTTCTTGTAAGCTTCTCCGGATCTATACCCGCTTTTTTGAGCCTTGCATTTCTTTTATCGACATTCTTTTTGATCTCAGCCTCAAGATCCATCTTGTCGATGTGCTTGTTGATAAGAACCTGCTCGATGGAACGGACTACCGCACCGGCTATCCAGTAGATACCGAGACCTGCGGGAAGTGTAAAGCAGATGAATGCGGAGAAAAGAGGCATAAAGGTGTTCATGGCCTTCATGGAGCTGGCCATCTGATTGGCCTGATCGTTTCCGGAATCATTGTTTGCGGCTGTTGGCGCGAGTTTGATGCTGATCCACTGTGTGACTGCGGAAAGTACAGGTATAAGAATGGCACCAATCACCAGAAGATAAGCACCTGCCTTAAAGGCTTCGGTGATGGTCACGCTGGGTGAATTGATTATGTTAATACCAAGGAAAGTATTGAACTTGTCAAGCAGGCCGCCCTTTCCGAGAATGGTGCTTCCTTCATATGCAAGATCTCCAAGACCGTAATGGGAAGAAACTACCTCCATATCGGTGGTGGAAACATTGTTGAGCACATCTATGATACCGTTTGAAAGATCCTTTCCGATGTTACCGGAATACTGCTTTACGGCTTTTGCAACGCTTGAAAGCTCGGTATTGTTGATAAGGAACTGTCCTTCGTCCTGAGTGATGATCTTGTCGGCAAGAACTTTGAAGGTATTTCCTATCTTGGTAACATATGCGGGAATGGAATAGATTACACGGTAAAGAGCAAAAAGAATGGGCATCTGTATGATGAGCTGTACACAGGAACCCATGGGAGATACACCGTATTTATTGTATACGGCCTGAGTCTCCTGATTCATGGCCATCTGTGAATCCTGATCCTTCTTGTTCTTGTATTTGTTCTGGATAGCCTGAAGTTCGGGCTGCATCTTGGCCTGCAGTTTACTGAATTTCTGCTGCTTGATGGTAAGGGGCATCAAAAGAAGATAGATAACGATGGTAAACAGTATGATGGCCAGACCAACATTCGGTATATGGATGATGTCAAGCAGATTAAAGATACCGTTAAGGATAGGACCGAGAATATACTTGGCAATGGGTCCCAATATCTTACCGCCATACTGCGTTAATACAACGATATTCAACTAAATAACCTCCGTTATTACCACAAAAAGAAAGGGATATCAGGGAACAGGATCATAGCCGCCCTTTGAGAAAGGATTACAGCGAAGGATCCGCCACGCAGCCATAGCTCCCCCTTTGACAGCACCGTACTTTTCCACCGCTTCCAGTCCGTACTGGGAACAGGTGGGATAATATGGACATCTGGTGCTTTTCAGGGGAGAGATATATTTCCTGTAAAACTTTATTAGAAACAATAAGATTCTTTTCATGGTAAGTTTATTCTTTTACTATACGGTGAAGCTTCCCCAGGTGCATAAGAGCTGAACCGACTGTCTTAAAATCCGCGGCCGCAGCCTCACTCCTTGCGACGATCACGATGTCCAAACCACTATTGAACACAGCTTCGTGTGAACGATAATTTTCTTTTACCAGGCGTTTAAACCTGTGACGGATAACACTGTTTCCTACTTTTTTACTGACTGATATTCCGATACGATTCTTGTCCGAACCGTTAGAAAGAACATACATCACCAGATATTTGTTTGCCCTGGACCTGCCTTTTTCGTAGACAAGTCTGTAATCGTCATTTTTCTTCAAGTACTCGGAATATAACATTTTTACCGTAGAAAAAAGGCCACAATTCTGCGGCCTAAGCTGATAAGCTCTTTCTTCCTTTAGCTCTTCTGGAAGCTAAAACTTTTCTTCCGCCGGGTGTGCTCATACGTGCTCTGAAGCCGTGAACCTTGGCGTGAGATCTCTTCTTGGGTTGAAAAGTCATCTTCATAGTAAACACCTCCTTTACAGATTCCTTATATTCAAGGTGACATATGTTGCTTTAAGAAAATAGCAATACGATTATATTAGAAAGACTTTTTTTAGTCAATAAAAAATTATTAAAAAGTTATGGGAGGGATAAAAATAATTTACATAATAATATCCA
>CAMOZY010000073.1 GCA_946631295.1 uncultured Lachnospiraceae bacterium
CACAGATCCCTATACATTCTATTTCGACAAGGGCACACAGACCATAAGCCTCGGTGCTGAGAATGAGCCCATGTACATCAGATCACTTTCACTTGAGCCTGTAAAGGCACTTCCCACTTACGATCAGTACATTACAACGGTTCCTTCAATGTCAAACGGATCCGACTTTGTTGAGGTTGTGCAGGGCGAAGATTCTGTTCGCCGTTCCGAGTCCTCACTTTATGCAAAGTACGACAGAGCATCACCTACCACTCAACCCTATAGTGTAACAAGCACCGTACTTAACTACACCGGCGGTGAGGCTTGGAGATCTTATGGTCAGTGGATAGAGTGGGAGTTCGAGGTTCCTGAAGACGGATATTACAATATCATGATCAAGGGACGTCAGAATTACCAGAGAGGTCAGGTTTCCAGCCGTGCCGTATATATCGACGGTGAGATTCCTTTTGAAGAAGCAGCCACTGTTTCATTCCCTTATGACAATGACTGGAACAGCGTAACTCTTTCAGATGCAAACGGTGAAAAGTGCAACGTTTACCTCACCAAGGGAACTCATACCATCAGACTTGAGTCGGTTCTCGGAGCAGTCGGCCCCATCATTGAGGAACTTGAGGATTCTACGTTCAGACTCAACCAGATCTACAGAAAGATTCTTGTTTACACCGGAGCTAATCCTGATCAGTACAGAGACTATCGTATCCAGGACAATTATCCTGAGGTTATGGATGCGATGGAACTTGAGTACAGAAGACTTTACAAACTGATCGATGAGTATGTAGAGTACACCGGACAGAAGGCCGATAACATTGCATCTGCTCAGACAATAGCTCAGCAGCTTGAGCGTTTCTGTGAGAAGCCCGGTAAGATCACACACGAGTTCACATCATTTAAGGATAATATCACTGCACTTGGTACTGCAATGCTCAACATGAGCGATACCAAGATGGATGTTGACTATATCGTTATTTCCGGAACGAATGCAACAGTCAAGGCTGACAAGGCATACTTCTGGAACAAGGCAGTACATGAAGTAAAGAGCTTCTTCGCATCATTCGTTGTCGATTACAACTCTGTCGGTGATGTATATGATGATGGCAGAGCAAGCAGAAGCGATACCATTAAGGTTTGGGTTACCACCGGTCGTGACCAGGGTACCATTCTTAAGACAATGATCGATGATACCTTTACTCCTGAAAGCGGCGTCAAGGTAAATGTTGAGATCGTTGATCCCGGAGCACTGCTTAATGCGGTTCTTGCAGGAAGAGGACCTGATGTAGTTCTTTCGGTCGGAGCTGACCAGCCTGTAAACTACGCACTGAGACATGCTTCAGAAGATATTACACAGTTTGACGGATGGCAGGATGTACTCAGCCACTATTCCGAAAGCTCCTATGAGCAGTACAAGCTTGACGGTGGTATTTATGCAGTTCCCGAGCAGCAGACCTTCAATGTAATGTTCTACAGAAAGGACGTACTTGATGAGCTCGGACTTGAGCCACCCAACACATGGCAGGAACTCATCGAGATGCTTCCCACAATTCAGGGTAATAACCTGTCAGTAGGTATTCCAAGTGCTGCAGGTGCAAGCTCAGCTTCTTCAACAGCTGTTGCTTCCAACGCCGCCGATCTTTCACTGTATTTCACACTTCTCTTCCAGTATGGCGGAGATATGTACAATGAAGAAGGAACCAAGACTACGGTTGATACCGAAGCAGGTGTCAAGGCATTCGATGATTATCTCAGATACTTCAACGACTACGGACTTCCTGTAATGTACGATTTCGTAAGCCGTTTCCGTTCAGGAGAGATGCCTATAGGAATATGTGCATATTCCGTATATAACACGCTTATGGTATCCGCTCCCGAGATAAAGGGACTTTGGGATTTCACCCTTATCCCTGCAACAGTCAGAACCGATGCCTACGGTAACGAATATCTCGACAGATCCGATTTCATAACCGGTAACTGTACGATGATGATCGCCACCGATGATGAGCAGGTTAAGCTCAACTCCTGGGAGTTCATGAAGTGGTGGGCACAGCCTGAGACTCAGGTAAGATTCGGCCGTGAGATCGAGGCACTTCTCGGATCATCCGCAAGATATGCGACCGCTAACAGAGATGCTTTCTCACAGCTTTCATGGAGCTACAACGATATCAAGGTTCTCAACGAGCAGTGGGATTCAACGGTTGGAATCAGGGAGGTTCCCGGAGGCTATTACACCGGACGTCATATCGCCAATGCCTGCAGAAAGGTTATTAACGAGAAGACAGACGGACGAGAGACCATCATAGACTACTCGATACTCATCAACGACGAGATCGACAGAAAGCGCAGAGAGTTCGGACTTCCTATATACGGAGAATATTAACAGATGTCACAATTTTTAAACGATTACATTAAAGTAAAAAAGCATAACTTCAGGGTTGGGGTTAAGAAGGCCAGAATCTCTAAGAGCTGCTACCTCTTCCTCGCCCCCTATGCGATCATATTCACGATGTTCTTCGTAATGCCTGTCGTGATATCGATCTTCTTCAGTTTCACGTATTACAACATACTTGAAGCGCCGAGGTTCATAGGATTGAGGAATTACATATCGCTCTTCCTTGAAGACGACATTTTCCTGATATCCATCAAGAACACTTTCATGATAGCGATACTGACAGGACCTCTCGGATACATAGGATCATTCCTGTTCGCCTGGCTCATCAATGAGCTCCCGAGATGGGTACGAAGCGTTGCAGTCGTAATATTCTATGCACCTTCGATTGCAGGTAACTGTTATGTAATCTTCTCAGTATTCTTCAGAGGCGATTCTTACGGACACATTAATGCACTCCTGATAAACTGGGGCATTATCGATACGCCGATACTGTTCTTCACTAATCCTCAGTGGATGCTTCCGATATGTATGGTTGTTATCCTTTGGATGAGCCTTGGTGCCGGATTCCTCTCATTCGTTGCAGGTCTTCAGGGTGTCGATAAGTCACAGTATGAAGCCGGATATATGGATGGTATCAAGAACAGATGGCAGGAGCTCTGGTACATCACCCTTCCTAATATGAAGCCCATGCTGATGTTCGGTGCGGTTATGTCCATTACACAGGCATTCGGAGTATGTGATGTCACCATGGCACTGTGCGGATATCCTTCAACGGACTACGCCGCAAGAACGATAGTAACTCACCTTTTCGACTACGGTTTCAGCAGATTCGAAATGGGTTATGCATGTTCCATAGCAACTATATTGTTCCTGATTATGATACTCTGCAACAAAGCAATACAGTCATTCTTGAGCAGGGTAGGTACCTGATATGTCAAATACGACTAATAACACAACAGAAAACAACAACTTTGAATTTGAGAACGGCGATGTAATGAACGAAGGTTTTCAGGAATCGTTCGATTCTGAGAGCGGTGATGTATACGCTACAGAAGAGTTCCTTGAGGATGTAGCTCCTATTGCAGAGACGGCAGCTGCTCCCGTAGAGCCTTTGATCCAGAAGCCGGAAAAGAAAAAGAAGAAAAAGGGCGATGATGAAGAGGAAAGTTATCATAAGCCCATCATCAAGAGACGTAAGCCCAACAGAAGTATCGCGGGTGATATATTCCTTTACATCTTCCTGCTGATAGTTGCCTGTCTGATGTTCTTCCCCATTGTATATGCGGTTGAATCGGCACTGAAGCCTCTCGATGAGTTGTATAAATTCCCGCCCAGGATCTTCGCACAGAATCCTACGCTGGATAACTTCTCAGATTTGTTCGTAACCCTCTCCAAATCATGGGTTTCGTTTGGAAGATACCTGTTCAACACTGTATTCATAACATTCCTCGGAACTGCAGGACATCTGTTCCTCGCATCGATGGCAGCGTTCGTTCTTGCAAAGTATGAGTTCCCCGGTGGAAGGACATTCTTCAAGATCGTTACCGTCGCAATGATGTTCACCGGATATGTTACCGGTATTCCCAACTACATCATCATGAGTAAGCTGGGTATGATCGATACTTACTGGTCCATCATAATCCCGGCATTTGCTTCACCGATGGGACTCTTCCTTATGAAGCAGTTCATGGAAGGACTTCCCACATCACTTATCGAAGCGGCCAAGATTGATGGTGCAACAGAGTGGTGTGTATTCACCAGGATCGTAATGCCTAATGTTAAGCCCGCATGGCTGACGCTTATCATATTCTCGGTACAGGCGCTTTGGAATAACAAAGCTTCAACGCTTATCTACTCCGAGGAAATGAAGACACTCCCTTACGCCATGCAGCAGATTCAGGCAGGCGGTATCGCCAGAACAGGTGAGGCTGCAGCGGTTCTTGTAGTACTGATGGTTGTACCTATTGCGATATTCATATTCTCAGAGAGCCAAATACTTGAAACCATGGCTTCTTCCGGATTGAAGGATTGATACTTATGAAAATGTCCCGATTTAAAAAGTTTAATAAGCTTGGAGCGGTGGTTGCCGCAGCGGCAATAGGCGTAATGTCAGTGCCCATGGCTGCAGAGGCTTCTGCGATAGATCACAGGAGCTACACATACATCTATGATTACTGGGAGGATGTACAGGATACACCTAATGTTTATGATGTATACGGAGTATTCACATCAACGGAACTTGGACTTGAAACCAAACTGTCCAGCCCCAGCGGATTATATGTAGATGGTGAAACTATATATGTATGTGATACCGGCAATAACCGTATCATCGTTCTTGAAAAAGATGAGGAGACCGGACTTAAGGTTGTCAGGATAATTGATTCCATTAAGTATGCACCCGGAACCTCAACTTTTAACGGACCTACCGATGTTGCAGTATCCGATGATGGTAATATTTTTATCGCTGATAAAAATAATAACCGTATTCTTAAGGTTGACCAGGATCTTAATTATCTTATGGAGTTTGGTCTTCCAAATGATTCATCACTTCCCGCTGATTCGGTATTCTTCCCTAATAAGCTTGTTGTTGATACTGCCGAGAGAGTTTACTGTATCGCAGATAATATCAACAAGGGCCTTCTGAAGTACGAAGCTGACGGAACCTTCTCAGGCTTTGTAGGAGCTACCAAGGCAGCTTATGACTGGTATGATTATCTCTTCAAGAGATTCGCTACCCAGGAACAGCTCGATCGTATGCAGAACGACGTTCCCACCGAGTATGACAATATTTATATGGATTATGAAGGTTTTATTTATGCCTGCACAGGCAAGGTTGAACCTGATGATCTGGATGCCGGAACAGTTGATGCAGTCAGAAGACTGAACCTTCTCGGCAATGATATTCTTGTAAGAAACAGTGATATCCCTGTTTATGGTGATCTTTACTGGGGCTCGGCAGGCGGTTATAAGGGACCTTCGTATTTCTCAGATGTTACCGCTATGGACAACGATGTTTTTGTATGTCTTGACAGAAACCGTGGAAGACTGTTTGGATATGATGATCAGGGACGTATGGTCTTTGCCTTCGGCGGAAACGGTAATATGGACGGATATTTCAGGCGCCCTGTAGGAATCGATCATATCGGATATGATCTCATTGTACTCGATTCCATTGACTGCTCGCTGACTTACTTTGTTCCCACCGAATTCGGACAGGATATCTATGCTGCCATAGATGAGTTTGATGCCGGTGAATATGAGGCATCCGGTGAGTCTTGGCAGAGAGTGCTTGCACAGGATGGTAACTATGATCTTGCTTATATCGGAATCGGCCGTTCGCTTCTCCGTCAGGAGCAGTACAAAGAGGCTATGAAGTATTTCGAAATTAAGTATGATGATGATAACTATTCCAAGGCGTTCAAGGAATACCGTAAGGAATGGGTTCAGGATCACCTGTTTATCACCGTATTTGTCCTTCTGCTCATCCTGCTGATACCTCTCAGCATTGATAAATACAGAGATATGCAGATTGAGATCGCAACTTCCGACGTATTCAGATTCCCGGATCCTGAGGATAATATGACAAGAGCCGAGATCAAGGAATACCATAAGAAGCTGAGACAGGAAGCAAAAGAGAGAGAAAAGGCAAAGAAACAGGCTCGTAAGAATAACAGATTCTGATCGGAGCTGAAGAGAAAAGGTTATGGCTGAAACAAATATCAAGAACACCAACATAATAAGCGGTATCGGCGGATGGTTTAAGAATACCTTCAATGCAAAATACTGGGATTCTCTTAAGTTCGCGCTTTACTGCCTGACTCATCCGCTTGACGGATTCTGGGATCTTACACACGAGAAGAGGGGAACATATGCTGCGGCAAATACGATTTTGTTCCTCACATGTTTCGTAAGAGTTATTTCACTTAAGTATACAAGCTTCCTGTTTATCAGGGTTTACTGGGAAGAGCTGAATATTTTCCTGTATATAGCAAGTATAGTCTTCCCACTGGGACTTTTTGTTGTCGGAAATTGGGCTACCACCACATTGTTCGACGGTAAAGGCCGATTGGGACAGGTGTACATAGGAGTCTGCTACGGACTTGCACCTTATCCACTTGTACAGGTTCCACTTATGGTTCTCAGTAATGTGGTTACTAATGATGAGGCAGAATTCTACAGTGTATTATCAGTTTTATCACTGGTATGGTGTGGTCTCCTGATAATATCCGCCATGGGTCAGATCCACGAGTTCTCCGGCGGTAAGAATATTCTGTTTATGATCTTTTCACTTTTCGCAGTGTTGGTCATGATATTCCTTCTGCTTTTGTTCTTCAGCATGATCACACAGGGAATTGGTTATTTCTATTCACTCTACAGAGAGTTCATGTTTAGGATGTAGCGTTGTTTCTTCAGACAGATAATTCAGACTGAAGCTAAAATATTTAGAAATCGGACCGGAGCATTCATGAGAAAAAGAAGTGCAGAACAAAAAAGAGAAACCAGAAATGAGATCTTTAAGACTCTCAAGGGTTTTATAGTGCCCGGAATACTGGCACTTATAATCGGCGGTGTGATACTTTTTGTGGTAACGTATCAGCAGGCTGAAGTAGAAGAGCAGATCATTCCAGTTAACGGTTATGTCGGGGATGGTAAGGAGATAGTTCTTGAAGACGATCAGATTCGTTTTACCATGGATCCGACCACAACGTATTTTACTGTTTTGGTTAAGTCTTCCGGTAAGGAATGGACCTCAATTCCGGATAATGTTGAGACAGACCTTATTGCGATGAGTTCTGAGAAAGGACGAATCAGATCGACACTCGGTGTTACTTATTCCGATGATATCGGTGCAGAGGTTCCTCTTAACAACTATACCTACAGTATCGAGAATCAGACATTCGATGTCGAGACCGATGGACAGTCTGTTACCGTTCATTATTCGGTAGGTAAGGCTCAGAAAGAGTTCGTTATTCCTCCTGTATGCAGAGCGGCAGATTTCGAAGCAATCATTGCTCTTGCTGATCAGGCTCAGGCCAACATGATCAAGCAGTATTACAAGAAGTATGACATCAACAACCTCGGTAAGAAGGATGATAAGGATGCGCTTCTTGAAAGATATCCCGAACTTCAGAATGAAGTACTCTATATTCTCAGAGATAATGCTACCGATGCAATTAAAACAAAGCTTCAGGGAATTTATGAGGAACTCGGATATACATATGAACAGTTCCTTCTTGATAAGGAGCTTGATACCGCAGCAGCTTCCAACGATAATCCTATATTCAATATCGATGTAAGATACAGGGTTGAAGACGGAGATCTTGTAGTAGAGGTTCCTTACAGCTCCATCCAGTATCCCAAGGAGCGTCCGATGCTGAGTATCGATCTACTTCCTTTCTTTGGAGCAGGAAGCATGAATGACGAAGGTTTCCTCTTTGTTCCCGAAGGAAGCGGAGCTCTTATCGATTTCAATAACGGCAAGACTTCTCAGAACAATTATTACGCTAATGTATACGGATGGGATATGTGCCACCAGAGAGATGCTGTGGTTCACAATACCAGTACCGCACTTAATACATTCGGAATTTCCAACGGAAATGATTCATTTATCTGTATCATTGAGGGCGGATCTTCTTATGCGGCAGTTGAAGCCGATGTTGCAGGCAGATTCAACAGCTATAACTTTGTAAATGCAGAGTATGGCGTTCTCGAAAGAGAGCAGTTCGATGTAGGAAGCGTTTCAAACAGCCAGGTATTCGTTTATCAGGAATTCCTTCCCGATGAAGTTATCTCACAGAGATATTCATTCATCGATTCCGGAAGCTATGTCGACATGGCTAAGGAATATCAGAATTACCTTTTCAAGAAATACGGTGACTACATTCAGAAGAACAATGACACTTCAGCTCCCGTTGTTGTTGAGATAGTAGGAGCAGTTGATAAGGTAAGACAGATTGTCGGTATTCCTGTTTCAAGACCTCTTGAGCTTACCACCTATGATGAAGCAAGAGAGATTGTTACCCAGCTTAATTCAGAAGGCATGGATAACATGATCGTCAAGATGACCGGATGGTGCAACGGCGGTATTAACCAGTCCATACTTAAGGATGTAGATACTATCTGGGCATTAGGTTCATCAAGCGATCTGAAGAAGCTCTGCCAGACAGCAGCAGATCTCGGATGTGAGATATACCTTGACGGAATCACCGAGTATGCATATGACTCCAATATATTTGATGGATTCTTCGCTTATGCGGATGCATCGAGATTCATCAGCCGTGAGCTCAGTGAGCTTTTCCCTTACAGTAACGTTACATACGGAATCAGAGAAGGACTTGACGGACATTATCTTCTTCATGAGCAGCTCATTCTTGAAATGATGAACAAGCTCTATAAGGTATCCGATAAGTACGGAGCAACCGGCCCCTGCTTCCAGGATGTTGGAACCGAGCTCTCCAGTGACTTCTCAAGATCCAATCCCAGATCACGTGAGGATGCACTTGTCGATCAGTCTGCAGCTCTTAAGGATATGAGAGATAACGGTGCCAACATAATGATCAATACCGGTAATATCTATGCTGCAGTCTATAGTAATGTAATTACTAAGATGGACCTTAAGGGAAGTGAATATACAATTCTTGATGAATATATTCCTTTCTATGAACTGGCAGTTCACGGATATATCACCTATACCGGAGATCCTGTAAATATCTGCGGTAATGAAACGGATGCAATACTTGAGTGTGCTGAATATGGTGCCGGCCTTTGCTATAACGTTATGGCAGAGGATGTAGAGGCTCTTCAGAAGACTCTGTATCCCATGTTCTACGGCAGTTCCTTTGATGCGGTCCATGATCGTATGCTGGCTACATATACCAGATACAATAATGAAATGGGTCATGTATTTAATCAGGAAATGACCGGTCACGAGAATCTTAATGCCTTTGTATCCTGTACCGAGTATGCTGACGGAACCAAGGTATATGTCAATTTCGGTTATAACGATTACAATGCAAACGGTATTTCGGTACCTGCAAGAGATTATAAGGTTGTAAAATAAAAAGGGCGATACGGAGACCCGGGTATGAAAAAGAAATTAAACGGAAAAGTAAGCGGACTTGAAAAAAGAAGAGCAGTGACGGGAGTTTTATTCTGTTCCCCCTTCATTTTGGGATTTTTGCTCTTCATGTTAAAACCCATGGCTCAGTCATTCTATATGACATTCTGTGAGGTGCAGGTAGGAGCCGGTAAATTCGATCTTGTCTGGGCAGGCCTTGCAAATCTGAATAAGGCATTCAGAGTGGATCCGGATTTCTCCAGATACCTTCTTGAAGGCTTCACCAAGATGGTCATATATTCACTGGCGATAATGGTATTTTCATTCTTCGTGGCATTGGTACTTAATCAGGAATTCCATGGAAGAGCACTGGTAAGAGCTATATTCTTCCTTCCGGTTATTCTCTCCAGTGGTGTTATTCTCGGACTCGAGACTAATAACTCTGTTATTGCACAGATTCAGGCAGATATTTCCAGTTCGATGGAAGGCGTCAGCATTACGGCGGTTCTTGAGGAAGTACTTAAAACAGCCGGCGTCGGTACCAGAGCTTTTGAGGAAGTCTTCGTACTGATCGATAACATCTATGACATTGCACTTGCTTCAGGTATTCAGATAATCGTCATGCTTTCCGGTCTTCAGACAATTCCCAAGAGCATGTATGAAGCAGCATCCATTGAGGGATGTACTGCATGGGAGAGCCTTTGGAAAGTCACTTTCCCAATGGTCAGCTCCATCTTCCTTGTAAACTGGGTTTATACGATAGTTGACTTCAGTATGAGAACCGACAATGATGTCATGTCGAAGATATCCGATGTCATGGTTCAGAACCTGAATTATGGTCTGGCTTCCGCAATGGCATGGAGTTACTTTGTTATCACGATCGTATTTCTAGCCATTAGTTCTTTCATCATTTCCAGGAGGGTATATTATTATGAGTAATACTGCGGTGATGAGTGCGCCTGCAGAAACAGGCAGGGCTAATGCTAAACCGAAGATGTCCGTGTATAAGAGAAGAAAGATTATAAATCAGGCTATTATCAGTTTTGTAAGATTTATACTTCTCTTCGGACTCTGTTTCATGATCATCCAGCCAATACTGAATAAGATTTCAGTAAGCTTCATGACAGAGGAAGATCTCTATGATCCCGTTGTCGTTAATATCCCT
>CAMOZY010000074.1 GCA_946631295.1 uncultured Lachnospiraceae bacterium
TCGGAGGTGGACTGAAGTCTGAAGAAGGTGATGTTGCCGGGAGCGATGTCTCCTTCGAGAGTTCCGTTGGTAACCTCGATAGGAAGTGCTCTTGCCATGATCTTCTGATACTTCATCTCGTAGTTGCTGCAAAGCTTCTTGGTGCAGGTATTTCCGCAGTGGAAGCCCATGAATGTATCGGTAAGAGAATAATCGAACTTGCCCTTGATGGACTCGTTGTACATATCCTTGGGAACGGAGTTGTTGATGTCAAGGAGAGTAACGATATCGTTAGAAACGATCTCACCGATGAACTCAGAGAGACATCCATAGATATCAACCTCACATGAAACAGGGATTCCCATTCCGGTGAGACGGCTGTTTACATAGCAGGGAACGAACTTGAACATGGTCTGGAATGCAGGCCAGCACTTTCCTGCGATGGCAACATACTTTCTGTAGCCTCTGTTAGCCTCAACCCAGTCAAGAAGGGTAAGCTCATACTGAGCAAGCTTCTCGAGGATCTCGGGCTTCTTGTTTCCTGCGCCGAGCTCTTCTTCCATCTCCTTGATCTTAGCAGGGATTCTCTCATCTCCGGCATGCTTGTTGAAGGACTCGAAGAGATCGAGCTCTGAATTCTCCTGGATCTCTACGCCCATGTTGTAAAGCTGCTGGATAGGAGCGTTACAAGCAAGGAAGTTGTGAGGTCTGGGACCGAAGGTAATGATCTTAAGGTTGTTAAGACCATAGATTGCATTAGCGATGGGAAGGAAATCATGGATCATGTCAGCGCAATCTTCAGCGTCGCCAACAGGATACTCAGGGATATAAGCCTTTACATTTCTAAGGTGGAGATTGTAGCTTGCATTGAGCATTCCACAGTAAGCATCTCCTCTGCCGTCCTGAAGATCAGCCTGGCTCTCTTCAGCAGCTGCGCAGAACATCTTAGGTCCTTCGAAATGCTTAGCAAGAAGAGTCTCAGAGATCTCGGGACCGAAGTTTCCGAGATATACGCAAAGAGCTTCGCATCCTGCCTTCTTGATATCCTCAAGAGCATTGACCATGTCGATCTCGCTCTCAACGATACAGATAGGGCACTCATAGATGTCAGCTGCATCATACTTCTTGGTATAAGCTTCAACAAGAGCCTTGCGACGGTTAACTGCAAGTGACTCAGGGAAACAGTCGCGGCTTACTGCCACGATTCCGACCTTTACTTTGGGAATATTGATCATATTGTACCTCCTGCACATTTTCCCCCTCTACTAGGGGCCTATGAAAACGATTTTATCACATACCCGTGCAACATTAAACTCAAAAGTTGCCGTGTGAAAACCATTAATTGCGAAATGAAAATACTACTATTTTTGTAGGTTTTGCCCGACATCCGTCCGCCACAGTCTTCCTGCAGACAGTTTGGATTCAGTTTTCACCTTCCAGGAAAAACTCCGCCACCCTGTCCAGAAAATCAGGAGCTTCCTCATACAGTCCATGCCCCAGGTTTTCATACATATATAACCTGCAGTCAGGTATCCGGGACGCTATCTCCTCAGATGCCCTGCCGTCCACTATCCTGTCCTGCCTTCCGCCTATAACAAGCGTAGGTGCAGTGATCCTGTGAAGTTCGTCATACGAATAATGCGTCAGTCCCGATTCAGCCAGCGTTATGAATCTGCCAAAGCTTTTCGGACGTCCGAAATTGCCTAGCATCAGGTGTTCTTTTCCGCCCTTAAGGCGCTCTTCGGAATATGCCCTCTGCGCCGTATCCTTCATAATGGCCTTATATTCTTCCCTCTCAGCCATCCCTATCCACCTTGTCAGGACATCGCGAAGAGTATCATTGGGTCTGCTGATCGTAACGGTGAGGACCAGCTTTTCCACTTTTTCAGGATGATCTATGGCAAGCCACTGGACGATCATCCCTCCCTGGGACACTCCCACAACATCCACCCTGTCAAGGCCTATGGCATCAAGAGCCTTAGACAGATCCTCTGCCATCTCCCTGGCTGTCATATGTTCCGGGATATCTCTTCTTCTGCTGAAAGCGTATACGGTAAAATCCTTCGCAAACTTCCTGTAAAGCAGGGCAAATGGAAGCGCAAGCCCCTTAACAGTCCTGAGACCATCGCCCACTCCGGGAAGAAAGATTGCTTTCTTTTTCCCGTATCCGAACTTAATATAATCCATCTTCACGCCGTCAAATTCGGCGCATCCGTTTTCTGCATTTAAGAACATCTAAATTTCTCCGTTTTTAACCCCGGCTGATGCAAAACAGCCGGGGTATCATTTTCTTAACAGGGCTTATCTTGTAAGAATCACATATGCAAGCACATGTCTGTGATCAGCCTCCCAAAGACGCATTTCATAATAAGCGTCTGCAGGAAACTCATCTACAGGAAGGAATACCTCCACCGCATTCGTTAATTCCGCCACCATAATGACCTGAGTATCCACGATCTGCTCATTATCAAGCCACCAGTCAACAATCACCTCATTGCCGGGATAGAACATCCTGTCAAAATAAGTCGCGATCCATATTCCGTCATCATCTATGCAGTATCCGGCCGTATGAAGCCACCCGACCTCCTTGGAATAGAACATGTTGAACCCGTTCTCATCATCTTCCGATACGCCATAGATAAGAACGGGCTCAGGCTCGGTTTCCCAGGAAGGCACATATTCGTAAGTTCCTACAGCCTGATTGGGATGTCCCGAAGGGCTGACACTCACATCCGTAATGACCGCTTCATCTACAGACAGTGCAGACTCAATCATGTTGTCGTATTGTGCTTCATCTATCTCCCCGTTATCCAGAAGAAGCTTTATCGCAGAGATCATATAATATTCATACTGATCTTCAGTTACTTCTGTTGAATTATCATAACTATAAGGTCCGTTTACCAGTTTTCCATACAGTTCGCACTCATCGGTCATATCTGCGTAAGGCGATACATTCCCGTACAGATTATATCTCTCTGTTCCGCACTGAGGTATTGCCTTAGCCAGTGTATCGTAGATAAGTGCAACCTGCGCATCCATCATATCTTCATATCTCATGCCGAGCTTGGCATATCTGATA
Source organism: uncultured Lachnospiraceae bacterium (assembly GCA_946631295.1). Lineage (GTDB taxonomy): Bacteria > Bacillota > Clostridia > Lachnospirales > Lachnospiraceae > AC2028. The sequence goes on from CAMOZY010000074.1 coordinate 3,059, forward strand.
AAATTCGCATGGTACCCAATTTGATACTCATCCGAATAAAGAGCTTCCTGAAGATCCACTGATGAGGGTGCATATCCGTTCAGTTCGAACGAATAATCCCAGTCCCTTACAATATTCGGATCATGGGTAAGGATGTAATCCATATATGCAGAGACAAAGTGAGCAAGTGCATCCTGAGTCAGCGGTCCCTCTCCCGCATGAAGATAATCATCATAATATCTGTACTCCTGAACATCTATATTCTCAGGCATTGAAGCAGCATCCCAGCAATCAGCGATATCTCTGAGATATGCCCTGAATATTTCTTCTGCTTCATCAGGTGTGATATCAGCGATCACAAGCCTGCGGATACTGTCCTCGGAAAAAAGTCTTGTGATCTTGCGTGCGGAAGATTTAGCAAGATACCATTTCTCACTCTCTTCATCATACTCGAAGTCAAGGTCCATGGTTTTATCTTCGTCGTCTTCATATTCTTCCATGGATTCTCTGAGCTGGGAAATGGAAGTATAGTTACCGGAAAATGATCTCGTCATGTCGCTTACGGGAATATAGGAAATCGTAACCTCCATTACTGTGCTTCCGGTTTCCTCATAATAAACAGGCTCTCCCGTCTCAGTAACCTTCGCATACGAAATAATGTCCTGAAGAACCTGAATATGAGTGTCATCAAGTTCGTCCCACTCATCAAGGTTAAGACCGGGCGCATATGTTTCGATAGCATCTTTATCATATTCCTGTAATGCTTCAATGAATTCACCCGGGATATCACTGATACTGCTCAGGTCCGGCTTCTTTTCCCCGCAGGAGCAGAGCATGCATAAGGAAAGGAGCATAACTGTTATAGGTAATGATATTTTTCTGAAATGCTTCATTTTAATATTTTCCTGACTTGTTTTCTAACGGACTCAATCATTCTAACATATTATCAGATCAAATATCTCCTACTTCTTCTACGCCAATGACAGAAGCATCACCGCAGAAGAACTCTTCTCGATGGCTGAAGAGATCATAACAATGGAATAAGGCACAAGTAATACATTGCAGGAAATACGAAAGGCCCGGGAAGCTTGCCCGGGCCTTTCAAGAAAAGAATTATGTAATTTTCTCTTTTAACGCTTCCTGAAGCACCTGTGAGAAATTAATATTTAATTCCTGAGCTTTTGCGTTCAGCCATGCCGGAAGAGTAACCGTGCGATTTACCGATCTGTTATTTTGAGCCAAGCGAACAGACGGCATAAAGACATCAACAAGAATAACTTTCTGATCAGTTTCCGGAGTTATGTTTCGAAGCGGTGTAGGCTTGGGAATCTTATCTCCGTCTTCCTCTAATCCGAACATAGCAAGTCCAAGCAATTCACGTGCAGAAACAAGAGCATCCTCATCGTTCACTCCACTTGTTGCCACATCAAGATCAGGAAATTCAACTGCAATCTCTTTTCCTTTTTCGTAAGTTAGAATTGCAGGATAACAATATGTATTTTTGATATTATTCTTTTTCATCTGAATTTTAACCCCGATTGCCTTTCTATGCTGTCTAAAGTCTTTCTTGGAATGTCTTTATCCGGATGCTTCACAGTCACAGTGCCTTTCTTTACAGGATGTTTGAACTGATGATGACTTCCCTGTGACCGTACTTCAAACCATCCATCTTCAGTAAGTGCTTTAATGATTTCTCTGGATGAATACGTTTTCAATAACATTTCCTCCTTATAACGTATTCTTCCTGCAATGAATTTAACACATATAATTATATGTGTCAATTTAACTTGCAGATAAGTATAATTATCGTTTTTGGTTATACAACAAACACGCATACATACGGTATGCGAAAAAAGGAAAAATGGATCAAAGGTTTGATGTTATTAGAATAATAGAATTATCACGGATGTAGGAATAATAATATGCAATACCTGATTTGTAAATACTTACCGGTATTCTAATGACATATAACCTTGGATTTGTTTCATCGAAGAAGCTGTTGAAGAAAAACTGATAAAGGAAGCAAATGTAAAATAAAAGCCCCGGGCAGATTGCCCGGGGCTTCAGCTACAGTAATCACTCCATGGTGTACTGCATCCACTCATATTTGAGTCTGCTTCCCTCAACTATTTCAGGCGGAAGTAGCGCTCTTGCGACAAGCTTAAGATCATCTGATTCAATATCCGTTCTCTTCAGATTCGCATAGTCACCTTCAATACTGACTACCTCATAATAAAATGTTTCCATATACACCTCGCATGAATCATGCAAATAATTTGAGACAATTCCCGTTAAAAGAAATCGTACTCTCAATCGAATCAAATTTATTTTATGGATAATCGGACATAGCGTCAATCAAAAACAATTAACATACTTATAGAATATTATTGTGCTTTATGATATATTTATTATGCAGGTTATTCCTGTGAGGCGTTACTTAACGGTAAGCGGTTGCCCCTCCTTTGCGGAGGGACTCTTTTCTTTCCCTCCGACATTTATGAAAGGAGGGATGCCAATGACATTACTTGACTTAATTGCATTGAGTTCCTTTGCAATTGCAATTTTTCAGTTAGGTTATATGTTAGGAAATGCAAAGAAAAAGAGCTAACCGCCCGGCCAAGGATGTGTTAGCTCTATAATACACACTGAGGGTCAACCGTGAACTATGGTAACGCCTCTTTCTTATATACAAATAATAAAGCCATTGTAAAAAACAGTCAACCCAAAATACAAAAACTCACACTTAAAGGCCAAGGATTATGACTTACCAGTCATCACTCTGTTATTTTCCTTCTGAATATAAACTGAGGCTTCAGAGTTTGAACTTGTTATTTAGTAAATGCTATCTGAGCAAAATTGTAGAAGCCGAGATACCATACGGTAAAATCATGTCCGCCCGGCAGTTCCATCCACATAAAGTTCTCGCCATCAGTAAATGCGTCACTGATATTAGCAAGGTTCTTAGCTGCAGATGATGCACTCTGATAAGCAACATTGTCGTTAGTACCGCAGATATTGTAGAAGTACTTTATCTCGTAAGGGCTGCCCTTAAGAAGTTCAGCGGTCACGGATGCAGTATTACTGGTGGGGGCTGCAGAGAATGCTCCAAAATATGCGAACAGATCCACGCACTCTCCTATTCCAATATTGATCGTCTGCATTCCGCCCATGGAAAGTCCAGCCATCGCACGGTGCTCTCTTGTAGCAGACATATCATATCCGTCATCGCTGTATTCGGCATAGGTGCTGTAGTTCTTCTCGATATAAGGAATCAGATCATTACGAAGTTCTTCTCCGAAGCAGTAGAATGACATATAATCAGAACCCTGCGCGCCATGCTCTGCACTCGATCTTCCGTTGGGAGTTACGACTATGAACGAATCGATATCTCCATAGTACGAGAGATTATCCATGATGCATTTCACCTTGGAGGAAGAACCTGTCATTCCCCACTCATTCTCATCACCGCCGATACCATGCATCAGATACAGCACATTATATTTCTGGTCCTCACTGTATCCTGCAGGAAGATATACATTGGCTTCCTTAGTGATCTCCGAACCGTCTCCAAAATAATCATACGTGGTATATGTGATATGCTCGATAGTTCCAGAATCACGCAGACGCATTGATGCATATTTTGCAGGAACCACATTTTCAATCTGAGCTGTGGGAACCCTGTCCTCATCCTCCGATGCAGTCTCAGTGACAACTTCCATCGAAGACGTCTCCTGCTCTATCGCATCCTGAATCGCATCGTTTGCTTCCGTATTTGCATTCTCATCAGCATCCGGATTTGTATTTGCTTCAATATTAGTATTCGTATCGGCAACCGGAGTCTGTTCAGCAGCGCTTCCAGCACCGCATCCGCACAGACACATTATCACCGGCAATCCTGCCGCAAGTGTTCTTATCAGTTTCTTCTTCATTACTTTCTCTTACCTCTTACAAACTTGTGTTTATTCAGAAATTGAAACATATTCTACCGACCTTTCAGTCTCAGCTTTTTTAGTATCAGTCCATCACTAAGGATTTCAATCTGATAATGATTTTTTGATCTTATCCAGCAACGCCCTGTCCGCCGGAAGCCACTCAACACTGTCGATGGTCTCAGCAGTAAGCCACCTGGCATCCTCGGCTTCCTTCAGTTCGAGATGCCCCGAAACCACTTCAGCCCAGAAGCACTTCATGGATAAATGAAAAGAAGGATAATCATATTCTATCGTATCGATAAGATCACCCACTTCTATCTCCGTAGCAAGTTCCTCTCTTATCTCACGCTTCAGAGCCTCCTGAGGCGTCTCACCCTCTTCTATCTTGCCACCCGGAAATTCCCACTTTCCTTCAAATTCTCCATATCCACGGGCTGTGGAAAAAATCCTGGTTGTCTTTTTCATATCGTCACAGATGATTGCTGCGACTACATTAACTGTTTTCATACATTCCTCTCATCACGCACTGACAATGTATTGATAAATATCTTCTCTGACCGGAACATCCAGGAACCATTCAATCTCTACGGCGGTTTTATCAGTGTTATTCATTATGAATTCCCTGGCCCTTCCACTCGCCTTCATATGTCCCAGATAATAAAATTCCTTTGAAATCTTATCATCTTTATTCTTACGTACAAACAGTTCCACACTTATTCCTCTTTCCTGAGACTTCAGGAAATTCTGAACATCATCGGATTCAAGGCTTCTTCCGGATTTTGATATAGCTATCAGTGAACTGTTACTGGTAAAGTGATCTTCATAATTTGTAGTATCACTGATATCCTCAGCCTTGTCATAGTTTATAAATACAGGAAAAGTCTTCGTTTTCTTGTCGAATTTATATCCGCCGATATTCAGAGGAACTTCGTTTGTTTCCCAGTTCAAAAGTCTGCACACATCTTCGTATGTATACTTTTGATAAAGAACAAAATCGGTATTGTCATAAGTATCAGAATAATCTCTTTCATATCTGCTGATTCCAAAATCAACAAGCTCGCTGATTATATCATAAAAATCCTTGTCGGAAAGATACTCCAGAATATCCGGAGCAGGTATATAGTCACCGCCTTTTGGTTCTATAAATACGCAGTCAGAATATGTTTTCTTTCCGGAGCCTGAGGAAAACTCATTAGTCATGATATTGATTATGTTTTGCTTCTGATCCTCCGATACTTCCCTGCCCTCGGAAATCATATCTTTGCTTAAGCCTGAAAACAATCCCATCATTGAAAGTCCTCTTGCATAAGCAAGAATGCGCTTTAATAATTTCAGTTCCTGTATTCTCTTACCGCTCGCCAGTTTCTTAGAAACAAATTCTACTATTTGCTCTTCCTTATCTGAAAGCCTTACCAAATAATCCTTCTCGTACTTAACCAAAAATTTGTAATATGAACCGAGACTGTTATTATCGAATATTCTCAGAACATCCATCTCACCGTATTCATCAAAATCCCTCAGTGCCGGAATACGTCCGAGTTTATTCTTAAGAGTAATATAGTTTTCCTTTATAAGTTTGATATCGCTGAAATTCGCATTATCAACAGCAGAAAAGATTTTCTTCCTGCTTATCTCATCAAAATGTATTGTGGACACACCGGGAATTACCCTTCCGCCCTCCATGACAAATCTTCTGATGTTGTCCTTGTTATATGTACGATCACCCGAAAGAGCGATAGGTATCATAAAGTTATTATTGTAATTTCCTATAAAATCAAGGATAACAACATAGTCTTTGCCATCAGCTTTACGTAGACCTCTTCCAAGCTGCTGGATAAAGACGATAGGTGACTGTGTCGGGCGAAGCATGATGACCTGGTTAACTTCTATAATATCAACACCTTCATTTAATATCTCGACCGAAAGAATATAATCCAAGTGGGATGCATACTCTTCAGGAGTATCATTTTCCTTATCATCTGCCGCAAGTCTCTCAAAAGCTTCAGATCTTTTCTCTTCTGATGCACTTCCATTAAGCGCTATGGTTCTGTAATACCTTCCGGTCAATGGATTAATGGTATTATTCAGTTTTTCAGATAATACTTCAGATTCTTTTATACTGCTGCAAAAAATGAGTCCCTTTACCTTATCCCCACAATATCCGTAATATGATGCCTGTTCAACAATATGTCTTACTCTTTCATCGCAGGTAAGAACGCTGAAATCACGTTCCTTATCATCTCCGATAATCGAAAGGTCAGTTAACCCAAAATAGTGGAAAGGACATAACAGATTCTCTTCCATAGCCTGCTGAAGCCTGATCTCATAGGCTATATTATGGTCGAAGATCTCGTAAACATTCCTGCCTTCGATATTGTCATCTCGCTTATCGGGAGTTGCTGTCATTCCAAGCCATAATTTGGGCGTGAAATGCTTCATAATCTTCTGATATGTATCAGCAGGAACATGATGAGCTTCATCAAGACATATTGCATCAAAATGATCCGGAGCAAATTCAAACAGATGATCATCGCGACTTAATGTCTGAACAGTAGCAAAAATATAGTCGGCATCATAATCACTATATCCCGCTCCGACAAGTCCCATCGACACTGATCTGTCAAATACCTTCTCATAGGATTTCTTTGACTGTCTTGCAAGCTGTCCCCTGTGAACCAGGAAAAGAACCTTCTTATATCCAAGTTCTCTCATGGCAAATGCAGAGGCATAAGTTTTTCCGGTACCTGTAGCAGATATCAAAAGTGCCCGGTCATAGTTCGAATCAACAATAGATCGGAGATTATTGATAAAACCCACCTGCATACTGTTTGGCTGAAGCTTGTATTTCTCAATAGAAACAAGTTCTTCACTCTTGGCAACAGCCCGCTGGTGCCTGATAATTTCATACTTCGTCCGATATTCGTCAATGAATTT
>CAMOZY010000075.1 GCA_946631295.1 uncultured Lachnospiraceae bacterium
TCACAAACAAGTATATTCGCCATATTCACCCCACATAATCAAAAGCATTTTCAATGTGTCTGATTTCTTCGTTCTCGTATATCCCTATCACATCATATCTTACCTGCAGACTACCGTATTCCGGATGGCATCCCAGATAAAAAACCGAAGCCTTACATATCTTATGAATTTTCCTGGCATCCACTGCTTCAAAGGGATCACCCTGAGCAGCGCTTCTTCTGTATTTTACTTCCGCAAAAACAAGACATTTATCGGGCGAGATACATATAATATCAATCTCTCCGAATCTGTTCAGTTCATTCCTCGAAATGATACGGTATCCCTTTTTTGCCAGATATTCAGCTGCCAGAGTCTCATGATCAAAACCTGTTTTTCGATTATTCATCTCAGCTTATTCTTGATCTTATCCATTGAATCCACGAAGATCAGTATCTCCGCAACAACCTCATACAGCTCGGGAGGTATCATGTCTCCTATTTCAAGCTTGGCCAGAGTCTTTGCAAGTTTTGCATCCTCATGAATGGGAACGTCACTCTCTTTAGCCTTCTCGATTATCTTCTCTGCAAGAGCTCCCTTTCCGGAAGCGATGACCCTGGGCGCTTCATCATTCGGATCATATTCGAGAGCAACGGCAGTTATGATCTTTTTCTTTTTTTCTTCAGCCATTATGCCCTCACGTCAAAGGATTTCATTCCGGGGGAATAAGATCCCCCCATACTTCCCGCATGCAGAAGGAGAAGATTTACACCTCCGGCCTTAAGAGCATCTTCTTCAGGTTCATCAGTTCCCTTGATCTTCATGGAACAGGTCAGATCATAACCCCTTCCGCGCAGTCTCTCGGTCAGAAGATCCATATGCTCATTCAGAAGATCAAGAGTCTCATCATCCGCAACGGTGAAGTTTGTAGATACCTTTCCGCCTGATCTGACATCCATCGAAACATAGACATCAACAGGTCCGAGATTATCCATATCCAGATGAAGAAACGCCGTAACAACCGAGTCATCCGATGTCATGTTCTTCCTGTTGGAAAAAACATAAAGATCTCCATGTGCCGAATCTCCTCCGGAAAGCTTCAGGGGCAGCTGTATATATGCATACATCTGATTGATCTGCTGAAGGAAATCTATGTTGGAACTCATGTTGTTCATCGCATTAAAGGCAGGAGTATTCTGTGCCTGCACCGAAGCAAGACCATCACGAAGCATTGAAAGCTGTCCCGAAAGTCTCTTATAAAGTGATTCCACCTTATCCTTATCGGCAACCTCTGAAGGTGAGATCCTCCATTCGTTCTTAAGCGTATCAAATGTCAGCTTTCTGAAGGCATCTGATGAGAGGAGCTTTCTTATTCCTGCAGTATCTCCGTTTTCCAGTGCCTTTGACTGGAATATATTAATATCCTTTAAAAGCTCGGCTGTACCTGAAGGAGAATAATCCTTGTTCCCGGTAAGTTCTCTCATTACGGATACAGTTTTGTCAAAAGCATCCGCAAAGCTCATATCATTTTCCCTGATGTAAGCTGCAGAATCCGCGCCAGCTTTACCGTTCTCAGTGATGACACTTTGTTCCTGACCGGGCGATGCATTAACCGCCTGTTCTCCTTTCGAAGAAGTGTCGGCATTCTGCATTGCCTTCAGAAGTTCCAGTGCCCTTGCTGCCGGATCATTTAAAACGTGGGCATTAACCGGCTTTTCATTTACTGCAGATGTATTATTAAATGCACCGTCAGACAGATTACCTGTATCTGCAGTTTTTTCCCCGGAAATAGTTTTACCGGTTTCATCTTTAATGACGGATAAAACATCGCCTGCGTCATTGCCTGCAGTATTTGGTAAAGCCTGTTCCTTTAAAACTGCCTCGTCCGAAGCCTGTGAAGAAACCTGTGTTCCATTATCTTCAGCAGGAGGTATTCCATTTCCATTTAAATATCCCGGATCAGCTTTTTCGAGACTAAGCGGGTCTGAAGTTTCGGATATATGCGACAAAACCGTCTCTATTACGGAATTCATAAGTCTTGCAGCATTTCCGGTATCTCCGCCCCTTACAAGATCCATCAGAGCCTGATCAGTCTTTTCGGCAATTTCCTGCATGCCCTGATCTATCTGATATGACAGGTTTTTATAATTTTCAATATTATCAAGATTTTCCTGATTTACAGGAAGCCCAAGTCTTGTAAGATCAACTATATCAGCAACGGATGATGAAGGATTTGACATCACACTGCTGTACATATCCAGTATTGAAGCTCTGTCAATCGACATTCCAGCTTTCATCATCTCGGATACCATCTGTGACGATGTATCGGTAACAGGAATTGAAGCCTGTCCCAGTGCCTTAAGCACGGAAATGTCTGTAGCTGTATTGGTCAAAAGAGGTGCTATCGAAATTGATGATGCATTACTCTTTACCTGAAAAGTAACATTCTGACCCTCGGATATGTTCATGTCCGAAGAAAGTCTGGCCCCTACAAGTTTTCCGTCAGAGAGCCTTAGTGTAACATCAGCCCCGTCTGTCTTTACAACCTTTGCAGTGAATGTATCACCGTTCTTCATGGAGGCAAGCTGTGAGTATCCCTCTCCCGAAATCTGGGCAGAAGGCATATCAGTGGTGGTTTTTATGCTGTTTACAAAAATATCACCGATTCCTGCCATCTCTTACATTTTCCTGCAGACATTCATCCCCTCAGATATATGAATGTATGAATGTCTTTCTGTGTATCGGACATGGTCCGTATTTCTTAAGCGCCTCAATATGCTCAGCTGTACCATATCCCACGTTTCTTGCAAAACCATACTCAGGATACTCTTTATCATATTCAAGCATCATGCGGTCTCTGGTGACCTTGGCATAAATGCTTGCTGCTCCTATTGAAATACTTTTTGCATCTCCCTTTATTATAGGAACCTGCCTGATATCCACACCCGGTATTGTGACCGCATCGTTCAGAAGGATCTGAGGAACAGGATCAAGCCTTAAAATTGCCTGCCTCATTGCTTCATAGGTTGCCTGAAGTATGTTTATCTCATCTATCCTTGCGGCATCTACAATACCAACCGCACAGCTTACCGCCTTTTCAGAGATTTCCGCATAGAGCATGTCTCTTACTTTTTCTGACAGTTTCTTGGAATCATTAATATAGAGAATGTCGCAATCCTTGGGAAGAATAACTGCTCCGGCAACTACAGGTCCTGCAAAAGGTCCTCTTCCGACTTCATCAATGCCGCATATAAAGTCATATTCGGGATATTTTCTCTCGTACTCTTTAAGTGCATCGATCCTCCTTATTTCCTGCTGGAGCCTGTCGAATCTTTTTCTTGCACTTTCAAGAAGTTTTTGAACCCCGGCCCTTTCGTCATCCTCAAAAAGAGAAATGACTTCGGGAAGATCTTTGTCTGCCGTCTCCGCAAGTTTTTGCTTAATCTCTGAAACAGCCGTCATTCGTAGATACCTCCCATCTGGGATAAGGGAAACAGTCTGAAAACAGCCTTGCCAACAAAATCATCCTTCTTGAGATTTCCTACGGATTCAAATCTCGAATCAAGTGAATCGTTACGGTTATCACCCATAACAAAATATTCATCTTCTCCAAGAACCACTTCCTGTGCGGCACGTCCTCTGTTTTCGGGCTTGATCACCTCTTTGCCGTAATGTTCTTCAAGGATCTCACCATTGATATATATGTTTCCCTCTTCATCGATCCTTATGGTCTCGCCCGGAAGGCCTATTATCCTCTTGATAAAGTAAGTATCGGAATGCTGATAAGGAAATACAACAATATCGAATCTCTCAGGGTCATTGAATCTGTATGTGAATTTATTCACCCAGAGACTCTCACCGTTATAAAGAGTATTGTTCATTGAATTACCATCTACAACGGATCTTTGTCCTACATATTTCAGTACAAATGCCGTGAGGGCAAAAACAACCAGAAAATAGAGAGCTGTACTGAATGCTTCCTTCAGGATCTTATTTCTTTTACTTTTATTGCTCATTACTGATGAGGCACCTCCAAAGTTACTTTTCCGAGTTTTCCGCTTCTTAGATCGTTCAGGATTTGTTCGGAAGCTCTCTGCATATCCACTTCTCCGCCTTTGACGATAAGACCGCTTCTCAGTCCGGCACCCTTTATGATGTCCTGAACCGATGCATCTTCCTGAACATCGTACTTTGCAGCAAGTGCGCCGGGATACAGTTCATTCATAAGCACTGTAACCTCTCCGGCAAGCTGGATCAGATTGATAACCTGATCATTGATTGAGCCTATAGCCGCAAGCTTAAAGCCTACGGATTTATCTTCAAACTTAGGCCAGAGAAGTCCGGGAGTATCGAGAAGGTCAATTCCTGCAGATGTCTTGACCCATTGATTATTTCTTGTAACCCCCGGTTTATTACCGGTCTTGGCGGGAGCCTTGCCTGTGATCGTATTGATCAGTGTTGATTTTCCGACATTAGGTATTCCGCATACCATCGCTCTGATGGGGCGTCCGACTATTCCACGCTTTTTGTCTCTTTCTATCTTTTCCCTGCAGACATTCATAGCTGCTTTTTTTACGGCATCCGATGTCTTCTTTTCCTTTGCACAAAGGACAAGTGTTTCAATTCCCAGAGACTTGAAATATTCAATCCATGCAGCAGTTTTTTTTTCGTCGGCCAGATCGGACTTGTTCAGAACTATAAGTCTGTACTTATCCTTTGCAAGCTCATCGATATCGGGATTCCTGCTTGAAAGCGGAACTCTTGCATCCAGAACCTCTATGCAAAGATCCACCAGCTTAAGTTCTTCCCTGATAGCCCTTATTGATTTTGTCATGTGGCCGGGATACCAGCCGTAATCATTTCCTGCCATTATTTCACCAGATGAGCATCCGAATCCTCTGCACTGAATGCATACCACACCTTGCCCTGTATATACCTGCTCTCCACGGGTCCGATGTTCGGATTCCTTGAATCGTCATTGATCATCACGTCGTCGCTTAATACAAAATATGTTCCCTGTTCTATAGTTATCTCATTGGAGAGCATACCGGGATCAATGATCTTGCCGCTTACAATTTCGGATGCATTATCATTTATATAAAGTATTCCGTTCTCGACATAAAGTCTGTCACCGGGAACACCGACAACCCTTCTGACATAATATCCGGTATTCTCATTTCCGTTAGGAACAAACATAATGACATCACCGGGCTTGGGCTGTGATATCTTATACACAAATCTGTTGACCAGTACCTTCTGTCCTTCGACCAGTCCGGGTGCCATAGAATCCCCGGCAACCTTTACATTCATCCCGAGAAAATAGACCAGAATAAATGCAAACAGTATGCTGATCAGAACACCGATTCCCCAGTGAATGATCTCGTGAAAAGTATCATCCGAGAAACGCTTTCTTCTTTTATAAAAATAATATCCGTCCTGTTTCACGATACCGTTTTCCTACGCATAAACATACATAGTGAATTATAACATAAAAGCTCGATTTATGCAGTATTTTCTATAGGTTTTCTGTAGTTTCAGGACAGCAAAAAAGCCGGTGCCAAAAAAGCACCGGCTTAATACTTCAGATTAATTATTTAACAACTTCCTTAACCTTAGCAGCCTTACCAACTCTGTCTCTGAGGTAGTTAAGCTTAGCACGTCTTACTTTACCCTTTCTGACAACTTCGATCTTCTCAACATTGGGAGAATGAAGGGGCCAGGTCTTCTCAACACCTACGCCGTTAGAAATCTTACGTACGGTGAAGGTCTCACGGTTTGAACCGTTCTGTCTCTTGATAACAGTTCCTTCAAAGATCTGGATTCTGGACTTCTCGCCCTCTACGATACGGTTGTGAACCTTAACGGTATCACCAACGTTAAACTCTGCGATCTCTGACTTAAGCTGTTCGTTCTCAATTTCCTTAATGATGTCTGACATAGTATATCTCCTTTATATTTGGCTCTGTCATGAAGCTGATATATACAGATCACTCCACAACAGCACACTCGGATTTTCATAATACCTGTAAACCGGTAACAGCGGACTATCCATTAACGCAACATTGGTAATTTAACACATCAGTGGTGCAAATGCAAGCAAAATCTTTGTTTTATGGCAAAATTCCGGGCAGATCATATTCCGGACAGATCATCTTACGGTCACAGCATTATTTTTCCCTGGAAAGATCCATCGAAAGAACCCTCGAGGTATACAGTCCTATTTTGACGGCATCTTCTATCTGCATTATCTGTGACAGGCCAAGGAATTCATAAAATGTTCTTCCCTGTAAAAGAGATCTCGAAATAAGCACTTTCAGTCTTTCGCCAAATTCAGCATAATCCCTGACCCTTGCGGAAGATATTGGATTTCTTTCCGTGAAGGTTATCATGATCAGTTCCTTACACTTATCTTCACAGGCAACACCCTGAACATTCAGAAAATAACATTTCTCGGCAACTGACTTATACTCTTCGATTATCGATCTAACCTTCTCAATTTCATCTTTATCGTATTCGGCAAGTTTTTTGTCATAACATCCCGCATACAGAACGCAGTTATCATGATCAAATATCAGGTATAGATCTTTTCCTTCGAAAAGAATGTCCGAATCATTGAAAAACAGAGCCTCTGAAGCAGGTATATTCTGAACCCTGGCCGTCTTCATACGTTCTATAAGTGCATTCTTTTCAGTATATCTTTCAAGAAGATCTCTTCGGCTGTTTCCCGTTCTTGATATCGACTGTTCAAGTCTCCATTCTTCGATATCCTTATGATTTCCGGATAAAAGAACTGCAGGAACATCCTTATCATGCCATTTCTCAGGCCTCGAATACTGGGGATATTCCAGAAGATCTCTGTAAAAAGTCTCAACCTCAGGAGAATCCGAATTGCCAAGAACTCCGGGAAGAAGGCGGGCTACGGCATCCATTATGATAAGCGCGGGAAGTTCTCCTCCTGTCAGGATATAATCACCTGCAGAGACATAATCCGTAACTATCTCTTCAAGCACTCTTTCATCGACACCTTCATAATGTCCGCACAAAAAAACAAGTTCATCATCCCTGGCAAATTCCTTGGCCATTCTCTGATCAAATCGCTTTCCCTGTGGAGACAGATAGATCACTCTTCTTTTTTTGTTTAATTGCTTATCTTCCGTTTTCCCGACGGCAGCCATATATGCCCTGTAAACGGGTTCTGCCTGTATAACCTGTCCTGCTCCGCCGCCATATGGATAATCATCAACCTGTGCCCTTGAATTATCCGCATAGTCACGGATATTAAAGGTTTGAAGTTCAAGAGCACCTTCCTTCAGAGCCCGGCCGATGATCCCTGTTTCCATTACTGAACTGATCATCTCGGGAAAAAGAGTCATAACCTTGTATTTCAATCCAGTAAGCCCTCCAGAATATGAACAGTCATAAGATTCTTATCCATATCAACATTAAGGATACAGGGCTTTATTGCGGGAAGCAGGAAGGAAGAACCGTCATCAGAGGTTATTTCATACACATCATTTGCGCCGGTCCTGAAAATATCAGTGATCCTGCCACGCTTCAATCCGGTATCATCTACAACTTCCATTCCGACTATATCTGCAAAATAATACTCTCCCTCTTTTAAGGGAGCAGCATCTTCCCTGCATACATAAATGTCCTTCTGCCTGTATTCCCTTCCGGCCTCAGGAGTCTCTATACCCTTGAATTTCAGGATTACAAGAGGAAGTGCCATCTTTGCACTCTCGATCTCCATCTCCTTATACGATTCTTTATCAGGTATATAAACCTTTTTTATCTTCTTGAATCTGGATGGATCATCGGTGTGAGGATAAACCTTCATCTCACCTTTTATGCCAAAGGGCTGTGTAATTGTTCCGACTTTTAGATAATCTTTCATTTTGTTAAAAACGGACCGCTTTTTACGGCGGTCCGAAGAGGTACATTAGTCTGTTATCTCAACATCAGCTCTTGCATTTTCCCTTGAAGCTGCAGCCTTAACAACGGAACGGATGGATTTTGCAATCCTTCCCTGCTTTCCGATGACTTTGCCCATATCCGATGAAGCGACGTGAAGCTGAAGAACGTAATCTGCTCCATCTTTGGTCTCAGTCACTACAACCTCGTCAGGATTTTCTACGAGAGCCTTTGCAATAACTTCTACGAGTTCTTTCATAAGGCCTCCTTAGATGATAAGTGCAAGATTATTTGATTATTCCGGCAACCTTGAAGAGCTTACCAACAACCTCGGTAGGCTGAGCACCGTTAGCGATCCACTTCTTTGCAGCCTCCTCATCAATATGAAACTCGCTGGGATCCTTGGAAGGATCATAGGTTCCGATCTCATCGATGAATCTTCCGTTTCTGGGGCTTCTGGAATCTGCAACGATTATACGATAAAAAGGAGCCTTCTTCTGACCCATTCTTCTAAGTCTGATCTTTACTGCCATTTCTAAATTCCTCCATAAAATAATTGATTGGATTTTTGTATTTATGAAAACGGATGATTTCCGGATTCAATCTGAAATTAAAAGGGAAAGCCTTTCCTTCCGCCAAAGCCGCCCATTCCGGGGAACATTCCCCTGCCTTTCTTACCCATACCGCCCATCTGCTTCATCATCTTCTGACTCTGCTCGAACTGTTTGATGAATCTGTTCACATCGGCAATATCAAGTCCTGCGCCTTTTGCAATCCTGAATTTTCTTCTGGGATTGATTATCTTGGGATTGGATCTTTCTTCAGGTGTCATTGAAAGGATAATGGCTTCTGTCTGCTTAAGCTTTTTCTCATCAACCGCTCCCTCAAGATCGGCCGCATTGATTCCCATTCCTGGAAGCATCGAAAGAATTGAAGCAAGACCACCCATATTCTTCATCTGCTTCATGCTCTCAAGGTAATCGTTAAAATCGAACTTACCCTTCTGCATGCGGTTCATCATTCCGCGGCTTTCTTCTTCAGTGGTAGTCACCGAAGCCTGGGCCTTCTCAATAAGGCTGAGTACGTCACCCATTCCGAGAATTCTTGAAGCCATGCGGTCCGGATGGAACTGTTCAAGATCGGTGAGCTTTTCACCCATTCCGACATAGAGTATCGGCTTTCCGGTAACCGACTTTATCGAAAGTGCGGCACCGCCTCTGGTATCACCGTCCAGCTTGGAAAGTATAACACCGTCGACCCCTATCTCATCATCAAAGGTCTTTGCGACATTTACG
>CAMOZY010000076.1 GCA_946631295.1 uncultured Lachnospiraceae bacterium
GTCTTAAGAGAATGGCTTGCGATAGCAGTTATGTATGTTATCATTTACGCTTTCGTTTGGGCCGCTACATTCTGGCTTGGCAAGAGTGATGAAAATAAGATCAACAGCGCTCTGAATGATATCAGAGATGAAGAATAATTGAAAAATACTGTTTAAGTATCTGCTACAGATTAAATGCAAAACAGTTTTTAAGATAAAAGTGCAACTTGGTAATGACTAAATGCAAGTCAGTAGTGTTGCACTTTTATTTTTTTTGCCCTTTTTTTATGATGCGTTTGTAAGGAAAAAACAGTATGAAAGTAATTCGGGAAAGGACAAGAAATGAATGCAATAACAGTAAATAACCTTACAAAGGATTATAAACAGCACAGGGCAGTCGACGGTATTTCGTTCGAAGTAAAGGAAGGAGAGCTCTTCGCATTCCTTGGAGAAAACGGAGCAGGTAAATCAACAACGATCAATATACTCAGTACCATACTTCAGAAGACTTCAGGTGAGGTCAGGGTTTTCGAAAATGTGCTTGGCAAGGATGATGACAGGATAAGGGAATCAATCGGGATCGTATTTCAGAATTCCGTTCTTGATAACAAGCTCACAGTAAAAGAAAACCTTTACACAAGAGGCGCTTATTACGGATTATCCAAAAAGCAGACAGACGAAAGGCTTTCGGAATTCAGAGAAGGATTTGAACTTGATGAGATCTGGAACAGAAGGTATGAAAACCTGTCGGGCGGTCAGAGAAGAAGAGTGGATATTGCAAGGGCACTTATACATGAACCAAGAATCCTGTTTTTGGATGAGCCGACAACCGGACTTGATCCCAAGTCAAGAAAGATAGTCTGGGATCATATAGATTATCTAAGAAGAGAAAAGAATATGACTATCTTCCTTACTACCCACTACATGGAAGAGACTGCTGATGCAGACAGCGTTGTGATACTGGATAAGGGCAGGATCATTGCAGACGGTACCCCTTCACAGCTCAAGACTGAATATGCATCGTCAAGGCTTGTATGGTATACGGGTGAATCCGAAGACAACGCAAGAGTGCTGAGCGGTATGGATTTCAAATATGATTCTGATCATTACAGCATCAGTTTCCGCGAAAGTATTACGGATTTTCTTTATAACTATCGCAGCGTGATAACCGATTATGAAGTTATCAAGGGAAGTATGGATGACGTATTTTTAAACCTGACCGGAAGGGAGATGGCAACAGTATGAGAAAGTTTATCGGATTAACAAAGAGAAATCTTCTGATCTATTTCAAGGATAAAGCAGCAATACTTTTTTCACTGCTCACTTCACTTATAGTACTGGTGCTGTACCTGCTGTTTTTGAAGGGAACGTATCAGGATGCGTTTGATTCAGCTCTTGAAGAAGCAGCATTTCTTAAAGGTCTTATCCACAGCGAAGATATAGAGTCATTCATCAACGTCACACTTCTCATCGGAATGATGGGTTCTGCGATGATAACCGTCCCTTATTCCTGCCTTACTACCATTGTAAAGGACAGGGAAAATAAGATCGATTATGACATAAGCGCAACTCCCATAAAAAGATGGCAGATAATCCTGTCGTATTTTACATCTGCAGCAGTCTCGGCATGTATCATGACAGGACTTCTTCTTACAGCAGGACTGCTTATTCTAAATAGCAACGGCGGACTTCTTCTTACAGCTTCGGATGTGGTCAGGGCATATGGAATGGTGATACTCGGATCGGTATCTGCGACCGGTATTTTCATGACCATGATGATGTTTTTTAAGACATCTCAGTCTTCAAGCTCGTTTTTCGGAATGCTTTCAGCAGCTGCAGGATTTGTTATTGGTGCTTATATTCCGATCTCCCAGTTCTCAGAAAGCGTTCAGACCTTCTGCAACCTGTTTCCGGCCACACATGTCACCGTGGCAATCAGAAACATACTGATGAGAGGCGTTATGGACAGCATGGATTCTTCCATCGGCGGATTGGATGAAGGGATGTTCATGGATGTAATAAAAGATTCTTTCTCATTCAATGCAAGGATGTTTGAAAACAATATTTCCATGAGAGGCAGCATTACATACATTTTCATAGTAACCCTGGTGAGTATTGTAATAATGACATTTGCATATTCCAAAACATACAGAAGAAAATGAACTGACAGTCAGTGTTCTTAAGAGGCGGGATAAGTCCCGTCTCTTTTTTGTTTTGACGAAGCATATCAGTATATGCTATCAATGAATTGCGTGCCGGGAAGTATTAATTGCGCAATTAAAGGGATAAAACAGAGGCAGACTGTTATGGCGGAGAAATGCAAAATATGTCTGATCCGGGATATGGCGGAAAAGACTGATATATATGAATATGTGAAGAAGACACGGGCTATGCTGCCTGAAGCGGAGAGAGCGTCAGATGAACTGTATGAAAACAGGCTGGATGTCTGTAAAGAATGTGACAGTCTTCTTGCAGGCACGTGTCAGAAATGCGGATGTTATGTTGAGATAAGGGCTGCATCTAAATCTGCCAAATGTCCCATAAAAAAATGGTAAAAAACCACTAAATGTGGTAAAATTACAAAGATTATGGACATCAGTATAGACGGATTGAAAATAGCATATAAGTTTACCGGTTCGGGCGATACTACCGCGGTTATCCTGCAGGGATGGGCAACTTCCTATCCCCTTTATGATGTCGTGGCACAGAGTATTTGCTCAAAGTATCGGGTTCTGCAGTTTGATCTTCCCGGATTCGGTGCAAGTCAGGAACCGCCTGAAAGCTGGAATGTAGATCAGTTTACGGACTTTTTCATAAAGCTTATGGAAGCTCTTGAGATCAAAAAGGTTGTTCTCATTGGTCATTCATATGGCGGTCGTATGATCATCAAACTCATTGCAAGGGATAACATTCCTTTTGAGATTGAAAAGGTGGTTCTGATCGATTCTGCAGGTGTTATGCCAAAAAGAAGTGCCGCACAGAAGCTCAGGGTATTCAGATACAAGATGCTCAAGAAGATCCTGAACTTTAAGCCCATCTATATGATGTTCGAAGAATTGATCGAACTCTGGAAGTCAACACAGGGTTCGGAGGATTACCGCAATGCATCGCCTGTTATGAAGGGATGTCTTGTCAAAGCGGTAAATGAAGATCTCACACATCTTTTTGAAAAGAATAAATATGACACATTGCTTATCTGGGGTGACAAGGATGATGCCACTCCGTTAAGTGATGCAAAGATAATGGAGAAACTGATGCCTGCTGCAGGACTTGCTGTGATACCCGGCACCGGTCATTTTTCATTTGCAGAAAACGTACCTGTGTTTACGGGAATTATGAGAGCTAATTTCGGAATAGAGCAGTAATGGGAAATACAGACTTTTTTAACAGCATAGAGTTCTGGGGATATTTAATTCTGACAGTTGTATTTCTCATGTTTGCCGCATGGGCCTTTTTTGTGACTCTCAGATTTAATCTCCATATGCTCCAGCTGAACGGTTATGACAATGAGGAGCACAGAGTGTGGCTTAAGAATAACCGTGGCAAGCAGAGACAGCTCATCTTCATGCTGATCTGTGCGGTAGTCATGGGTATTTATTCAGCACCTGTCACAGCAATTATCAGCCTGCTGTTTCTCATTATTGATATCAGGATCTATCTGTTCCTTAAGTCTGTATTTACCAAGAAGAAACTTGTATTTACCACAAGAGCCAAGAGGCTTGTGATAACTTCCTGTATTCTGTTTGCGATCCTTGTCGGACTTGGTGAAGTTTGCGAGAAATATATACACCATGTCGGAGGAATGGCTGCAGCACTCCTTGGAATATTCCTGACACCTTATATACTTCTTCTTGCAAATGTACTGAACCGTCCTGTTGAAAAGCAGGTAAGGCAGTACTACATTAACGATGCAAAAAAAGTACTGAAGGAAAACAGCCATATCAAGATAATCGGCATTACCGGAAGCTACGGCAAAACTTCGGTCAAGTTCTATCTGAATACATTGCTTTCCGCAAAATATAATGTTCTTGTAACTCCCGAGAGTTACAACACACCTATGGGAGTTGTTAAGACCATACGTGAACAGATGAAGTCTTCACATGAGATATTCGTCTGCGAGATGGGTGCACGTAAGGTTGGTG
This sequence comes from uncultured Lachnospiraceae bacterium, assembly GCA_946631295.1. GTDB lineage: Bacteria > Bacillota > Clostridia > Lachnospirales > Lachnospiraceae > AC2028. The sequence goes on from CAMOZY010000076.1 coordinate 4,122, forward strand.
AGATCAAGGAAATCTGTGATATTGTGCATCCTCAGGACGGACTAATCACATCCATCGGGCCTCAGCATCTTGAGACCTTCTTTTCCATGGATAATATTGTTAAGACAAAGTTTGAACTCGGAGATGAGCTTCCTGAAGGAGGTATTCTTTTCCTGAACGGGGATAATGAATATATCACCGGTAATCTGGAGAAGAACGGAAGTAAATATCCTAATACCGTTATGTACGGAGAGAGTGGTAAAGGGAACGGATATCATACCGAGAATGTAAAGATTTCTGACATGGGCACCACCTTTACTGTTGTTACTCCTGATGGAGAAAAAGCGGAATTCACCACAAGACTGATCGGCGCGCATAATGTAATAAATGTACTCGGTGCGATCGCTGTTGCACATACTTATGGAATTTCTCTGGCAGATCTTAAAGTTCCTGTAAGGAGACTTCAGCCTGCAGAGCACAGATTGCAGCTTATCGATCACGGAAATGTTGCGATAATAGACGATACCTTCAACTCCAATCCCATCGGATCAAAGGCAGCGGTCGAGATGCTTGCTCTTTTCGAAGGAACCAGGATACTGATCACTCCCGGAATGGTCGAACTTGGCGAAAAGGAAGAAGAGTACAATTTCAAGTACGGAACCTATGCAGCTGAATGCTGTGATTATATCTATCTTGTAGGTGTAAAGAGAACCAGGCCTATTTACGACGGAATTCTTTCCAAGGGCTTTGATGAGAGCAGAGTGAAGGCAGTGGATACTCTTCAGGATGCGATGAAGCTTGCTAATGCTCTTAAGACAGATAATAAGAAGTACATACTTCTTGAAAACGACCTGCCGGATAACTATTGAGGTTTTTTTAAGGAAAAATAATACATACTGCGGAAAATATAAGATATATGATTAATTCCTATACTGAAAGATCCGCAGGATGATTTTGGAGGATATAAAAATGAAAACAAGAATAGCTCTTATGTTTGGCGGAAGGAGTGTTGAGCACGAGGTTTCCGTTATCTCCGGAATTCAGGCTTATGTGACGATTGATAAGGAAAAATACGAGGTAACTCCCGTATATCTTACCAAGAATAATGAGATGTATGTCGGAGAGGATATCGGCAAGATCGAAAGCTATCGTGATATTCCGGCGCTCCTTGAAAGATCTACCCGTGTGATCATGATAAATGAAGGCGACGGTGTTCATATGGTTTCTCACAAGGCCGGACTCTTCGGAAAAAAGACTGATATCCCCGTTGATCTTGCATTTCCCGTTGTTCACGGAACCAATGTTGAAGACGGTGCACTTCAGGGATACCTTAAGACTCTCGGACTTCCTTTTGTCGGATGTGATGTAACTGCTTCAGCTGTCGGAATGGATAAGTATGTTACCAAAGCAATCCTCAAGGATAATGATATTCCTGTTCTGGACAGCTTCCTGTTTACCATGGCTGACTATCAGAATGTATCGGAACTGATAAATACCATTGAATACAAGATCGGATATCCCGTTATAATCAAGCCTCTTAATACAGGCTCAAGCGTAGGTATCAGTGTTGCAAAGAACAGATCAGAACTGACCAAGTCTATAGATGATGCATATCTTTATGCAAGAAAGATCATTGCAGAACATGCCATAACCAAACTTCGTGAGATCAACTGTGCGGTTCTTGGTGATGAGAATGAAGCGGAAGCTTCCGAATGCGAGGAACCTCTTCACAGCAAGGATATCCTCAGTTATGAGGACAAGTATATGTCCGGCGGATCCAAGAAGACGGGCGGATCCAAGGGAATGGCAGGAGTATCCAGAAAGATTCCCGCAGAGATCTCTAATGAAAAGAGAGAAGAGATCAGAAATCTTGCAGTTGAATCATTTAAGAAGCTCGGATGTCATGGCGTTGCAAGAATTGACTTCATGATCGATGAAGAAAACGGAAAGCTGTATTTCAATGAGATCAACACGATTCCCGGATCTCTTGCATTCTATCTTTTTGAAGCACTGGGAATTGAGTATAAGGAGCTGCTTGACCGTATGGTTGAGCTTGCACTCAAGCGTATCCGCGAAGAAAAGAGTATAAACTATTCATTTAATACAAATATCCTGAGCAGCGCACAGTCATTTGGCTCTAAGAACGGAAAAGTCAGACAGTAAGTTTTGAGCGGAATAGAAGCTGCGAAATAATAAGTATCAGTGAACAGATAAACTGGGTTAACGGAGACAAAATGTATGAGTGAAGAAACAACATGGGGAAGTGTACATGTACTGGGAAGATCGATCACAGAGGAGGGGAATCTGGAACTGATCTGGACCGGAAGCGGTGTTGAGTTTGAGATGAACTGCTCGGAACTGGGAGTGGTGCTTGAAGCCGGCAATTCCGTATATATGCCCTGGATAAGTCTTGTTCTTGACGGATACTGGCTTGCACATATTCCTGTTCAGGAAGGAGTGAATAAATACATGCTCCTTCGCAATATGGATCCTAATGTAAAACATACAGTAAGGATCGTTAAGGATTTTCAGGCTTCTGTTGATGATCCCGGATGTTTCCTGAAACTGAAGAAGATCATCTATGAAGGGGAGATATCAAGACCTGAACCAAAGAGATATAGACTGGAATTCATCGGGGACAGTATCACAAGCGGTGAAGGAGTCCTGGGAGCACATGAAGAGATGGACTGGATCAGCCCTTATTTCAGTTCTGTTAAAAACTATGCGGTCATGACTGCAGATGCTCTTGGTGCTGACTACAGGCTGATATCACAGAGCGGATGGGGAGTCACTACCGGATGGGACAATAATCCGACAAGCACACTTCCTCTTATCTACGACAGCGTTAATGCTAAGCGTGGTATTAAGGATTACGATCATTCTTCATGGGAGCCTGATGCAGTCATCATCAATCTTGGAACCAATGATGGCGGAGCATTTGATAATCCTGCATTTACAGATCCCGTAACCGGACAGACATATAAGTATAATAAGCTTGAAGACGGATCATATGATCCCGAAGCTTTGCAAAAGATTCGGAAGGGCATGGCTGATTTCATGATGCATATCAGGAAGGTGCATCCCAATGCTCATATACTCTGGGTTTATGGAATGCTCGGAGATGTGATGATGCCTACTGTAGAAGCGGCTGTTTCGGACTTCTGGACTGAGGCTGATACAAATGCAGGATATCTGCAGCTTCCCGATACACAGGGCGAGGCATTTGGGTCGAGATGGCATCCCGGTGAGCCAAGTCATAAGGCAGCTTCAGAGAAGATAGTCGAACGTCTGAAGGATGTACTGAATATAGAGTAAGTGTAGATTACTGTTTCTGTGTTTGTCATAAATCAAAGAGCGATTAACTGCATGAATTTGTGATGAGTTGGAGGAGAAAAGATGAGTTATTCTGAACTTCAGAACGGAAGCGATATCAGAGGTATCGCACTTGAAAATGAAACAGGTGAAAAGGTTAATCTTACCGATAAAGCAGCGCAGGATATAGCAGCTGCATTTGTCAGATGGCTTTCTGCAAAAACGGGTAAGAAAGATGTGCGTATTGCGATAGGAAGAGATTCTCGTCTGACAGGTGAAGCGCTTCTTGCAGCTTCTGCAAAGGGCATCTTTTCGCAGGGCGCATCGGCCTATGATCTTGGAATTGCCTCAACTCCAGCAATGTTCATGACAACTGTTCTCGGAGATGCACCCTATGACGGAAGCATTATGATCACGGCAAGCCATCTTCCCTGGTACAGAAACGGAATGAAGTTCTTTATCGCAAGAGGCGGACTTGAAAAAAATGAGATAAAGGAACTTACAAAAATTGCAGATGAGATAGCTGCAGAGGGAATAACAGATGCAGGAAAATCTCCCGAAAAGGTTTCCTTCATGGATACCTATACCGGATATCTCAGGGAAAAAATTATTACCGGCGCAGGAAAGGGTGACAAGCCTCTTGCCGGTCTTCATATAGTTGTGGATGCAGGCAACGGAGCAGGCGGATTCTTCGTGACGGATGTACTTGAAAAGCTTGGCGCAGATACATCGGGAAGCCAGTTCCTTGAGCCAGACGGACATTTCCCCAATCATATTCCGAATCCGGAAAATAAGGAGGCTGCAGAGTCGATTAAGAATGCAACACTTTCATCGAATGCGGACCTTGGAATTATATTTGATACAGATGTAGACAGGGCGGGTGCTGTCCTTCCCGGCGGAAAGACGCTTACAAGGAATGACCTTATCGCTGCTCTTTCTGTCATTGCTCTTAACTCAAATCCCGGAACCACTATAGTTACGGATTCTGTTACTTCAGACGGCCTTACCGCTTTCATAAAGGCGAAGGGCGGAGTACATAAGAGATTTAAGAGAGGCTATCGAAATGTTATCGATGAAGCCATAAGACTTGGTGAGTCAGGAGTTGATTCACAGCTCGCCATAGAGACATCCGGACATGGTGCATTTAAAGAGAATTTCTTCCTCGATGACGGTGCATATCTGATGGTTAAGCTCCTTATCGAAATGGGCAAGGGAAACAGTCTTGCATCACTTATTGAAGGACTTAAGGAGCCTGCAGAGAGTGCTGAGATCAGATTCCATGTTGGCGAAGTTGATGACCTCCAGGCGAACGGAGACAGGATACTCGGTGAACTTCAGGCGAAGGCTGAAACTGTTCCCGGATGGAGTCTTGAAAAAGAAAACTATGAAGGCGTAAGAGTTAACTGCGATGCAGAACACGGAAACGGATGGCTTCTTCTCAGAAAATCACTTCATGAGCCCATCATGCCTCTTAATATTGAAAGCGATTCTGAAGGCGGTGCTCTTAAGATTGCAGAGGCGCTTTATAAACTGATTGCCGATGAGAAGACACTTGACCTTACTCCAATCAGAGAATTTTGTGAAAAGGGAGGAAAATAAATGATTTGTCCCAGCTGCGGGTCCGAAATGCCCGAAGGAACAAAATTTTGTATAAACTGCGGAACTCCGATGCAGCCAGTACAGACA
>CAMOZY010000077.1 GCA_946631295.1 uncultured Lachnospiraceae bacterium
GGGACACGATTATATATCCGCGTTCTGAATCCGCAGGAGCTGAATCCCCTTCCATTGTAACGCCGCCAAACATGACCACTTCAAAGCCTGCTTCTTTTATCTTCGTATAGTCACAGGAGCCCGGCATGATAACTACGGTCGCTCCAAGGTCAAATGCTCTCCTGCATACTTCAGGTGCAATATCCGTTTCACCGTTCATTATCGCGGTCATATCATCATGAAGAGTTATGAGCGACTGATCATAGGATCCGTATCTGTTCTTGGTAAGTCTTCCGTCCCACATGTCACGGCCGTAGAGTGTTACGGCATTTCCGGAGTGTGTATGGAGATAAGCCATGATATCGTCAGGAGCCACGACTATTTGTTCTCCTCCGCCAAGGAGTTTTTTCTCCAGTATCATTATTGAAAGCTGCTGTTCAAGTTCACCTGCATTTTCAGGTCTTCCGGATGACTGTTCCCTGGGAATCCCCATGCTTCCGCACAAAAGAACAGCTGCCGCAAAAAGAACGCATCCCAAAGTTACAGTCACTTTCTTTTCCGCCTTAAGGCGGTTTGCGAGTTCCCCGGAAAGAGCAGCGCACATGGCAGCTCCAAAGGGGATCAGCGGCATTACGATCCACATATCGGGAGCATCATAATAGGTTCCTATCACGATCCTGAGAACCGAAGAGCTCACAGGGAACAGCAAAAGCACAGTTACGATAACACCGTAGATAAACAGCTTTATGACATTCCTGTCAGCCTTGCTGCCTGCGCAGCGCAGATATGCAATACCTGCAGCTATAGCCATAACGAGTGAAACGTTCAGCAGGATACATTCCCTGAGATGTGCGATTGCATCGGTTATGAGGCCTTTAAGCATTTCGACCTCCTCGCAAAAAGAGTGATGATCACCCATCCCGCATAGATGCACGCAAGGAATCCAATCCCGTATGCAGTTCTGCAGACGCATGCTTCGCATAAAACAGGGAGCAGTGCACAGATATATCTTTTTTCGATCAGGAGGAATAACAGCACCGGCACAAGCAGCCACACTCTTATCGCTCCTCCCGTCCACATCTGTGAAAGTACGGAAAAACCCTGTGCGTAGAACGACAGGTCCGCAGCATAAACAAACAGCACCACAGCTGTCATGAATACAGACCTTTTTAACAGTTCATCTTCGCTTCCCTTAAAAAGAGCACCGGATAATGCAATCATCGCAAATAGTCCCGAAACAAACCAGAAATCCGGCATTATATCATGTATCAGAAGTTCAGGAGAAGTACCGAATGCCGCACACATAACAGCATACAAGCCGGGCAGGCAGAGGATCTTATACTTTCCGGGAAGCCCCTCTTTATAAGGCATACCGGTCAGAGGATCTGTGGTATACATCTCTCCTTTATCAAGGAAACACCTGACAGTTTCAAACGTCTCATCACCTATCGAGTTGATACGTGAACCTGACACAATTGTCACAAAGCACGCAATCGACAGAACAGTCGCGATAACAAAGAATACCTTAGCGGGCAAGGAGATATCCTTTTTATCTTTGCTCTTTTCTTTATCTGTTGAAATATCTATACCGGCAGAATTGTCTGCACTCATATTTTCTTCTGCTTTTTCTTTACTGTCCTTGTCTATTTTCTTTTTTCCCGTAAGGACCGTCAGGACAACGAACGCAAAATAACTCACGGTCATGAATACGACCATGATCGTACCGAGAAGGCGCTTTTCATCTTCAAGAAGGGATGACCCTGTGACAGTGAGTAAATGTGCCGCAAATGAAATGCAGATGATGACAAGGGCACCTGTGGAAAATGAAGAAAAGAAATCAGCCTTTTTCCCGGAAACAAGTCCAGATGCGAGCATCAGAGTCCTTCCGGAGAAAAAAGCTATTATGATCAGAAATAAAATAAGGAGAACCGTTTTAGCCATTAGCAAAATACCTGTCAGAAACAGTTTTTCTCATTCTTAAGGTAAAGAGGTCTGTTCTTCACCTCAAGATAAGCCTTGGCGATATACTGTCCAAGGATGCCGGTACAGAAGAACTGGACACCGCTCACGAAGACTATGATCGTAACTGTGCTGGCCCATCCTGCAACCGGATCTCCGAATACCAGCCTTCTGACTATGATGAAGATGACCATCACAAATGCCAGAAAGCAGAAAAGCATTCCTATCAGTGAGCTGAGTATGAGGGGCTTGGTTGAAAAAGCGGTGATGCCCTCGAGCGAATACATTACAAGTCCCCAGAAGCTCCACTTGGTCTTGCCGGCGCTCCTGTCGACATTTTCAAAATCGATCCACTTGGTGTCGTATCCGACCCATCCGAAGATTCCCTTTGTGAAGCGGTTATATTCGGTCATTGCAAGTACAGCATCGATGAACTGCCTCGTCATGAGCCTGTAATCCCTTGCTCCGTCCATGATCTTTGTATCAGAAAGTTTCTGCATCAGCTTATAGAAGCGTCTTGCAAAAAAACTCCTGATGGGGGGCTCTCCCTTTCTGGTCACACGTCTTGTCGCAACCGAATCATAGCCCTCATCGATGTACGAAAACATTTCCTCTAAAAGCGCAGGGGGATCCTGGAGATCTGCATCCATGATAACGGCATAATCGGAATCAGCCGCCTTAAGTCCTGCATACATTGCAGCTTCCTTGCCGAAATTCCTGGAAAAAGAAATAAGATGGACTCTCTCATCCTTCTCATGAAGCTTCCTGACAACACTTACGGTACCGTCGTCAGAACCGTCATTAATGAAGATGACCTTAAGATCTATATTTCTTTTTGCAAGAAATGCGGTATCCTTTATGAGCTCATCATAAAAAAGAGGTATCGCCTCTTCCTCATTCTTGCATGGAACTATTACCGTAAGTTCTGACATTTCATCCTCCGCGGACCGGCGTTTTGCAATACATCAGCGCCAAAATATATAATCCGCTTTATTATAGCATATTTACAGGCAAAAAAACAGCAGGACTAATGTCCTGCTGCATGCCTTTTCAAGATAAACCCTTATTCTCCGAGCCCTGCCTCAACAACTGCAACGAGAGCTTCAAGAGCCTTGTCCTCATCCTCGCCCTCACAGACGAATTCAATCTCATCACCGCATTTGATGCATGCACCAAGGACGCTGAGGACGGATTTTGCATTGGCGGTATTATCATCTCCGAATCTGAATGTGATCAGAGACTTATACTGCATTGCTTCTTTACAAAGAATCCCTGCAGGTCTCAAGTGAAGACCGGTGGGGTTTTTTATCAATACTTTCTGAGATACCATTATCGTACCCTTTCTTACATTTTAGATCCCGCCTGCCCCGAAAAATCAGGCCCCCTTTTGCGGATCTTTCTATCAACAATGATAACAGATTGCAACTCTATTTTCAATAAAACTATCCCTTAGACGTCTGCAGTCAGAAGAACCCTCACATAAACCATGTCGGACTTGACGTGATCTGTCAGGATGAACTTGACGGGAAGGATCAGAATGTCACCGTCTGCAAATACTCCGTCAGAATTGGGTGTTATCTCGGCCGAGCCGACGAGAGATTCAGCGCTGATGGCATTGAGTTCGGTGCTCAGTCCGCTAAGCTTTACACTGACCGTTCCCTCTTCGAGAATTTCAGCGGTAAATCCGTCAGGAATGCCTATTATCGCAATCCTTTCCGGTGAGAGATTGATGTTCTTTTCAGCAACCTTCTCAATATATGCGGTAACGCTTGCCTCACCCTCAAATCCCGACTGCTCAAGTGAAACGCCGGCAGGAAGATACTTTTCGAGTTCGAAGGTTGCGGTAACATCTTTGGTGGCTGCGGCAATATCTACGGGATCCGTGATCTCAATTCTATTGATAGTATTGAGCACGCTGGTGTCACCCGCTATGGTAACAACCTCGGGATCAACCGAAATGTTGCCGGAATACAGATATCCGGTTGCGGTATCTCCGGTAACGGAAGCATATACAGGAACAATCTTGGTGGAAAGCACAGTGACCGTGGTAGTAACGTAATCTGTCTGTTTTACGATTCTGTCGCTGATAACCCTGTGTCCGGTAGAATCAAACAGGTGGATCTCCATATCCGCAGAAATGGACTTGATCGCACCATCAAGATCTATCGATACCTGTGCATAAGCAACCTTGTCAACATCCGAAGCAGGACCGGAAATCTCAATCCTGTTTCTCTGGAGAGTAACCTTACCGGCAACGCATCCTTCACCTACGGAGCCTGTCATCTCATAAAGGATATTTACATATCTTGTCTTCTTATCCTCTACGATGACCTGAAGCTCATCATGATCAGCGACGATGCTCTCGGCACGGTCAAGTGAATAGACTATCGGAACTGTTCCGTCCTCCCTTATCTCGGAAAGATCGGCAACCGCATAGATGTCTGATGGAGATATCGAACTGATGACTGACTCGGGAGCCCTTACGGTGATCTTGATAACATCGGAATTACCCACCACCTGATAAAACTTGCCTTCGCTTTCGAGGACATCGGTACCGAGCAGAGTTACCTTGACGTTACTGTATGTATGTGTACTCACGGGGTTATTGATCTGAGCGACGACCACCCAGACAACAAAGGCGATCAGAACGGCAAGGATCTTGAGCCACAGATTGTTTATAAGGATAGCACCGATTCGCTTAAATATCTTCATGATCTCTTGCGCCTCCTTATCCTGCTCTGGGAATTCTTCTCAGAATTTTCATTGTCCTCTCCGAATGCGGTCATGAGAAGTCTTTTGAGGGAAGTCTCTGTGAGATTTCTCTCAAGTTCACCGTCACGTGCTACGGATATCTTACCGGTTTCCTCGGAAACGATTATGACAATGGCGTCAGATTCTTCGGATATACCGAGTCCCGCTCTGTGCCTTGTTCCGAATTCCTTACTGATCGATGTTGATGAAGTAAGAGGAAGATAACAGGTCGCACATGAAATGCGGTTATGTCTTATCGTGACAGCTCCGTCGTGGAGCGGTGTATTCTTTTCAAAGATGTTGAGAAAAAGCTGGGATGAGATCTCTGCATCAACCTTGATACCACTCTCATCAACCCTTGAAAGTGACTCCTTGTTCTCGATAACGATGAGAGCTCCGGTTTTTTCCTCAGCCATGAGGTGGCATGCCCTTGCAATCTCATCGATACTCTTTTCCGAGAGGGCCATCATGAAATTACTCTGCTGGACAAAATAGAAAAGGCCTCCGATAATGTTGCTCTTACCGAGTGTTTCAAGAGCCTTTCTGAGCTCAGGCTGAAGAACGACGATCAGCGCAATAACAGCAAACTGGAGAATGTTGCTGGACAGCCAGAGAATCGTGTCCATGTGGAACACGTTGGCGATAATGATAAAAACAAGGATGACAACAATACCCTTCATAAGAGACCATGCCCTGGTATTGTGCATCCATCTCATCATGTAATAAAGCAGCACGGCTATGATAAGGATCTCAGCATAGTCCTGCCACTGTATCGTACCGATGTAGGTACCGAAGCTTTTGATGTATTCGATTGTCTCTTCGATAAACTGCATCCCGTAAGGTACTTTCCTGTAAAACTAAATTTTCAATCTGCGAAAATCATATCCGCGGTAATCTTCTTACCTGCGGGTTCTTTCCTCTGCGATGGTCATATCCTCGTCTTCGGAATACTCTTCTTCATACTCCTCTTCAGGAATCTCTTCCCTTTGAGGGACATATCTTCTGTGAGAGCGGTTGATGTTCTTTACTTTACGCTCGGGAGCGGCAACATTCATCTTGGGAACAGCCTTGACATAGTAGTAATACTCATCGTCTTCGAACTGAACCCGTTCCGTCCTCGTATAGTCAACACAGAACCGGAAGAACTCGATCACTTTTCCGACAAGGAATGCAAGGATGGATCCGAAAAGAATTCCGACGAATGAAAAACCTGCCTTGTAGATCAGGCCGCCGATGAGAATGATCAGCATGTTGAGGATCGCACCTGCGATCATTGCAATCGTCCAGCAGTGCTGAATGGGAAGGCGTCTGATGATATATACCGCAATGGTGGTTATTGCAAAAGCTGCAATGAATACCATCATCTGCTTATTTCCGATAAGTGAATCTATGATCAGCTTGATCTGGCCGAGGATGTCCGCAAGTTCACCCGAAACATTGGCTGCATTCTGGGTTACAACGTGAAGAGTAAAATATACCAGAACTCCGCAGATAACCGAAAGTGCTGATGCAGGTCCTCCGACAAGGCCCATCACAACAGGAATCACGTAAGGAACGTGGCACACAAAGAGCATCGGAGTCACGACTATGCAAAGGGACTCTGAAGGGGTGAATCTGAGGTAGAGCAGATAGATCAGCATATAGACCACCACAACGATGATCGCAACCTCAGGTGAAAGCGCAAATACATGTCCCATCGAGAACAGGCTTCCGAACAAAAGTATCGCGCCTGAAGGGAGGAACGAACATGCAAGGGAAACGATGAGAACGATTCCTGTGTTGTTGAGTTTTGCCATGTATCCGAGCTTGGAATTGATCATGAGGAGCATGATCAGTGCAAGCAAAAACTTGAATACAGGGATGATGAATACGTCATACTTAGAGAAAAACACCTTGATGTTATCTCTGATCTCCAAAAGCTGTGTCATAACCTTTCCTTATTGCTTGTCATACATCCGCTTGAGCACCCTGAGATTCTTGAAATATCTCTTGAGCTTTCTGCGTGATATGTTGTATCTGATGGTGCAGACGATATAGGTGATAAGAACATATATACCGGTGAACCATGCATATTTGATCAGGATATCCCTTACGAAAGCAAGGATGTCCATATCGTACATATTTGCCATGAACACATCAAAGCTGTAATAGATGTACAGCCCCAGGATCAGGCCAAAAGAAAGAGTAGCGCAGATAATCGCCTTCAGGATACCGACTGCGATATAGTCGCCCTTGAAGAATCTGACGACGCTCATATGCTTTTTTCCTTCACCGGCCTCGTATGAAGCCATTCTGGTCATGAGCATGACCCTGTCCTGATTGATCATATCATTTCGGGCTCTGAGCCCTTCTCCTTACATGAACAAATCACCCGCAGAAATCTTCGGTGCCGATAAGCCTTGAGGCCGGGCACATGAAAAGTCCGACAGGTGACTGTATCAGTTAAATCCATAAAACATCAGCTATCCAGAAAGCGCATCTTGGGATTGGGTCTGTCAGGCTTCTGAACCTGAGGCTGAGCAGGCTTGTTGGCATTTAAGATGCTATTAAAGCCTCCGACAACCTGTGCCTTGCATCTGTCACAGAATCTTCCGGATCTGATAGGTGCTCCGCAGCTTTCACAGTTAAGCATGAGTGCGGAATCTTCAGTAACCTCGAGTCTGTCGTCCCTGAGCCACTGTCTGATCTGGCCCGGTTCGACGCTGCATGCTTCCGAAACCTCAGCAATCCCTACGCCCTTATGGTCTCTTATGTACTGCTTGACCTCCTGGAACTTAGCCTCGGTGGCCTCTCTGCAAACGGGGCAGATATGCGGGCCGGTAATGTAGTTGAAAAGCTTACCGCAGGACTTGCAATTCCTAACGTTCATCAGATCACCTCCATGTTCAGACGCCTTCTCCGGACGCCAGGGCAATACAGTATACAGTCTCCGCTCCGGCATCAAGAAGAACCCTCGAACACTCGTCCATCGTGGCGCCGGTGGTGTATATATCGTCAATCAATAATATACGTAATGATTTTACTACATTTTGCCCGCTCTTGAAAGCATTTTTCAAATTTTTCCGCCTTGCGGAAGGGCTTAAAAGTTTAAGCGGAATGGTATTTCTGACGCGTCTCAGAGAGTCCGTCAAAAGAGGTATCCCGAGGACCTTTGAAAGCTCGCAGGCGTAGTCTCTCGCCTGGTTATAGCCCCTTTTGTTTTCTTTTCCCGCAGAAAGGGGTACAAAAGCGATGGCATCGGGCTTTGCGCCGGCGATGTAGTCACCCAGGATACGTGCCGTCATCTCGGCAAAAACCTGCGCATATTCACGTCTTCCGAAGTATTTGAACCTGTAGAGGGCATTCCTTACCGTGCCATATTCAAATGCGCTCCTGCATCTTGCAAAAGAATGCTCCAGATTGCTGCAGTCATGGCAGATCCGGACACCATCCGAAACCTTCTTGCCACACTTTTCGCAGTAGGGAAAGCGGGCTGCCTTCAGGCTTTTCAGGCAGGGCAGGCAGATTTTCTCAGTAGACGGTCTGACAGGTCTGTCACATACCGGGCATCTCGAGGGATATATAAGAGTTATGATCCTGGCGGCAGGTTTAGCCATGAACTCAGGGACGGGTTTAGCTACAGATCTAGTGCCTGTTTTAGCTTTGATCCCGGAGGCCGGCTGCCTGACGAAGTCTTTCAGAGAGTGTAGAATATCTGTCATTACTTCCTTTCGTATCAATCATACGGTTAATGGTTTCAGAGCTTCCAAGCAGCACAACGCAGGTCTTGGCCCTTGTTATGCCGGTATAGAGAAGGTTTCTGTAAACAAGGAGCGACGAAGGATCAAGGATGGGGATGATGACCGCAGGATACTCGCTTCCCTGGGATTTGTGGATGGTCATCGCATATGAGAGGTCCAGTTCATCCAGTTCCGAAAAAGAATACACGGCCACTCTTCCGTCGTCGAAAAGAATGGTGATATTCCTTGCGGCTTCATCTATTGAGCGGATCCTTCCGAGATCTCCGTTGAACACCCCTGTTCCTGATTGTGACAATGATGTCAGTTTTACATCAGTGCTCCACTCGAGCTTGTAGTTATTCTTGGTCTGCATGACCTTGTCGCCTTCGCGGAAAAG
>CAMOZY010000078.1 GCA_946631295.1 uncultured Lachnospiraceae bacterium
TCATCGGTCTCACCGGTAACAAGTCCGCATGAGATACCTGCTACCATCTTCTTGATGGGAACTCCGGCAGCCATAAGGGACATGCAGGAAGCGCAGGTGGAAGCCATTGAGGTTGATCCGTTTGACTCGAAGGTCTCGGATACGCATCTGATGGCATAAGGGAACTCCTCGGGGCTGGGAAGAACGGGGAGAAGTGCACGCTCTGCAAGAGCACCGTGTCCGATCTCACGACGTCCGGGACCGCGGCTTACCTTGGTCTCACCAACTGAATATGAGGGGAAATTATACTGATGGATATATCTCTTCTCAGTTACGTAAGGATCAAGTCCCTCAATCCTCTGAGCCTCAGAAAGAGGAGCAAGGGTACATACGTCACAGATCTGGGTCTGTCCTCTGGTGAACATTGCGGATCCGTGAACTCTGGGGATGATATCAACCTCAGCGGCAAGAGGTCTGATCTGAGTGATCTCACGGCCGTCGGGACGCTTGTGATCCTTAAGGATCATCTTTCTTACAGTCTTCTTCTCATACTGATATACAGCCTCTCCGAGAACTGCAAGATACTCCTCGTTGTCTGCAAATGCAGCCTTGAGACGCTCGGTGATCTCAGCGATGTTTCCTTCTCTGGTCTGCTTGTCATCGGTGAAGACAGCGGTCTCCATCTCTGCGGGAGGAACGATCTCCTTCATCTTCTCGAACATCTCGGCAGGGATTGCACATGAGGTGTACTCATGCTTCTTCTTTCCTACCTCGGCAACGATCTTGTCGATGAAAGCGATGATGGTCTGGTTGATGTCGTGAGCCATGTAGATTGCCTCGAGCATCTTAGCTTCGGGGATCTCATTTGCTCCTGCCTCGATCATGATGACCTTCTGCTTTGTTGATGCAACGGTAAGCTTAAGGTCGCCCTTGTCCCATACTTCCTGGGAAGGGTTAACAACAAATTCTCCGTCCTTCATTCCGACCTGGGTCATTGCACAGGGTCCGTCGAAGGGGATGTCGGATATGCATGTTGAAATTGCGGCACCGAGCATTGCAACAAGCTCAGGTCTGCACTCGGGATCAACACTCATGACCATGCAGTCAAGAGTAACATCATTACGATAATCCTTGGGGAAAAGAGGTCTCATGGGACGATCGATAACGCGGCTGGTAAGGATTGCATTCTCGCTTGCCTTTCCCTCACGCTTATTGAATCCTCCGGGAAGCTTTCCCACTGCATAGAACTTCTCTTCGTACTCAACAGAGAGGGGGAAGAAATCAATTCCGTCTCTGGGAGCGCTTGATGCTGTTGCGGTTGCAAGAACAGTGGTATCACCGTAATGCATAAGTGCACAGCCGTTTGCCTGCTTACCGACTCTGTCGATATCTACGACAAGCTTTCTGCCGGCAAGGTCCATTTCATACTTCTTGTACATAATGCCTCCTTGATAACTTTAAATATGTTATGGAACAGAAGGCACCGAAACTACTGAAAAACCCGCGAACAATGGATTCACCTGCTTTTCAGCAATCCCGGAACACCTTTCTGTTCCTTGGTCACATCGCCCAAAATCCCGGAAAACAGATCCGGAGATCTTCTTTAAAACAATATGAGAGGCTGCACTGTCCGTACAACCTCTCGTCAGCTTTAGATTATTTACGAAGTCCGAGCTTCTCGATAAGCGCACGGTATCTGTTGATATCCTTGTCTGCAAGATAATCAAGAAGTCCTCTTCTCTGTCCGATCATCTTGAGCATTCCGCGGCGTGAGTGATTGTCCTTGGGATTAGCCTTAAGGTGCTCGGTGAGCTCGTTGATACGAGCGGTGAGTACTGCAACCTGAACTTCAGGTGAACCGGTGTCACCGGGTGTTCTTGCATACTCGTTCATGATAGCTGTCTTTTTTTCCTTACTGATCATTTCAAAAACCTCCGTTTGAATATTTAAGATATCCTCATGGATATCCCGCGAGCGCTTCGCCTGAAGCCGGGCCCGGGTGGAGTTATCCTCTGGGCTAAGCCACGGTAAGACCGCGCGCAAAATACATAGTAACACTAAACATGGCAAAAAACAAGGATAATTTATCTACGATCCGGCTATCGGAGTCGCACCCTGTTTTGCAGCAAGCAGGTTATCTTCCTCTTCCTTGATGGCAAAGGCGATATTGGTCGCATGATCCGCCACTCTCTCAAGTCCGGAAACGATATCGGAGAAGATCATTCCTGCTTCGGGAGTGCATTCCCCTGCTGCAAGTCTTCTTACATGATTTTCCTGAAGCTTTCTTTCCTCAAGATCGATCTTCTCTTCGAGCTCGACAACATCCTGAAGATGGGTTTCATCGCTCTTTGCAAATATCTCCATCGAATACCTGATTATGGTATTTACCATATCGAGCATCTCGCCGAGTTCTCTTAATGCATCGTGTGAAAGGACCGCACCGTTTTCTTTTCTCTGCTTTGCGGCATCTGCGGCATTCTCGGCATGATCACCGATACGCTCGATATCATTCACCACATGGAACATGGCGCCTATGGACTTTAAGTCTTCGATGGGCAGCGTCGACTGGTTGATCTGTACCAGGTAACCGGTTATGGCATGATTAAGGAAATTGATATTCTCCTCGACCCTGTACACTTCCTCGATATCATCTTCATCGAGGGTCACAAGCGCATTCATCGCACGGTTAAGATTCTCGCCTGCAAGCGAAGCCATTCTGTCAAGCTCCTTGACAACTTCGATCATTGCGGTTGCGGGATTGAATATAACCTTGGAGCCGATGTACTTAAGCTGGAAGTTCTCTCTGTATCCGACCTTCTGATCTTCGCCCCTGATGGTCGAGCTGGCCAGCTTGACTAGCGGCTTCACAAAAGGAAGAAGGATGATGACCTGGAATATCTTTATTATGGTATGTGCGTTTGCAACAAATCTGCCATTATCCGCAGAAAACAGCTTGATGAACGCGATCACGGGATCAAGGGCAAATGCAAGTACCACGTACATGATCACGGTACCTATAATGTTGAACCAGAGATGGATCATTGCGGCACGCTTTGCATCTTTTTTACCGGAAAGAGAAGCAAGGACTGCCGTACTGCAGGCACCTATATTACATCCGAGGATTATATAGATACATATGGGAAGCGTAAGCATATCCTGCTGGGCCATGAGCAGTACAATGGAAACCGTGACGGACGAGCTCTGCACTATCGTGGTTATGGCAAATCCCATAATGGTTGCAAGGAATGGATTATCAAGCGACAGGAGCATTTCCGCAACGGCCGGATCCGTCTTAAGATAGCCCATGGATGAGCTCATTGTCTGGAGTCCCATGAAAAGGATACCGAAGCCAACCACTATCTCACCAAAATCCTTGACCTTTTCCTTCTTGGAAAACATCACGCACACAACACCGGCTAAGAGGATGATCGGTGCATATTTGCTGATATTGAAAGATACCAGCTGCGAAGTGACCGTTGTACCTATATTGGCGCCGAAGATAACGCCGGCTGCCTGATACAGGTTCATAAGTCCCGCATTAACAAAAGAAACGACCATCGCCGTACAGGCAGATGAGGACTGTATCACCGCAGTGAAAATTAATCCCACAAACATACCGGTAAAACGATTGGTCGTAAAAATCTCAAGAATATGTCTGAGCTTGGCTCCGGCAACTGTCTCGATTGCCTTGCTCATTGTCTTCATACCGTAGAGGAAAAGCCCCAGTCCCCCACATAACGATATCAATACTGATAAATTCATTTCTACCTCTCTCGCAGTTCTTACTAACTGTGTATCTTTATTCCCTCATTAACCGAATACGATTATATCCGATGAAGCTTTTGTTCGCAAGGCATTCGCATAGTTAATTATTTTGTCCGTTAACGGGATCCCATCTGAGTATATCATCCCTCAGCTGCGCTTTAAGTTCATCAAGGGAACCGAATTCCTTCTCCGGTCTGCAAAAATGCTTGAGATAGACTTCGGCTTCAAGACCATATACATCCTTGTTAAAACCGTATATATAAGTCTCCACGCCTCTCTTTTCATGATCGGAAATGGTCGGTTTTCTGCCTATGTTGGTAAGCCCGGCATATTTTCTTCCCTCAATGATCACATCGGCCGTATATACCCCGTAGGGAGGAAGAAGCTTATCATCACCGGGGACCATGTTGATGGTGGGAAATCCGAGCGTGGTACCGATATGATTGCCATGCTCAATCTCGCCGTATATAAAGAACGGTATCCCGAGAAGCTTTTCTGCTTCCTCCATCTCAGCCTTCAGGATCTTTTCTCTTATCAGGGTGGAGCTGACTTCGTATTCCCCGTCAAGATCTATCCTTATCTTATCAATTATCCTTACATCAATACCATTGTCCGAGCAGTATTTTTTAAGGAGCCCGCAATCCCCTTCCCCTTTTTTTCCGAAGGAAAGGTCGCTCCCCGCAGCTATAACCCCGGCTCCCATCCTTCCGACGATGATATCATTCAAAAAATCCATCGGGGACATATCGGCGGTTTCCCTGTCAAAGGGGTATTCGATGAGTATGTCTATTCCCTTTCGCTCAAAAAGGATCCTCTTTTCCTTTCTGGTTGAAAGGAGCCCTTTTTCCGAGCCGAAAAAGACCGAGGGTGCGGGATCAAATGTAAAGACACATGTCCTGATCTCATCCGGATACGCCGAAGCGCTCTCCGCAAGTTCCATAAGGAGCTTCTGGTGTCCGATATGAACACCGTCAAACTTGCCGATAGCTACCGCAGTCCGTCCGTTTATATAAAAATCTTTTGTATCGGATATTATTTCCATCTGTTCTAATTTGTTTTTCGAAGCTAAAACATTTTTACCGGTCTGTATATACTTCCGGCGCCGTCATATTCATAGACCGCGGCAAAGCTTCCGTCAGGATGATATACCCTGAAGTGCTCGGAACGCTCGGGCAAAGGATCAGCTTCAAGATCGGTACCTGCAAGTTTATTCCCGTTCAAAAGCATTTTGTCAGATGCAGGAAGCACAACAACTTTACGGAGATCTTCAAATACCGAATCAACGGGTTTTAAAAGGCTCATCAATCCGTCTTCATTTCCTTCATCCCTAAGTCTTTTTATCTCTGAAAGCGAAACCGCATTACCCGTATTAAAGGGACCGACAGCGCACCTTTCAAGCGACTTCATGCATCCGCCGCATCCGAGGACACGTCCTATATCATCGCAAAGAGTCCTGATGTATGTACCCTTGGAGCACAGAACACGGAAACGCACCATAGGGAGGTCGATGGCAAGGATCTCGATCCTGCGTATATTCACCTTACGTGCATTTCTTTCAACACTTCCTCCGCTCCTTGCAATATCATACAGCCTGCGTCCTTCCAGCTTCAGTGCTGAATACATCGGAGGGATCTGCTCTATCTCTCCGGTAAAGCCTGCGATCACTTCCACTATCCTGTCAGCATCAAGCTTCATTGCCGCATCCGCATCACCGCCCGTAGCTTCGCCGGTGATATCCAGGGTATCGGTGGTCTTTCCGAGTAAAAGCTCTGCTTCGTACTCCTTGTCCCAGTCGGTCAGCATTCCGCAGACCTTGGTAGCTTTGCCCAGGGCTACGGGAAGAACGCCGGTCGCCATAGGATCCAGTGTTCCGGTATGACCGCATTTGCGCTGACGGTATACACCGCGCACTACCGCAACAACATCAAAGGAGGTGTATCCCGCCTCCTTTGAAATGTTAAGTATTCCGTTTATGCCGGCATCAGACATCTGCCTCTTCTCCTTCAGGAGCGCTTTTAAGCTGTTTCTCGATATATTTCGAGAGATTGTTTACACAGTCGTAAACAGTTCCGCTCATATTACATCCGGCTGCTCTTGCATGACCGCCGCCACCGAAGCGGACAGCTATCTGTGCAACATTTACCTTCTCGGATGATCTCATCGAAACCTTGTATTCCTGATTACCGGTCTCATACATGAAGATCGATACATCTACGCCGCGGACATTTCTGAGCTGCGATACGATGCCTTCGAAATCCTTACTGACTACTCCGTAAAAATCCTGAGTCTTTTTATCAAGCCAGCTTACAACACATCTTCCTTCCATGAACCTTACACTCTCCATAAGGCATCTTCCAAGGATCTGTGTCTGAAGATAGGTCTTCTCGTAAAATGCTCTCTGAATAAGAGCCGAATGATCGAAGCCATACTCCATAAGTTCCGCTGCTCTTCTCATTGTTTCGGGAGAAGTGCATGAATACTGGAAAACTCCTGTGTCCGTGACCATTCCGGTATAGATGCAGACCGCCACTTCCCTGTCGACATATTTTTTGTCGAAAAGTGAATAGAGAAGCTCACAGGTAGAACTGATGTCGGGCTCGATCTCATTTAGATCACCGACACCTTCTTTGTTGCTTTCATGATGATCGATGTTGATCCTCTTGCCTGCAGCATCAAAATACTTGCCGGCACTTCCGAGTCTTTCGCGGTTACAGTCGAGTGCAAAATACACATCGTATTTCACATCATCCGGAAAATCCCGCTTTATTTCGGAGTATCCTTCTTCACCATCGAAAATTGTCGGAATGGGCTCTTCAAGATTGACATCCACCAAAACATCCGGCATGGCATTCAGCAGATATCTTCTGAGTGCAAGACAGGATGATACCGCATCGCCGTCCGGTCTTACATGGCCGCTGATACCAATCCTCTTTGCGCCTTCACATTCCCTGATAATATCAAGCATCTGGTAATTCCTCTTTAATCCTCGGATCCGTCTTCATCCGTATCCACATGTCTGGCTTCATCCTCTGCAACGATCTCATCGATCTTGTGGATCATATCTACGCCATACTCCGTGGAAGTATCGGAGATAAATGTAAGTTCCGGAGTGTTGCGGAGATTCATCCTGTGAGCAAGCTCATGTCTGATGAATCCTGCCGCAGACTGAAGTCCTCTGATGGTGTTATCCCTGTCCTCATCGGAACCGAGTACGGATATCCAGACCTTGCATGTCTTAAGATCCGGAGCAACATACACCTCGATAACGCTTGTCCAGGGGCTGACTCTCGGATCCTTGACATCACGGATTATCGCCGAAAGTTCCTTCTGAACTTCCGAGTTAAGTCTTATATTTTTTATACTGTTCTTTCTCACGTTCTGGGAACCTCTACCATTACATATGCCTCTACGCGGTCAAGTTCCTGGATGGAATCGAAGCCGTCGAATACAAGTCCGCACTCGAAGCCTTCCTTAACCTCCTTGGCATCATCCTTAAATCTCTTGAGAGATGAAAGAACTCCCTCGTAAACAGTATCCTCACCTCTGGTGATACGAACCTTGCACCCTCTCTGCATGATACCATCAAGCACATAAGAACCTGCGATATTACCGATAGCGGATGCCTTGAAGATCTGTCTGATCTCTGCATGTCCGATGATCTTCTCTTCGAATACGGGATCAAGAAGTCCCTTCATCGCACGCTCGATATCCTCGATAGCCTTATAGATGACATCATAGCATCTGACATCGACATTCTCCTGCTCTGCCTTATCGGCTGCCTGAGTATCTGGCTTAACGTTAAATCCGATAATGATCGCATTGGATGCACCTGCAAGGTTAACATCGGATTCGTTGATGGCACCTACGCCGCCATGGATAACCTTGACGACTACCTCTTCGTTGGAGAGCTTGATAAGTGATTCCTTGAGTGCCTCGACAGAACCCTGGACATCTGCCTTGATGATAAGGTCGAGCTCTTTGAGATTCTCCTCCTTGATCTTGGAGAAGAGATCTTCGAGGCTCATACGTCCCTGAGTTTCTGCAAGCTTCTGCTTCTTGTTCTCTGCGGTATAGGTATCTGCATAGGACTTGGCTTCCTTGTCTGATTCGTGAGCAAGGAAAACCTCACCTGCTTCGGGTACGGAATTAAGTCCGAGGATCTCAACGGGAGTTGAAGGTCCGCATGCCTTAACATTCTCACCCTTATCATTTATCATCGCACGAACCTTGCCGTGTGCTGCACCTGCGGAAACGAAATCTCCGACATGAAGGGTTCCCTTCTGAACAAGAACGGTAGCAACGGGACCTCTGCCCTTGTCGAGCTTAGCCTCGATAACAACGCCCCTTGCCTTTCTGTCGGGATTAGCCTTAAGTTCAAGAACATCGGCAGTCAGGAGTATCATGTCAAGAAGGTTATCAAGGCCCTCTCCTGTCTTAGCTGAAACGGGGGCAAATACGGTCGATCCGCCCCAATCCTCGGAGATGAGTTCATACTCCGAAAGTTCCTGCTTTACCCTGTCGATATTTGCCGAAGGCTTATCGATCTTGTTGACCGCAACGATGATCTCTACACCTGCTGCCTTGGCATGGTTGATGGCTTCAACCGTCTGTGGCATTACACCGTCATCTGCTGCTACTACGAGGATTGCGATATCCGTTGCATTCGCACCTCTCATACGCATTGCTGTAAATGCTTCATGTCCGGGTGTATCAAGGAATGTAATCTTCCTGCCGTTTACATTAACTACATATGCACCGATAGCCTGAGTGATTCCGCCGGCCTCGCCCTCGATTACCTTTGTATTTCTGATTGCATCGAGAAGCGATGTTTTACCGTGGTCGACATGACCCATAACACAGATAACAGGCGGTCGGCTTGTCATTGTTACGGGATCCTCCTCCTCTTCC
>CAMOZY010000079.1 GCA_946631295.1 uncultured Lachnospiraceae bacterium
GAAGCCTTCGCCCATTGCTTCGTCAACATTTCCTACGACAAAGAACGCCCCTGGGTCATGCTTTTTTACTATATCCTTAATGTATACCAGATCCTTTTTGGAACAGATACACATTATGACCTTTTTGTCCTTGCGGGTATACATTCCGCTTCCGTAAAGCCCTGTAACTCCGCGGTTTAACGAAGTCATTATCTCCTGCGCGATCTCTTCATTCTTTTCGGATATGATCGTTGCCATCTTGGCGCTCTTTCCTTTATGGAGAACAAGATCGATGACCTTTCCCATTATAAACACAGAGATGATGGCATATAAAGTATGTTCTATACCAAATGTCAAAAGACCGGCCGCCACAACGAAACCGTCTATGATCTGGATAAGACGTCCCACGCTGACACTTCTGATCTTATGATGAAGCGCTTCTCCAAGCATATCGGATCCGCCGGATGTAGCCCTTGCGGACAAAAGAAGTCCCGACCCCACCCCCATCAGAATACTTCCGTATATCGCTACAAGCAGTATATCATCAGGCAAAAAGGACTTCTCGGGAAGAAAATAAAGCTCCGCTGTCAGGATCAGCCATACGAATCCTGTCCTTAGAACATTCCTGATCCCCGACTGCGTGATCGCAAAAATAAATATTGGCACATTAAAAACAAGCGATCCCAGCCAGAGGGGAAAATCATATCCAAAATATCTAAATGCAACCGAACGTGCAATTATGGAAAGTCCCGTAACTCCACCGGTAACAAGGCTTGCCGGGTCATAGATATACTTTACCGCAAAGGCTGTAAGTGTTGCCCCTATGATCAGAAGAGGCAACTCCTTCAGAGTCTTTTTTATGCTTTGCGCACGCTTTATCCTTTTTTCGCTTTTTACTTTTTGCTTCGTCTTCTTTTTCTTCATATCCGCTTTGACCGAATTTAATGGTGCCAGGTAATATTATGATTTCTTAATGGTGTCAGGTAACATTAAGATTTCTTAATGTTACCTGGCACCTTAATAGGCACCTTAATATTATATTTTGCATGTAATAGGATGCAAGCCAATGCGTTAATCAGATAAATCACTAAACAAAGCAGGCTATTGCAGGTTATCTTCTTTCATCCAAAAAGGAACTGCTCATCACAGTTCCTTTTTTCTGAAGCGGTCTCAGATTTTGTATACTTTAGCGCCGTGGGCAGGAATATCAGTCTTAAAATCAGCTTCAAGGGTAATGCTGTCACCTGTCCAAAGCTCTGTCGCCCTGCTTCCCGCACTTATGGATTCAAGTTCATCAAGACTAAAGCTTATGCGACCATCCTCATCCGATGCATTGAATACAGCCAGATACTTTCCGCCTTCGCAGTCATCTGCAGCCCAGAGAATGAACTCTTTTCCGTCTATCTCTCTTCTGAAGATCTGGCGTGCGTTTCTCGAACCGGCATGCATCTTCAGAACCGCTTCATTGGTGATGAGCTTCATGGTAAAATCATCGAATCCCGTCATCTCTCCGCCGATTATAAGAGGAGAACGCATGATACTCCAGAGAGTCATCATGGTGATCTGCTCATCTTCCGTAAAAGCAGTCCTGTTATTCACATCATAATCCTGCTTGATTGGACCGATCGGCAGCATATCAGCATCGGGGTAATGACCTGCTCCGGCATGTATGCTCCATTTTTCGGCACGTTCGAACATCGCATACAGAAGCTTCCAGTCATCCCAGAAATCATCCGTGATACGCCACATATTGGAAATCTGCTTATAGAGCTCAGCCTTTTCAACAAGTGCAGGTCCGGGTGAAAGTGAAAGGACCATCTCCCTTCCACAGGCATTAAGCGCTTCTGACAGCATCTTCATTTCCTCTTCCTCACGGGGAAGTTCCCTGCATATGTCGTCACACTTTATAAAATCCACGCCCCACTCTGCATAGAGCTTAAATATGGAGTCATAATACGCTCTTCCGGTCTCATCCGCTTTCGCACCGTACATGTCCGGATTCCAGTAACAGATACTGTTGAATCTTGCAGCATCCCTGGCTGTCTTGTCCGTTCCAAAAACAGGAAGGTTTTTATGTACAGCCTGACGGGGAATTCCTCTCATTATATGGATACCAAATTTAAGTCCAAGCGAATGAACATACTCTGCCAGAGGTGCAAAGCCCTTGCCATCAGCTGCAGAAGGAAATCTGTTAGGTGCGGGTATAAGTCTTCCGTACTCATCCATGCACAGATCAGCAAAAGGTCTGTATTCATGAGTTGTAGCTCCCGGCTCATACCACTGTATGTCGACAACCACGTATTCCCAGCCGTACTGCTTCAGATGAGCTGCCATAAACTCAGCATTCTGTCTTACTTCCTTTTCTGTCACAGCAGCTCCATAACAATCCCAGCTGTTCCATCCTCTGGGGGCTATTTCAGGTCTGTACATCTCGTTTCCTCCAATTTGTCCATACTAAATATCCAAGCATCTGCTGACATCAAAAAATATGCTTAACGCACCAATGGTGACAGGTAACATTAAGATTCCTTAATGGTGTCAGGTAACATTAAGATTTCTTAATGTTACCAGGCACCTATAAATAATAACATAAAACAGGACAGAAAACCTATCATATGAGTCTTCTGCCCTGTTTGGAAGTAATGCGTAAAAAATTTTTATTCAGTTACTGAAGGTGTATAGGTAACACTGTTCATGTAATCGTTAAGGTATGAATCCATACGATCGAGCAGGTCGGAATCCGATACTCCATCGAGAAGATCGCTAAAGAATGTTGAGTCGAAGTTGCCATCAACAGTGACATATACTTCAAAATTCTCTTCATAATCCTTGGCATCATGTCCGAGAAGAATGATGTAATAAGCAACCATGCTGCCGCCGGTATTGTATACTGTACGAATTGCAGGATAACCGCCTATCTCAGTTGCTGTATAATCGTCATCATCAACTCTTGCAGCGTAGATAGTTCCGCCGTATCCGCCCTTTTCGGTAATAGAAACAGTTTCTCCCTCGGAGTCAGTGAACTCAACTCCCGAATTAGGATATCCGGAAACACAGGTCCACTTGTTATCAAGGCTCTGTCCGTCAACTGTAACCTTGGGATCAATTGTGATATAGTCAGCTGCGGACTGGAACTTTCCGTCTGCAGTATAGAGCTGATTGCTTCCGGTTTCGGTGATCTTAACGGTCTTGGCAACAAGCTTAACCTCATCGAGCATCTGCTCGTTGGTCATTCTCTCCTGCCATCCGTCTATCTCAATCTCTACGACCATTCTTCCGTCAAGATAGTCGTCACCGTAGATCTTAATGCATTTCCAGTCGGTCTGATCAAGGCTGAGCACTATATCGTATCCAGCGTCGGATTCAAGGACCTCTTTATTATCCATATCATACTTATAAGTGCTGTCATCGATTGCATGAGGAGATACATTGAAAAGTGAGTAGCTGATATACCATCCTTCTTTTGCAGCATCTTCATATACGGCAATCTTGTCTGGCATCTCGGTAATACTCTCTCCTGTTTTTACAGGAAAAGAAACCTCAACTCCAAAGGTTTCATCTATAAGAGAATATCTCTCATATCCTTCGGGAAGTTCAGGAAGTGCAGGCTCTTCAGGCTCTTCAGGCTCTTCGGGAACAGCTTCTGTAACGGTGCTGTCTGCTTCTGCAGCCTGGGCATTGTTATCACTGTTATTTTCCGATACTTCATTTGATGCGTTTGCCGCTACATTCCCTGCATTTGTCTCGGGCTCGCTTCCTCCGCACGCTGTCATGCTGATTGCCATGGTGAGTGCAAGTACTGTTGATAAGATCTTCTTTTTCATAATTTATATGCTCCTTTTTATAATGTGATCCTTGACGGTAAAAGCACATCAAAAATCCCAAGACTTTTTATATCACAAACAAAAAGGTTTAACAGTGTACAAAAGGTCACCTTACCATGAACAGACTCATATGTTATATTGGACAAAACAGGAAACATTTCGAGATCTTTATATGACACTTTCACAGAGCAAAAAAGCATACCTGAATTTCCTGATCATTATCGTTGTTCTGCTGGTGATTGACTATATATCCTGTTCAGATTTACTCTATGGTCCGTTCCATCTGAACAGTCTGTTTACCGCAGTCTTTTGCCCGATACTGATCATGTGGGGATTCTCTGTCAGAAACAGGATCATAATGCCTCATGTCAGGCATTGTCTTGTCGGTATAGCATTTTCTCTATTGATGCTCTTTGTACTTCGAACATGCAGACACGAATTCTTCTATGCAAGTCCTGAGATCAATATTTTTCTCTGGTATATGTATTACATTTCCTTTGTAGCGGTTCCTACTCTTTCATTTCATGCAGCTGTAAGAACAGGCTCCGACCCGGAAAGCAAACCTCATAAAAGCATTCCAATGATCTGGGCTTTATCGTTCTTACTTATCATCTCGCTTCTGACTAACAGCCTTCATAAACAGCTTCTCATCATAGGCGATGACTATTCATACGATCACGGATGGCTGTATTACGCATTCCTGATCTATTCTCTGATCCTGACGATCACATCCCTGATTATTCTCTTCAGAAAATGCCAGCTCTCACTTTGCAGAAAGCATGTTTATATGCCTGTTTCGCTGTGTCTTATCGGCATAGTAATGCTTACCGTCTATCTTGTGAAAGGCGGATCTCCTGAACTATTCGGTGTAAAACTGTATCTGATGCAGGAAGCATTTTCTCTGATATTCATCGGATTTTGGGAAGGATGTATCATTATCGGTCTTCTTCCGTCTAACACTCATTATAAAGATCTCTTCGGAATATCCCATACCGACGCGGAACTCATCAGTTCTGACAAAAGCATGCATTTTGACTCCGTTAAGACGCCCGCACCGGATCAGGATGAAGACATTATCCGGAAAGAATATCCCATAAACGGCGGAGTTGTCAGATGGACCGAGGATGTAAAAACAGTCAGGGATCTTAATGATGAATTAAGCGAAGCAAATGAACGCATCAGTGAAGAAAATGATCTTATCGAAGAAGAAAACAGGATCATGGAGGAATACACAAGATATGAGACTCTAAACCGCCTCTACGATTCGATAGCAGATCATACACGTGATAAGGTAACAGCTCTCGATAATGCACTATCAGACACAGATTCCTTCGAAAAAAACATAATCCCCAATCTCCTGCTTGGAACCTATGTGAAAAGATGTGCCAATCTCATACTTCTTTCAGGTTCATCCAAAACAATTTCTATAGAGGAACTTACCCTTTCGATAAGAGAAACCTTCGAAGACTTAAGCATTATGGGAACAGACTGTGTCCTTGAAAAAGGAACTCCCGGAAAAGCGTCCGCAGAAGCCATCATTGCCGCATTTGATCTTTTTGAATCGGTAGCTGAGAAGGTACTGTTCAAATGCAGCGTTATTTCCGCATCGGTCACTCCTGCTCCCGGAATCCTGTTACAGATTGAAACCGATGCATCATATATCGAAGATGATATTCCTGAAAAAATAAAGAAATTCAGATCATCAGTTCAGATATCGGGATATGATGAAGAGGTATGCATAACATTTGGAGGTGATCTGTATGATTGATCTGTTTTCACTTCCTACAATAGTTCGCGGCATCATATCTTTCATGATCATGATGCTGTATCTGTACGATATTTTTCTATTCCTGCAGACACTGCGCATTTCAGCAGGAGTAAAAAATATCATAATCTCATCTGTGACAATGTTCGGATCGTTCATATTATTTCAGGCAGTAATCCCCAAAAAGCCTTACCCGCAGATTGATGTCAGACTGATAGCAGTTTCGATGCTCATACTTGTATTGATCTCGGCCATCGAACAGATCCGTGTAAAAAAGATTAAGAAGGGACGCATATCCAATATATCCGTCAAGGAAGGTCTGGACCTGCTCCCTGCAGGAATATGCTTTTATAACACAGACGGTCTTCCCATGCTCACCAATCATCGGATGAATCAGATCTGCCTTAAGTTAACAGGAAGTTCATTATCAGATGCAAAAACTTTCTGGGAAGAACTTACAGGTTCTGCTTTTCCAGAAAGCATCTGCGGAGGCGCAGATCCTATCATATGTCTCGGCGATAATACCTCCTACGGTTTCAAGCGCTATACATCCGAACTTAACGGTGAACAGGTTTACGAGCTCATTGCCTCCGATATCACTGAAGAATACAGCAAGACAAAACAGCTGGAGGAAATGAACCGCAGGGTCAGCAAGATCAATTCCCGTCTCAAGGCGTTGAACAGTACCATCCGCTATATGATCAAAGAAAAGGAAACTCTTCAGCTCAAAACAAAGCTTCATGACAACCTCGGACAGGCTCTGATCCTTGGAAGGCAGTTTGCACACTCTCCGGAAAAGATTGATAAAGATGAACTTATCAGACTGTGGAAGAACAATCTCCTGCTCCTTAAAAATGAAGAAAGGGAAAGCTGGCAGGCACCGTATTACGTAAATACAAAACGTGCGGAGCTCTTAGGTGTAAAGATCGTGACAGATGGTGAACTTCCTCTGGAAAACGAACTGATACCTGTCATTGATACCGCCATTGCAGTCCATACCACAAACGTATCCCGTCACGCGGGCGGTGAACATGCATTCATAAAAGTTGAAAAAACCGAAGATTCCTACAGGATACACTTTACGAACGACGGCGCAGCACCCGATGAGGAAATACAGGAACACGGAGGACTGGTCAACCTGCATGCTCAGGTCACGATGCTTGGAGGCACAATGAACATCACTTCAGCGCCTGCATTTGATATGGAACTTATCCTCCCGCGAAAAACAGACAATACAGTCAGACAGGTCGTATAATGGTTCTATAAGTTTTTAAGAAGGAGCTTATAACATGAAATACAGGGTCATGATCGCTGATGATTATAAAATGATCAGACAGATGATTGAATCCATCATAGATTCCACCGGAAAATATGAGGTTGTCTGCACGGCCTCAACCGCAGAGGAAGCCATATCGAATTGTCGTGAAAATGACATAGACCTCGCCATACTCGATGTGGTCATGGGCAGTGATACAGACGGAATCGAAGCCGCTGCGCAGATTAAAAAGATAAATCCGAAGACTAAGATAATCGTCGTAACATCGATGGCAGAATCATCATATATATCCCGTTCAATGGACGCAGGTGTTGAAAGCTTCTGGCACAAGGAATTGCAGGAACAGCCACTGCTCGAGATCATCGAACGCACCATGAACGGCGAGTCAGTCTATCCCAGCACCACTGTAGAAACATGGTTCGGTGATACGGTCAACACAAGTCTTACAGCCAGAGAACTCGATGTATTACGTGCTCTTGTTCACGGGGATTCCAACGCAGAGATTGCCGATAAACTCGGCATAACGGAACGCACCGTAAAAAAGCACATATCAGACATGCTTGAAAAAACAGGCTTCAAGAGCAGACTTCAGCTTGCAGTCAGAGCAAGGGCGGGCGGTATCGCTGTGAACGACTGATGTGACACCTCACAATGTACTTAAGTACATCTGTATTTTTCACCTGCGATACATTATCATCAAAAAGGATGCTGTTAATGTTATAATGAGATGTGGTGTTTTTCATAACATCCGATCACATCTTTATAAATTACAAGGAGAATGACTATGGGAATTTTAGGCAATCTGTTTGAAAAAAAGATCTGTGATGTCTGTGGTGAGGAGATAAAACTCCTCGGAAACCGCAAGCTTGAGGACGGTAATCTGTGCAAGAACTGTGCCTCAAAGCTCTCACCCTGGTTCGATGAAAGAAGACATTCAACCGTCGACCAGATCAAGGAGCAGCTCTCCTACAGGGAAGCTAACCAGAGCAAAGTCAGCGCATTCAGAACCACTCAGGTTTACGGACAGGGAAGCCAGAAGCTGTATGTAGACACCTCTGCAAACCGCTTCACCGTTGCATACGATAAGGATTTTAACGGCGGAAATCCCGATATCCTCGATTTCTCACAGGCTGTAAGCTGTGACCTTGATATCAAGGAAAACAGAACCGAAGAAAAGAGAAATGTTGACGGCAAAATGGTCAGCTATACTCCTCCCAGATATAAATATTCTTATGATTTCTATGTGACCATCAGAGTAAACAACCCTTACTTTGATGATATGAAATTTAAGATCAACAGCAGCTCCATCGATACAGGCAACACCTGCATGACAGGCGGCGGAGCTACTGCCGGTTGGAAGATGAGTCCCGCAAATCTCAGGAACAACATGAACGTCAACAAGTACAATGACTGTATCAGTATCGGTGATGAGATCAAGAACATGGTCTACGGCTGGATGGGAAGACCTGTTCAGCAGGGATTCGGCGGACAGCAGACTTATGGTCAGCCTCAGATGCAGCAGGGATATGGACAGCAGCCCGGTATGCAGCAGGGTTTCAATCAGCAGCAGGCCTATGGTCAGCCTCAGATGCAGCAGGGATTTGGACAACAGCCCGGTATGCAGCAGG
>CAMOZY010000080.1 GCA_946631295.1 uncultured Lachnospiraceae bacterium
GTTTGTATTGGTATTCTGAGTCGTATTAGTACTCGTGTTCGTGTTGGTATTCGTGTTCGTGTTGGTATTCTGAGTCGTATTGGTATTTGTGTTCGTGTTGGTGTTCTGAGTTGTATTAGTATTTGTGTTCGTGTTGGTATTCTGAGTTGTGTCAGTATTTGTGTTCGTATTGGTATTCTGAGTTGTGTCAGTATTAGTGTTCGTATTGGTATTCTGGGCAGTATCAGTGCTCTGATTGGTATTATTATCAGTCTGCTGATTCTGGGTTGAATCGTTATTTTCAGAAGAACTATTGGAATTATTATTTGCAACGGCAACAGAAGCCATAGCATCCTTCTCGTCCTTATAGGATGCATATCTTCCCTCATCCTGTCCGGTTGCAACATAATGAGCAAGAAGCTCATCATCTCCTGTTCCATATGCATCAGCCACATCAGGATATCTGTTTGCATAGTAACCCGGATCAAAAACAGTTCCGTCGGAAAGTGTATAAGTTCCGTCTGCATTTTCGGATACGATCTTTTTCTTAGCTTCTTCTATCTGCTGTTCAAGAGCGCTCTGAGTGGGAACAGATACAGGCGCAGTATTATTAACAACGGTATTGTTCGTTGCATGATTATTGTTATTAGTGTTGTTATTTGCAGGCTTTTCGTTATCAGCAGGCTTGTCGTCATTACCGCCTACATCTGTAGTTTCATTTCCACCATTGTTTTCGTCAGTATTTTGGTCGTCATCAGTATCAGTGTTGTCAGGTTCGGTATTTCCTGCATCAACCGTCTGAGTGTTGTTATCTCCGTCGCCGGTTGTATTGTCGTCATCAGTATCAGGTTCAGGCTCAGTATCTTCTATTTTGAGAATCCAGGGCTTATCCCAGTTTGTTGCAGCGATGACTCTGTCAAGAAGGCTAGTATTATTTCTGAGGATTTCAAGAACGAATTCGGGAAGATCACGCTCGGTAATGTCTTCAAGTTCAAACATGATGCTGTCAACAGCTCTGTCATTGTACAGATATACAGTGATCCTCTGACCTGCATGTACGTCTATTTCCTTAACTTCTCCGGTCACGGGATTTGTTCCGATAACGTGTACATGTCCGTCAGTGATGATAAGGCTTTCGTGTTCACCAGATACGCTGACCCATCCGGATGTTCCACGGATACCTACGACCATAGTGGAGGTCTCAATCTCAAATGACTCGTCAGAAGCAAGAGGTTTATCAACCTCAAAATAAATGCTTCCCTTGGTAAGATTAAGATTCAGATATTTGCCTTTCTGGTTAAACTCCGCACGGCTGAGCTCATCCATGGTAACGATCTTGTAATCATCAAGTCCGATGGATACAAGGCTGGATGAAGCTGTATCAAGAGAGTTACCGCTCTTAAGTCTCAGATTCTGCTTAACATCTCTGTTTCTGCCGTCTTCCTGCATCGTGACGGTTCCTTCGATACGAAGCAATCTCATCGTCGTTGCCCTGATGGTATTTCTGAATATCAGAAATATTACAAGAGCTGCGACCAGCAGAACCGCTATCACAGAAATGATGATTATTTTCTTTTTCTTACCGTTGTCGTTCATTACTTCCTCCTCAGATCATATATCCGGTTAATCAGTTCAGTTTTCTTTTTTCCATGCATTACTTTCTTTAAAAAGTTCAAGGAGATGTCCGTCTATCTGTCCGTCATCTCTCATGTTATCAAGTATTCCGAATGCCTTCTCAGGCGTCATCGGTGGTTTATAAGGCCTGTCTTCCGCTGTCAGGGCATCATATACATCTATTATCGTCAGCATCCTTGACTGGAATGGAAGTTCATCCGCAGTCAGATTGTTGGGATATCCTTTTCCGTTAAGGAATTCATGATGGCTTCCCGACCAAAACGGCACATCCCTGTATATACCCTTGAATACCATCTTCTCAAGCATCCTTGCGGTATATACCACATGGCTCTGTACCTGTTTTCTTTCTCCGTCGGTAAGCGTTCCCTTGCGGATCGTTATTGCTTCAAGTTCTCTGTCGCTTAAAAGAGTAATCTCTTCATCATCAGCAGTCCTGCATTTTAGAGAACCGTAACCTTTCAGTTCTTCAATCTTCTCATCCGATAGAAAGCCTGCTGTATTTGCATCCTCTATAGCTTTAAACGCATCCCTGTAAAGATTAATTTTCTTCTCACACTCTTCAGCCATCTCAGGCTTTTCATAGGATGTGACCTTCTCCATAAGGCAGGCAATCTCAATCCTGCTCCTAATGCCATCCTTCAGTTTTCCCAGTCTGTCAGGCTTATCCAGCACCTCGAGCGGAACGATGAGTTTTCCTATATCGTGAAGCCAGATGCTCATAAGGAATGCA
This sequence comes from uncultured Lachnospiraceae bacterium, assembly GCA_946631295.1. GTDB lineage: Bacteria > Bacillota > Clostridia > Lachnospirales > Lachnospiraceae > AC2028. Next base: position 2,345 of record CAMOZY010000080.1, read on the forward strand.
TCCTTCTGATCATCAGACATTGCAAGATCGCTGCCCTTTTCATTCAGCCAGTTTACGAATCTGTCTGCATATCTGACCATGCTTCTTGTGTGATTGGCATTATATGAACTTCTCGCATCTATTGCGTCAACCATCACTTCCACAAAGGAATGAAGCATGTCATATACTTCCTGTGCAAGCTGGTGATTGTTAAGGCTCACCGCCGCAAGCGAAGCAAGTGCTGAAATAATCTGTTCATACGACTGATCAAAGGGTATCGTATTACCGTCCTTATCCTGACAGTTGATAAGCTGCAGGACTCCTATGATCTCATCTTTATCATCATCCATCGGTATGACGAGCATTGACTGAGTACGGTAATGTGTTATCGCATCATATTTCTGTGCTCCGGAAAAATCATACTCTTTGGAAGTATACACATCCGCGATATTTATCTTCTTTTTATCAAGTGCCGCACATGCGCAGACATTCTTTCTTCCAAGCGGTACAGGAGGAAGGTTCATATTGCTGTTCTGTTCATCCGTACTTGTTCCTAAAGACTTTGTATAAACCGTATGAAAGTTCAGATGGTCATCTTCCAGAACATAAACCGTTCCCGCATCACAGTGGCATATGTCCATCGCTTCAAGAAGGATCTTGCGCATCAGCTTGTCAAAATCATTCTCTATGCTGAGATCAAGTGCGATCCTTATCATCCTGTCGAGAGTATATCCGCCATTCGTATCGGATCTGCCCTCTGTCAGACTATCTGTCTGCCTGTCTGCAATTTCTTTCTTTTCTTCAGGAGTCACAGGATTATGACCTCATCCTTTCTTGCAAAACGGGCTTTATCGCTTCTTATGACATCTTCCATCTTTTTCAGGAATTCATCACCATGTCTTGGATCGTGGTGAACAAATCTGATACTCTTTGCTCCGCTTTCATTCATCACAAGCATTCCCTGTGCAGGCGTCGAGTGTCCGAATCCCTTCCTTGCCTCGAATTCATCATCCGTATACTGCGCATCGAAGAAAAGAAGATCACAGTCCTTTGCAAATGAGATCAGCTCACCGATACGTTCTTCATCATATTCATAATCCGTCGCATAAACGACAGAGTGTCCATTTTCAGTAAGTTTAAAAACCGTACCTCCGCCGGGATGAACGGAATCAATATATTCAACGTGAATATTTCCGATGTCAAAGGGACCGGTTACGTCATGGCATCTGAAATCCGATGAATAACCTTCAACCGTCACAGGCCAGAGCGGTACGGAGATTAGGGAATCCAGCTGCTCCCTTGCAGTCAGCCCGCCGTTTTTGCAGGCATAGAAATCAATCCTTCTGTCCTTTTCGGACAGGTAAGGAAAGAAGGGCATACCTAAAATATGATCGATATGGGGATGTGATAAGAGAACGGAAACAGACCTGCTTCCGATATCAGGAGTCCTGACAATACCTGAACCTGCATCAAGGTAAACCGCCTGATCTGCAGTATCAATCAGAAAGCAGGAAGTGGCGCCTCCAAATTCAAGATGATCAGAGCCTTCGACGGGTATGGACCCTGTGGCTCCGAGTACGGTGATCTTCATTCTCCCTCCAAGGCAGTTACCCGCCTTTTCCCTCGAAAAATTAAAATAAATAAAATCTTTTAATATTTTACCGCAATGGAGTATTATTGAAAAGGTCAAACAGCCATAAATTAATGTATAGAAAATGGAGACAGAAAATGGGAACGTTAGACGGATTAAAGCCTGAGAAGGTATTTCACTTTTTTGAGGAGATGACCCAGATCCCACATGGTTCATATAACCTTGAGGGGATAAGAAAATATCTGATCAGATTCGCAGAAGACAGAAATATCGAATATACCGCAGATGAAGCGGAAAATGTGATCTACAGGGTACCCGGAACCCCCGGATATGAAAACAGCCCGATCGTTATTATCCAGGGACATATGGACATGGTTGCAGTATGTGAAGAAGGAAGCGGCATCGACATGAAGACCACGCCTCTTGATATCTTTGTCGACGGGGACCTTATCGGTGCAAGACATACTTCACTCGGCGGGGATGACGGCATTGCGGTTGCCATGGCCCTTGCAATAATGGATTCAGATGACATCCCTCACCCTCCTCTTGAAGTCGTTGTGACTGCAAATGAGGAAACCGGCATGGAGGGCGCATCGGGACTTGATATCTCCCATCTTAAGGGAAGAATGCTGATAAATATCGATTCGGAAGATGAGGGTATTTTTACCGTTGGATGTGCAGGCGGAGCCAGAGCCAGCTGTTTCATTCCCGAAGATAATGCGGCAGTTACCGGCACAGATATTTCAACAATCGAAGTAAAAATTTCAGGACTTCTCGGAGGTCATTCCGGACAGATGATAAACCTCGGAAGAGGAAATGCGATAAAGCTTATGGGAAGAGTACTGAGCAGCGCATCACCTGCATCAAAGAGTGCTGTCATCACTGCCATCTGCGGAGGTGTTGCAGATAATGCCATCGCATCCGATGCAGTAGCAAGAATCCAGCTTCCTTCATCCGAAGTCAAGGCATTCAGTGATGCAGTAAAGAACGAAGCTGAAAAGGTAAGAAGCGAATTTGCTTCCACAGATCCGGGATTCAATGTTCAGATCCTTGATCCTGTAAAAGCTCAAAATGAGATCAATATAAGTCTTAGTTATGCTGCAGGTTTTCTGAACGCTCTCCCATTTGGTGTCATTGCAATGAGCAAAGAGATAGAAGGACTTGTTGAGACATCACTCAATCCCGGAATCCTTAAGGTGGAAAACGGAAATGTCCGTGTAGAATTTGCGGTGCGCAGCTCCATTAAAGAATCCAAGGAAAAACTTGTAAAGCAGCTCATCAATCTTACCGAAGAATTCGGCGGAACCAATCTCATTACGGGAGTCTATCCCGGATGGAAGTATGAAGTAAATTCCCCTCTTCGTGATACGATGGTAAGAGTCTTCAGGGATATGTATTCACGCGAACCCAAGATAGAAGCAATCCACGCAGGCCTTGAATGCGGATGGTTCATGGACAAGGGAGAAGGATTTGACGCAGTGTCAATAGGTCCCGATATGCAGGATATACACTCTCCTTCAGAGCGTCTTTCCATTTCTTCTACTGCCCGTACTTATGATTTCTTACTCAGGGTATTAGCTGAACTGAAATAATCAGGACAAAGGACAATTACTGTCTTATGTTTCAGAGACAGTAATTGGCAAAACCATAATCCAGACTTTATATGTACAAAAAAGACAGCCCATCAGGCTGTCTTTTTAATATCTGTTAATTGACTAATAGTTAAGCAATCTCTTTCTTAGCCATTTCAGCAAGTGCTGCGAATCCTTCAGCATCATTTACAGCGAGCTCAGCGAGCATCTTTCTGTTCATGTCTACTCCGGCCTTCTTGAGTCCGAACATGAACTTGCTGTATGAAAGACCATTGATACGAGCTGCAGCATTGATTCTGGTGATCCAGAGCTTTCTGAACTCTCTCTTCTTCTCCTTACGTCCTGAGTAAGCTGAGGTGAGTGCTCTCATTACGGACTGCTTAGCAACTCTGTACTGATTACTTCTTGCGCCTCTGTAGCCCTTTGCAAGCTTCAGAACGCGATTGTGCTTTTTCTTGGCGTTTAATCCACCTTTAATTCTTGCCATTTCTTATTTCCTCCAATCTAACCGAAAGAAACTATACTTCCGGGTGCGTCTGCCTTACAGATAGGGCAGGATCTTCTTCATATTCTTTACGTTGGTAGCATCGGTCATAGCGGCCTTACGAAGATTTCTCTTCCTCTTGGTGCTCTTCTTGGTGAGAATGTGACTCTTATAGGCCTTGTTTCTCTTCAGCTTGCCGGTACCTGTAGCCTTAAAACGCTTGGCAGCGGAGCTGCTTGTTTTCATCTTGGGCATAATACTTCCTCCTAACTTTACTGCGCTTCTTCTTTATTTTTTGACGGCTTATCGTCTTTCTTAGCCGTTAAAAACATTATTATGCTCCTGCCCTCAACCTTGGCAGGCTTCTCAATGACTGCAACATCGGAAAGTGCTTCCGCAAAGTCATCAAGTACGTGCTTGGTGGTATTCATATGAGCCATCTCACGGCCGCGGAAACGAAGTGTTACCTTGACCTTGTCACCCTTTGCCAGGAACTTCCTTGCGGAATTGATCTTGGTATTGACATCGTTGGTGTCGATATTGGGAGAAATACGGATCTCCTTGATATCTACCTGATGCTGCTTCTTGCGGGCTTCCTTCTCCTTGCGAAGCTGCTCATACTGATACTTACCGTAATCAGCGATCTTACATACGGGCGGATTGGCGGTAGGTGCGATCTTGATCAGGTCAAGTCCTGCATCCTGTGCCATCGCAAGAGCCTCTCTGGTGGACATTACACCGATCTGATTGCCGGCTTCACCGATGACTCTGACTTCCTTGTCTCTAATCTGTTCGTTGATGAATAAGTTGTTTATACCTTCCTCATTTCTGCCGCTTCAGCGGCTTCAACTCACTAAGCGAATTTATATTCGCCAACCTCCGGACAGTGCCTTAAACGAATAGAAAAAGCGGCTTGCAGTAAGCCGCTTGAAACTCGATCACATAAATGCTCAGATCGGACTTTCTTAACCTGTTTGGTCTGTACCTGCAGGTGAGAGCGGCTGCTCTGCTTTATTGTCCGCGTTTTCACACGCAACATGCATATTATCACATTGATAATCGCATGTCAACAATTATTACTTATTTTTATCTATGTAACTTTCTACTTCATCCCGTGCTATACCGAGACTGATAGCAAGCTCTCCGTAGAGATAATCACCGGCCATGCGGTAATATTTTGCATCAAGAGCAGTTTCCTTGCGTCCTGCCGCAAATCTGGCCTCCCGTCTGTGATAAATGGTCTTGAGGAGTCTGACAAGCTCGGTTGCATCATTGGAGCGGATACAGTTCTTATATTCACCCTCAAGCTGTTTATCGCTTTCAACGACTATATCCGTGATATCGGACATCTGCTTGACCAGCTTGTTGGCTTCCTTCTTCGTCAAAACAGGACGGAGCTTTTCATCAGCCGTTTCCATGGAGATATATACGGTGCTTCCGGGAGTATATACCGGTTTGAGGATATAATACTCCTCATCGCCACTCGCTCCGGAAATATCAAGTGCAGAAATTCTCTCAACCCTGCACACACCCTTATTTCCGCAGACTACATAATCTCCTACGCTGAACATGATAAACTCCTATTCTGTGGAGCATCCTCCCCTGATGCCCGTTTACATAATACAGAACTATTGTACCATCTTTTTACGCAGTTGTCATATACGAATTTCAATTTATACGGTTCAGGTTCAATCTTCCTGCTCCATTTTGGAGAGTTTTGCGGCGCGGTCAGCGGCGATACATGCATCAATTATCTCGCCGATGTCACCGTTCATGATCTTCTCAAGTTTATACAGGGTAAGCTCGATCCTGTGATCCGTAACTCTTCCCTGAGGAAAGTTATATGTCCTGATCTTCTCCGAGCGGTCTCCCGTTCCTATCTGGGATCTTCTCATCTGAGCTTCGGCATCATGCTTTTCCTGCTGCTGGATGTCATAGAGCTTGGACTTCAAAAGAGCAAAGGCCTTGGCTTTATTCTGAATCTGGCTCTTTTCCGTCTGAGAATACACAACTATGCCCGTAGGGAAATGAGTCAGTCTTACTGCCGAGTCAGTTGTATTGACGCACTGACCGCCGTTTCCGGAAGCTCTCATAACATCTATCCTGATATCCTTGGGATCTATCTCAATGTCCACATCTTCATCCGCCTCGGGCATTACCGCAACAGATGCTGTTGATGTATGTATCCTTCCACCACTCTCCGTCTCGGGAACTCTCTGAACTCTGTGAACACCGCTCTCATACTTGAGTTTGGAATATGCTCCCTCACCGGTT
>CAMOZY010000081.1 GCA_946631295.1 uncultured Lachnospiraceae bacterium
CAGGCATACGAGAGATTACGGCAAAGGATCCCTTTTTCATGATCCCCGCTTTATTGACTGCTATCTTCTCCGGAGTATCCCCAAGAAAGCTCATGTGATCCATGCTGACGGGAGTAAAAACCGTAGCAAGCGGATGGTCAAAAACATTAGTCGCATCATCCTGGCCGCCCATCCCGCACTCTACTATGGCAATATCCGTTTTCTTTTTATGGAAATAATAAAAGGCTGCGGCTGTCTCGGCTTCAAATCCCGTGGGCTTGGTATCCATATCCGCTGCCGCATTCCGTACAGCAGTAACCGCCTTAGCATAATCCTCCTCGGAAATATCCTCTCCACTTAACCTTATCCTCTCAAGATATCTGAAAACGGAAGGAGATGCATATCTTCCGACCTTAAGTCCGCATTCAAGAAGAGCTGATTCCAGATAGGTACAAACCGAGCCCTTGCCATTAGTTCCCGCTACATGTATGACTCTGAGCTCAGCCTCCGGGTTTCCCAGCCTGCCAAGAAGTTCCTTTATTACATCGGTTCCTGGAACAATGCCCGAAGATCCCGTATTATCTATATAATTTCTCGCTTCCTGATAATTCATGGGCTCATTATATCACATATTTCGGCACTCGCCCTCCATGGCTTGCTCTCTTCCGAAATATGCTTGGATAACATCGTGTTATATCACATATTTCGGCGCTCGCATTCCGATGATTCAGCGACATCCTTCCGCGGATTTGACCTTCACTTTCCGGGATTAATCCTTGAAAAGACTGTACCCGCATTGTATTATTAGTCTTACGTGTATCAATTAATTCGGAGAAAAATATGCTTGTTTCTACAAAAGGAAGATATGCTCTGAGTGTCGTGATCGACCTTGCAGAGCACGATAAGGACGGATATGTTCCGCTTGCTGATATCGCTGCAAGACAGAATATCTCCAAGAAATATCTCGAAGCGATAATCAAGGATCTTGTCAAAGTTAAGATAGTTAAGGGCATAAGAGGCAAGGGTGGAGGCTACAAGCTCAGTGTAAGCCCGTATGACTGTACCGCATGGGATGTGATAAAGGCTACTGAAGATAATTTCACTCCGGTATCCTGTGTTACGGATGATCATGCTGTATGTCCTAACAAGACCGCCTGCAGAACACTGCCCATGTGGATTGAACTTGACAGAACTCTTAAGGTCTTCTTCGAAAAATACAAAATATCAGACATGATCTCAGAGGAACCATTCTAAAGTGTTTTCTGATTCCTTTGATCTCAGCTGCCGGAGCATTTATGGGGGGAGCGCCGGAACTATATTTCATCAAAAAACCTGCTCCGCTGAGCAGGTTTTTTGCTTTATTCCATATCTTTTTATTATTGCTCTTCTTTTTTATTTCTCTTTCTTCTTGTTAAGAACAACTCCTGCTACAATCACTACTGCTGCGGCAAGCAGAACAACGATTCCTATGATCTGATGAGTCTGAAGTCCTTCACTTACAACCTGTTCATTACCGGGTGTCTGCACCTCAGCATCTCCGCCATCAGGTGTTTCAGTATTCTCATCAGCAGTTCTTAAAAAGCCGTCATCAACCTGAAGATCATCTGCGAGCTTGATGCTGAAATCATCTATAAGAAACATTCCCGATCCTTCGGTTTCAAAGAACAGTCCTACTGTATCAATATCCTCGGGAATCTTAAGTGTTGCCTCTATAAGAGTCCAGTCAAATTCAGGTGTATCGAATGAAACGGTTCCGGCATCATCATATCCGTCGGTGCCCATTGTAAGAGTCTGATCCTCGGATTTTATGTAATAAGAAATGGTAATGGTATGTCCTATGAATCTTGAAATATCATATCTAAGTGTAGCATCAACCGCTTCTCTGCTGACCTCAAGTGAAAATCCGGTTCTTGCATCCGGTGTGTGATTTTCCTTCATCTTGAGCACGATATATGCCTGATGTCCGGCTCCACGGCTTATAAACCCGAGTTCATCAGGTGATTTGTTGGACCAGCTTCCGTCTACCTGAATCGGCTCGAAATCTATGAAGATATCCTCGGCCTTACCTCTTGCATAGGTATCTACCATGTTGAACTCTTCTCCGTGACCTGCCATGACAACCGCATAATAAGCTGTCTTGGGAGAAAGATCGGTATTAAAAAGAAGCGGCTCTGTTTCTTTTCTCCATGAGGAAGTATCGGTAAGTCCCCAGAGTGTAACGGAGTTAATGTTAACACCCTTATCCACCTCATCAATGAGCATCATGAAATAATCATAGTAGAACTTAGCCTGTCTGTAATCTCCTGCCTCACCTGCTGTTGCCTTTCCTACATCAAGCTCGGTAACCTGAAGATTATTGATGGCAGCCGCATACTTTTCAATCGCAGCAGCATACTGTGTAAGGGAATCCGTGGCGGTAAGATGTCCCTGAAGTCCGATGCCGTCGATAAGTCCGTCACCGTAAATAGTTCCGTCACCATCAGGATTGATAACAAAACTCTGAACGGCACGATGTCCCTCATTATACTGTCTTCCGGTAAGAACATCGATGATGGTATCAACCTTCTTGGTGAACCATTCATTGTAATCATTATAATAGAGTTCGGGCTTTATCGAGGAAAGATCTCCGTTTGGATCAAGCCCGTACTGATCTGCATACTTGGGAGCATAAGTCTCTACAGCCTCTCTTGCATAGAGGAAACAGTAATAAAGGAAATCATCTCCTATTATCCTGTACCAGTAGCTTCTTCTGAGGCCGTCATCCTTGCCCTCATCAACAGCTTCATTTACAACATCCCATGCATAGATGGTCTCTGCATATCCGTTTGCATAGGTATATTCTATGACGCTGTAGATATATGTCTTAAGTCTTGCAAGAAGTGTCGCTCTGTCTACCAGACAGTCTTCATCAAGTGTAGCATTGTAATCCTTGGTAGCACTGCCGTTTACTGTAGCCCTGAAATCCTTGGCAAATATTGAAGGATCAACCTGTGAATGCCATACAAGGCAGTGTCCTCTGACAGGCATGTCATGTTCCTTCGCCCAGTCGAGCAGTTCCTCTGCAGCCCTGTCAACCTTGAACAGACCGTCAGCATTGGAATTAAAATTATAAGCCGGCTTAAACTCATTACCGAATGTCATTGAATTAAACTGGTTATCAATGAACTCTTCCTTATAAGCATTTCCTATCTCTGCGCTGCTGTCACCCCAATGGTCGATTGCCTGTACAGCAACACCGACCCTGAACTTGTCGGCATAAACCTCTCTAAGGCTTTCAAGCGACATGTAATCATAATAGCCTTCCGCCTTTACCGTACCGATTGAGCCGGGTGCACATCCTGACAATACTGCGGAGCATACCGTAAGTGCTCCCAGTGTCAATACTGTAATGTTTTTCAATAGTTTTTTTACTTTCATATTCTCCTCTTTGCCGGGCCCTGGGCCGCGCGGTTTCTGAGATCCCTGAGCTGGGTCTCGAGTTTGCTCTTAACCATACTCCTGTATTCAGGTCGTACAAGGAAGTACAGATAAGACTCAATAAGATACTCTTCAGGCATTCCTCTTCCTGCTATCTTGAACTGCCTGAATCCCCTCTCAATATATGAACCTATCTCCGTGTCTTTGATGAAAGCGGGTCTGTTCATACATTCCGAAAAGTTTCTCGGAGTCTGTATGTTCGGACATGGAAATGTGGTTACAGTATCATACTCAAGCTGAAGTCTGGATTGCTGTTCGTAATGCTCCTTACGCTTGGGGCATCCGGGATAGCAGACTTCATTAACAAGTATCTCACATCTTCCGGCATTACCGGAATCTGCTATCATCTGAAGAACATCCTCATCATGATTAAGATCATAATCAAGGACTACAAGGAAATAATCCTTATCAAATTCTTCAATGAGCTTTTCTTTATCAGTGATCCTCTTAGTAGTTGAAGAGATCATCTTAAAAGAAGGATAATTCTTTCTCAGGTAATTCTCCAATGCAGGTGAATTAACAAGCACCTGATTAAGACCGTTATCCGCAAGACGCATTATCAGATTACAGTATGTATCATAGCACTCCTTCTCACCGATAAGAGTGTTGGTCCATGTAAACCTGACGGGTACATTCCTCTGATTGTAAATATTCAGTATGGATTCAATCTGAGCCTTAGGAGTAATTCCTATAACAGCTCTCCCGCCGTTCCATATGGCTCCGGGAAATGTTCCGTAAGCCGAACCTATTACATAACCCTCATTGAAGTACTCCGGACTTGATTTCATCATATTCATCAGAAGCTGATTAACAAGTCTGAATGCACAAAAGCCCGGAATATGCCAATAAATCTTATTATCGGTATTTTCCATTATTTTGCTCCTCCCGGCATTACAAAAGCCTGAGGCAGTGGCTTGTTGACACTTACGATCTTATTAGCCTTTAGGTTATTCAGAACCTGTATTCTGAACAGTCCCTGATACTCAGGCTTGATAAGGAAATTGCTGTATGTCTCAACAAGTGAAAAGAGATTGCCTGTACGTCCTTCAATCTTGAAGTTATGAATATCCAGCTCTTCGCTGTATTTTCCGACTACGTCTTCAGGCTTAATGAATGTCTTATAATCCTGGATCGTATAGTAGCAGTTATGCTCACCATATTCGCAATGCCATTGCTTGAGAGGAATGTGGTGGTCTGCAGGTATTGTACGGTTCTTAAGAATAAGTCTCTGATTCTCTGCAATGTTTTTGTAATGATCCGATCTTCTGGGGCAGTTCGGTGTACACAAACAATTTACAAGCACTTCACATCTCTTATGATCATGGATCTTCGCAAGCGATTCATAATCATTATTAAAATCATAATCTAAAACCACAAGATGATACGGCTTCTCAAGTTCTTCGTTTACTTTATCTATATCTTTAATCCTCTTACAGGTCGAGGATACAATCTTCATATTCGGGTATTTATTTCTTATATATTCCTCAAGGATAGGAGAAAACAGTATGACACAGTTTTTCTCATCCTTAGCGAGCTGATCGAGACAGAAATTACAATAAGGATCACTCAGCTCATGCTCATTGATAGTCATATTAGTATAGGTAAGTCTTACCGATACACCATGTGAATTAAGACTTTTGATCACGTTGATGATATATTCGGCAGAACACTGATCATTGTAAGAAGGTCTTCCTCCATTCCAGAGAGATGTAGGAAATTCACCGTAGCAGCTTTCTATCTTAACCCCTTCACGGAACATCTCAGGTTTCTGTTCATACATACTTATTGCAAGCATGTTTAAGGGATAGTTCTGTCTAAGTCCGGGAAGATGAAATTTTGCTTCGCCCATAACATTTACTCCAATTATCAATATTTGATCATCTGCTGGTATTTTCAAAAAAACAGGACGGCGTTTTAGGCGCCGCCCTGCTTAAGTTTTAGTTGCTTAGAGATTATCTCTTTGCATTTGCCTCGTCAATGTAGGTCTGCCAAGCAGTCTTGGTTGCTTCAATGACAGATGATACATCAGCGCCGCCTGCATACAGATTCCACTCGAAGTCCTCACCGATTCTGAGGTTGGGAACGAGCTCACCGATCTCATAACCGCCGCTCTTAATGATCTTAACAACGGTGCTGTCTACGGAATCAGTGTCATCGAACTTGCTGTAGTAACCAGCCTTAAGTCCGTCAAGGTTCTCAATGAAATCTTCGTATCCGGGAACATCTCCGAAGTAAAGCATGTAAGCGAATGCGCACTTCCAAGCCTTGTCTGCATCGTAGCATGCAGGGATTACATAGAGGTTCTCAGATGCATATGAATGATAGTTGTTTCCAGCGGAAGGTCCAACAGGGAAAATAGCGAAACCAACTTCGTCGTCCATCTGTCTGACGTTGTCAGCTTCCCAAACCTGTCCGGGATAGAATGCGAAATGTCCGCTGAGCCAGTCTTCCTTGTAGAAGTCCCAAGCTTCGTCATTTACATAAGCGTTATGAACATCGTACTTATCCATAACTTCCTTACACATGTTGAGTCCTTCAAGAACATTGGGATCCTCAAGAGCGATTCTGAACTTTCCGTCGCTGTCATAAGCAACTTCGGTTCCGCCGTTTGAGAAGATGAATCCCTTAATGAGATCACCGTAGTTCTCACCACATCCGTAGATGTCGATGGTTCCATCGTTGTCGATGTCTCTGGTTACGGTATCAAGCATCTTGATCCATGCATCCCAGGTCCAGGTTCCAGCATCCTGCATGTCATAAATTGACTGAGGATCGATACCTGCATCCTCGAGAACTCTCTTGTTGAAGTACATGCCGGCTCTTGCCTCAGAGAATCCGTTGTTAGCAGCGTACATAGCGTAAATCTTGTCTCCGTTTGAATAGAGCTCATCGATCTGGTTTCTGGTGAAGATAGGATTGTGATCAAAATCAAGGCAATCCAGAGTTGAAAGGTCATACATAAGACCTTCGTTCATTGCAGATGTGGTAGCTGCATCGGGACGAATGGTGAATACATAGTAGTTGTCATCGCCGCCGGACATTACGTAATCTGCGAAGTCCTGAGGAGCTGCGCCCCAGTCAGAAATAGCGATATTGGTAACTGTGAAATTGTAGGTCTCCTGGCACCAGTCAATGTAGTCGATACGAGCTTCCTCGTAATCGTTGTTGCTGGGCAGTTCGTTGTTTGACCACCAGTCACGGATGATGACTTCAACGCCACCAAGGTCGATGGGGTTGCCGTTCTCGTCAGTGATAACCTCATAAGGGCTGCCATCATCAACGGGCTCGGTAGTTGTTCCGGGATCGGTAGTTCCGGGATCTGCTACTGATGTGCCGGGGTCAGGATTCTCAGGCTGCTGTCCTTCGCCTGTCTGGCCACATCCTGCAAGTCCTGCAACCATTGCTGCGGTTGCACCGACTGCAATAATCTGGTTCAAAAACTTTCTCTTCATAATCCTCCTTTTGACCGTAAACGATCTGTTTAAAATATATACTTGCCGCATTATTGCGGATATATATCGGGCTTTTAAAACCCACGGATTATTATATCATATCAATCCGCGGATTGTCCACCTTTTACATCTTAATACCCGTTGATGAAAGGGACTCAACGAATCCTCTCTGAGCGAACAGATACAGGATGATAAGAGGAAGGATGATCATCAGTGTACCGGTTGAAAGAATACAGTTGGAATAAGCAACTGATACCGATGTCTGGATGCCAAGCTCTCTCATGATGAATGCGCCGAGTGAATCAACGATTCTTGAAAGTGATGTGGATACAAGCTTGGTGGTTCCGAGGAACATGCTTGAATATAATCCGTCAGTCCACTGCCATACAAATGCGAAAAGGAAACATGATGTAAGGATGGGCTTCGCATCAGGAAGCATTATAACTAAGAAGGTCTTAAGAGTTCCGCAACCATCAACATATGCTGCTTCTTCAAGTTCCTTAGGTATATTACGGAAGAACTGTCTGATCAGATAAATATACAGACCGTTCTTAAGTCCCATACAACCTGCACTCATCATATAATACGGCAGGACAGAACCACGAAGATTTATCGCATTTCCTGTTATAAGCTTTATGATTCCCAGGATATCGAAAAACCTGAAGTGCAGATACAGTGATGTTGAAATAACCTGAGGAGGCACAACAATCATCAAAAGCACGCATCCGAACAGAAGATTCTTGAGAGGGAAATCATATCTTGCAAATCCATATCCGACAAGCGTACATACAGTAACCTGAAGAATTGCGATCGTAAAAGATATGATCATCGAATTCTTGAACGCTTCCTTGTAGGACATGATCTCTGCTGAAAGTGTATAGTTCTCTGTCGTAAAATGTGCAGGGATATTTATAACAACGGGGTCATAAAG
>CAMOZY010000082.1 GCA_946631295.1 uncultured Lachnospiraceae bacterium
CAGGCATCAAGTATGCCTCGTCGTAGTTGAGCATCCATATGCATTACCTCCTGATGCATAATACTATATGATACATAGTATAATGCGTCAAGCAGTATTTAAAAAATTTTTTGAAAAAAATAATACCTTTGGAGACTTGCTGAAAGTCAACTTGATTAACGGTTTTGATACGGTCTCCATTGATTTTGGTGAGCTTGCCTGAAAGGAAATCTAGGATTTGTTGATAAAGTAAAATCAAATTTGATGAGCAGATTGTATTCCAGACTAACGCTCTATTAAGGTTGTTGACTTTTCTGACGATATATTAGATGAGGCACATTAGGATGTGCTTTATAGTGTTGTCAAGTAGGGCTGAGCTTATGCCCACGATATCAAATAACAAATGACACACCGGGAGACATATCATGATCAAAAATGAGAAAAACGGATTATCACTCCGTACTATACATATCTGGCTGATAGTGACCATGGTCATATGGTCCGGAACCGTGCTTATTGCATCCTTTCGGCTGACAAATACATTTATGCGTCTGGCACAGGCGGAAGATGAGCATACGCAGCTAGAAAAGGCTGCACATGAACTGATGGATGCTTCGGATTATCTGACTGAACGTGTGCAGAGGTTCACAATCAACGGAGATATGCGTTTCCTGGAACAGTATTTTACGGAGGCATTTGAGTCTAACAGGCGTGAAGAAGCACTGGCAAAGATGAATGTTGACGAAAAGACCGCAGCAGCTCTTTCAAACCTTCAGGAAGCTATGGATCATTCCGTGAGTCTCATGGATCAGGAATACTATGCTATGCGTCTGGTGATCGATGCCAAGGGATACAATGATTATCCTGATGTGCTTGATGATGTGGTGCTGAGCGAAGAAGATGCTGCATTATCTCCAGAGGATAAGATCAGACGGGCAACGGAACTTGTTTTAAATGATGATTATTATGATCAGAAAGACAGTATCAGAAAAGAGATGCAGGAGAGCCTTGAAGAGGTGGATAAATTGATGGCCGGCATTAAGAGTGAGGAACTGTCCATACTCCGTCGTGAACTTACCTTTGTACGTATTGTAATAGTGATACAGGTTCTTTCCATACTTGTCATGGTAAGGCTTACATCCATTCTTGGTATACATCCTGTATTAAAGGCAGTCGACAGGATAAAGGCTGACAGCACGATCCCGGAAGTCGGAGCAAATGAATTTAAGTATCTTGCACAGGCATACAATAAGATGTATTCAAGATACAGATTGAGCATGGAACATCTGAATTATAAGGCTTCTCATGATGAACTGACGGGAGCATATAACCGCGCCGGATATGATCTACTGCTGTCCGGTATAGATCTTGATTCGACCTATATGATGCTTTTGGATATTGATAGCTTTAAAAGCATAAATGATACGTATGGGCATGAAACCGGGGACAAGGTGCTGGTCAATATGGTTAATGTATTGAACAGTATCTTTCGTGATGATGACTGCATATGCCGTATCGGAGGAGATGAATTTGTTGTGTTTATGGTTCACTCTTCGGGAATGCCCCACAAGCTGATAGAATCAAAGGTAGAGCAGATAAACAAAGAATTGGAAAAGTCAGGTGACGGTATTCCGCCGATTTCGGTAAGCGTAGGGATCGTGAATGGAAAGGATGTCAGAGACATAGAGAAACTCTTTGAGAAAACCGATGCCGCGATGTATGAGTCTAAGAAAAAAGGTAAGCATACATATACTTTCTATCAGAATACTGATGTCTCATGACATGTAATCGCGTAATATGACGTCGGTTGAGAAGTTAATACTCCGCGGTCCTTCATGGACAGTTCTTTATCCTTAAGGATTCTATGATCATCAATAAATAATGCAGGAACGGTTAGGTGAAAAAATGTTCTTGGCAATAAAGCTTTGACCAAATATAATACGGTCAAAGATAACAAGTAATTGGACATCCCAGGGAGATACATACCATGGGAGTTTTATGAAATGCAGATAAATGCGATATGAACAAAGAATTTGATATCCAATCATATATGACAAGGGGCGTGGAACGGGTAGTTTCCGATGCGGTAAGAGCGACACTTAAGAATCCCAGAGAGAGTGCATATATGGCAAGGTTTGCTCTGGCCAGCAGGGCAGCTTCCAGGAAAAGAAAGAAAGCTGAGGATGCAGGACAGCATATCCCTCCGTTTCTTATAGCCAGTATCACCAGCAGGTGCAATCTTCACTGTGCAGGGTGCTATTCGAGATGCAATCACGCAACAACTGACAGTGAACCCGTAAAACAGCTGACAGGTGAAGAATGGTCAGAAATCTTTGATGAAGCTGACGAGCTTGGAGTGAGTTTTATCCTTTTGGCAGGCGGTGAGCCAATGCTTCGTTATGATGTGATAGAAGCTGCATCAAAACGACAAGATATACTCTTTCCGATCTTTACAAACGGGACATTCATGAGCGAGAAGTATTATGAATTGTTCGATAAGTCTCGCAACCTTATCCCTGTTTTGAGTATAGAAGGAGACAGGGAACTGACGGATAAAAGACGCGGAGAGGGTGTTTACGATAAGCTGATAAACGGAATGGATGAATTTAGGAAGAGAGGTCTGATCTTTGGCGCATCAGTGACCGTTACTACGCAGAACATCAGGGAAGTCACTTCCGAGAGTTTCATAACGGAAATGGCCGGCAGAGGATGTAAGGCGGTTATCTTTGTTGAATTCGTTCCGGTAACTGATGATTCGGTGGGGCTTGCTCCCGGTGATGAGGAACGTGAGTATATGAAATGGCAGATAGACCGGCTTCGAGAAGATCATTCGGAAATGGTATTTATTTCATTTCCGGGAGATGAGAAGAGTTCGGGCGGATGTGTTGCAGCCGGAAGGGGATTTTTCCATATCAACTCACATGGGGAAGCAGAGCCATGTCCGTTCTCACCTTATTCTGATATCAATGTAAGGGATACATCACTGAAGGAAGCAATGAACTCGAGACTGTTTAGGAAACTACGCGATGGCGGGTATCTTTTAGAGGATCATCCCGGAGGATGTACACTTTATGAACGAAGAGATGATGTTGAAAGAATCTTGAATAATGACCATTAAAGTGGCATCTATAAGTGAGTTTTGTAATTAATTTGGGTTGGTCGAAAGACCCGGGTCCAACGAAATGGTGTGGGTGGCCCACACCTTTTTTATTTTATGAGATATGAATAAAAGAAATGATCGGGGTTCGGTTTATGCCGGCCCCGGATTTTTATATTACACATACTTTTGAGTAATTGATATTCATGATAAGATATCACGGAGGCGGAAAATAATTGGGAGAATAACAAATGTCGGATTATAAGGAGAGCAAGGATAATCCCTTGCACAAGGAATATGGCCTGTGGAGCAACACATGCTATATCATTCGAAAGATGGCTGAATATCAGCCTTCGGTATTGTTTCTGATGGTTCTCGGATTCGTGGCCAGATCGGTCTTTTCCTATTTCTGGGGAATATTCGGAAAATATGTAATAGATATCATACAGGCAGATAATGGAACATCCGCAGAGAGTGAACTTGTGAAGCTTATTCTGATCGCGGGTGGTATAGCTGTATTCTTAAGAACCTGTACTGCGATTTCTGATTCCAAGATATGGTATCGCTTTGTTTTCGTGCGTATGCATATGATAACAGAACGCATAGCAAAGGTGCTTAGTCTTAAGTATGAACTTCTTGAAAAACCTGATGTTCTCGACGTGGCTGAACGGGCAAGCCAGGCAACTAACGACAACAACAGCGGCGTGGAAGGCATGATGCACCTGATCGATCAGCTCAGCGAAAACGGACTTACCTTTATTGTTACTTTTGCTGCTGTTCTGGTTCTTGATCCGAGACTCATCATAGCCATGATCATACTTTCCGTAGTCCAATATATCTATTTCAGACGGATTATAAAGATTGATAAGGAACAGGTATGGGATAAACTTTCCGGTTCATGGCGAGGCCGCCATTACATGGAAAGGATCACGCAGGATTTTGACTATGCCAAGGACATAAGGCTTTTTAATCTGAGCGATTATCTGACTGAAAAGTTTGAGAAGATCAATGAGTTTTTTATTGAAAGGAATGATCATCACCACAGGCTGTGGCTTCGATACAACTTTGTGTCAGCAGCAACCGGAACTGCAATAAAGGGACTTGTTTATGCTGTTCTTTTTATGTCTGTCCTTAAAAAGAATATGTCTGTCGGCGATTTCACCATGTTCCTTTCATTTTCGCTTGCGTTTTCGAATGCACTGACCAATCTTCTGCAGAAGTTTGGAGATTACAAAAAAGCCAGTCTTGTAACGGATGATTTCCGTTCATTCATAGATCTTGAGATTGAAAATGATGAGAAGGATTGCATTCCTCTTCCCGACACGGATTCTTATGAGATTGAATTTGTTGATGTAAGCTATAAATATCTCAAATCTGACAAAGAAGCCTTGTCACATATTAATCTTAAGATCCGCCCCGGTGAAAAACTTGCCGTTGTGGGACTTAACGGTGCCGGCAAGACAACGATGATAAAACTGCTCCTGCGGCTCTATGATCCCACGGAAGGTTATATTACGCTGAATGGCACAGATATCAGAAGATTCAGACGCGAGGATTACTATAAGCTTTTTGCTCCGGTTTTCCAGAATGTTGAGATATTTGCATTCTTAATGTCAGAGAATATCTCCATGCGTAAAAGCGATGATCTGGATCATGATAAAGCACGCAGATGTGCCATTGAGGCCGGTCTTGAAGAGAGGATCATTTCTCTTGAAAAAGGAATTGAAACGCCGCTTACCAAGTTTGTCGAAGATGATGGTGTGGATCTTTCCGGAGGAGAAAAACAGAAACTGGCACTGGCAAAAGCTCTGTACAAAGGAGCCAGAATTGTGGTACTGGACGAACCTACTTCAGCTCTCGATGCGATTGCAGAACAGGCACTGTATGAAAGTTTTGATGATATGATCGGTGATAAGTCCGCGGTCTATATTTCACACAGACTTGCATCCACAAGATTCTGTGACCGGATAGCAATGTTTGAGGACGGCCGTCTTGCTGAGTACGGAACTCATGAAGAACTAATGGCATTGAACGGTAAATATGCAGAAATGTTCAATACTCAGGCACAGTATTACCGCGAAACCCCTCAGGACGAAGAAAGCGGGGTGATTGCAGATGTATAAGATCAGGGCTGTAATAAAAGTATTGTTCAGAACAACTGCTAAGAAGTATCCCATTTTCTTTATTCTTAAGACCATTAGGATGCTTGTAACAACAGCAATGCCTTTCATCGCGCTTTTCATATCACCGCTTATCGTCGATGAGATTGTCGGTGACAGGGATGTAAACAGACTTATTACGCTTGCTGCTTTGCTTATCGGTCTGGAAGTTGTTTTCCGGCTGCTTAATGATCTGTGCACAAACTATATCAACAGATACAGTACCCGTATTGAGAGATACTTTGATATTCTGATCGGCAGGCATGTCATGGAACTTGATTTCCAGCTTACCGAAGATAAGGAAGCTCTTGAGCAGATTGAAAAAGCCAGAACCGGTATGGAATGGTATTCCGGCGGAGTTAATGGTATCTCTGATCAGTTTTTCGATTTTATCGGAAGTGTTTTCAAAGCCGCAGGATTTATCACGGTACTTGCATTGCATGCACCGATCCTTCTTGCGGTGATGGTGGTGTATTCAGTCTTCAATGCACTGCTCGTGTATAAACGCAACAAAATAAATATAGAGGCATTCGCCAAACTTTCGAAGGTTAACAGACTGTTCGGTTATTTTGGATGGACTATAGTGGATCCACGCTTTGGCAAGGATATACGGCTCTATGATGCGAAAGGTATGATGGTGGATTCCTGGAAGGATAATACCCGCAAGAGCAATTCTCACTGGAAATGGCAGGGGGATTCGTGTTTTCCGTTTATTCTTGTAAGCGAGTATCTGTCTCTCGGAAGGAGTATATTCGCATACTTTTATGTAGCACTTCTTGCAATCCGTAAGGTGATCGGAGTCGGAACCTTTACACAGCTTGTTGCCGCAGAAGGCGGATTGGACAATGCGATAGGCGGAATGGTCCGAAGTGTTACTGAACTTATTAAGCGCTGCAATTATGCTTATGAGTATGTTGTTTTCATGGATTATCCCGAGGCGCTGGCTAAAGGAACACGCCCCATTGAAAAGAAACAGCATGAGATAGAGTTCAGACATGTATCATTTGCATATCCGAAGACAGATCGTAAAGTGCTGGATGATGTGAATATAAAGATCGTTCCGGGGGAACACCTTTCGATTGTCGGTCTTAACGGCGCTGGAAAAACAACATTCATCAAACTTCTCTGCAGGCTGTATGATCCGACTGAAGGAGAGATACTTGTAGATGGTGTTGATATCAGGGAATATGATTATGCACAGTATATGGAACAATTTGCACCAGTGTTCCAGGATTTTAAACTTTTTGCTTTTTCAGTAAAGGAAAACATTTCATTTACGAGAGATTGCCCTGATATCACCGCGCTTACCGACAGGGTGGGACTACATGATTTTGTTGAGGGTCTTGATAAAGGAACAGATACCAATATTTTCAAGTTCTTTGATGAAGAGGGTGTCGAGCCTTCGGGAGGAGAGCAGCAGAAGATTGCCATTGCCAGAGCTTTATGCAAGGATGCTCCGGTTGTTATCCTTGACGAGCCTACTGCGGCACTTGATCCAATCGCTGAGTATGAGATATATAAGCAGTTTAATTCGCTTGTCGGAGGAAAATCTGCATTCTATATTTCTCACAGACTTTCCAGCTGTCAGTTCTGCGACAGGATAGCAGTGTTCTCGGATGGACATATAGCCGAATACGGAACACATGCCGAACTTGAGAAGATAGATGGCGGAATCTATGCTGAGATGTTCGAAGCTCAGGCGAAATATTACAAAGATTAAACAAAATGGCAATGATGATGCTGGCAAAGGAATTCACGGATCCCGGATGCTGGAAAAAAGGAATAGGAACAGCACTCATAAACGCAGCCTGTTCATTCGGTGATTACGATTCTGTCATTGTGGAAGTTTTTTCCGATAATGAAAATGCGATCGGTTTCTATGAAAAGAACAGCTTTGTCCGGATAAAAGAAAACAAGTCATCGGTGATGAGATTGCTGGGTTCCGGATATCCGATCGTCATGGAAAAGAAAAAGATATGAAGTATAACCGGATACACATAGATGTTAGAAAGAATGGGGAATAAGAAAAATGATTAGAGAAGTTAAAAGGGACGATGTTCCTGTATGTGTAGATATTATAAGAAATAGCTTCAAAACGGTAGCTGATGAATTTGGAT
>CAMOZY010000083.1 GCA_946631295.1 uncultured Lachnospiraceae bacterium
ATTCTTATCAGGGAGTTCTCTTACTATTTCCAACTGACAGTAGGTTTACGCCATCATTGTTTATTAACTTCCCGATAATTGTGCTGGAAAAAATATCTGACCCTCAGAAAATCCATTTATGCAAAAAGGGTGGGGACTGATGTCCTCACCCTTTTTATGAATTCATTTAGCAATTACTTCTTAGCGCCGTTTACGACATCCTTAAGAGCCTTGCCTGCCTTGAACTTGGGAACAACTGCTGCAGGGATCTTGATAGCTTCGCCGGTCTGAGGATTCTTGCCCTTACGAGCCTTTCTCTTGGAGGTCTCGAAGGTTCCGAAGCCTACGAGCTGGACCTTACCCTTCTTCTTGAGCTCCTTGGTTACAGTAGCGGTGAAAGCCTTGAGAGCCTTCTCGGTCTGAGCCTTGGAAAGTCCGGTTTCTTTAGCCATTGCTTCAATAAGTTCTGTTTTGTTCATAATATCACCTCTCAACATATTGTAGGTTTTAGTTGGAACAATGTAATACTACCACTAGATAAAGGGCTTTTCAACAGTTTTTCCGCTGTTTTTTGCCCTAAATGGCCATTTTTTTGTGTTTTTCCGGATAGTGGATTATTATATAGTTTCGTAAATATATTCAGAAAAGGATGTTATAACATGAGTCGTGATCATAGAAGAATGCTTCTTCCATTCCTGTTTTTATGGTGCATTGCATGGACAATGCTTGTCAAAATGACAGATGTGGCAGCTGTCGGACCGCAGGGCACAGAGGTCGGATTATCAACCGTCAACATGTGGTTCAGAAATATCTGGCATTACGGTGAAACGGGATACTTCACAGTTCCTTATATGATAACCGAGATCATCGGATATCTGTCACTTGCCATCTGCGCTTTCTGGGCATGTGTCGGTGCAGTCCAGTGGATAAAGGAAGGCGATATCAATGCAGTTGATAAAACCATCTTTGCCACAGGCTTTCTGTATGTACTGACCATCATACTCTATGTGGTATTTGAAAAGTTCGTAGTCAATTACAGACCGATCATAATGCCGGGTGATACAGAGGTTGAGGCATCATACCCTTCCTCACACACAATGCTGTCTATAGTTGTTCTTGGCAGCACCTTCTATCTGATCGGATACTTTCTTGAAGATACCAAATATGAAAAATTCATTCTTCCGTTAAAAGTAATCTGCGCAGTACTGATGGCTGTATGCGTTATCGGAAGACTTGTCTGCGGAGTACACTGGTTTTCAGATATCATCGGCGGAATCCTCATCAGTTCAACGCTCCTGATCATCTATTCGTTTTTTGCGGAAGTATAAAAATATATAAAAAGTTTCTTATACTATGTTTCTTATGCTCTCACACATTCTTCTTGCTATCACGGGATTGTTCATCGTATAAAGATGGATCCCTTCAGTTCCGCTTGCAAGAAGATCTATCACCTGACTTATCGCAAATGACATTCCAGCATCGAAGAGACTCTCAGGACGGTCCTCGTATCTGTCCACTATCCTGCGAAATCTCTCGGGAAAAGTTGCCCTGCACATCGAGATCATTCTCTTTATCTGAGCAGCCTTTACAACGGGCATGATGCCGGGAATGATCGGCACTCCTATCCCTGCGATCCTGCACTTTTCCCTGAAGCTGTAGAACTTGTCATTGTCGAAGAAAAGCTGTGACAGAAGTATCTCCTCTCCCGAATCAACCTTCATTCTCAGATGCTTCATCTCATCAAGCATATCCCTGGATTCGGGATGACACTCCGGATAACATGCTCCGAGAACGCAGAAATCATAATTGGATTTAAGATACGATGCAAGATCGGATGAATGCGTAAAATCATTCTTTTCCGGAACGTCCTCACGTACATCGCCGCGAAGAGCAAGGATGTTCTCTATTCCTGAATCCCCGAGGATCCTTGCAAATTCATCTATCTCATCCCTCGTGTAATGAAGACATGTAAGATGAACCACGGGTTCGACATTGTACTTTTCCTTGATCTTCTTAGCAAGTTCTATAGTCTTATTACAGTTACCGCTCCCGCCCGCACCAAACGTAACGCTTATGAAATCAGGCTTTAATTCAGTCAGCACTTCAAGCGTTCCGTCGATATTTTTCAGTTCTTCATCTTTTTTGGGTGGGAAGATTTCAAAAGAAAGAGTCTTCCCGCCCTTTTTATATGCATCCGAGATCTTCATTATCTGGCAGCCTCTTTGCGGATCTCCTCCGCAGCTTTGACGAGATTTTCGATGCTCTTTATCGTCTCTTCCTCGCCTCTTGTCTTAAGTCCGCAGTCAGGATTGATCCAGATCTTCTCATCACTGATCTTTTCTCTCATCTTCCTGACGGCAGAAACTATCTCATCTACGGAAGGAACTCTGGGTGAATGAATATCGTAAACACCCGGTCCCACCTCTGTTTCGAAATTGCATTCCTTCAGCGAATCAAGAATCTGGAGATCGGATCTTGATGCCTCGAAGGTTATAACATCAGCATCCATGTTGTCGATTGCAGGAATGATATCTGTAAACTCGCTGTAACACATATGAGTGTGGATCTGTGTCTCAGGCTTTACTCCGCTGTGCACAAGTCTGAATGCGGGAATCGCAAAATCAAGATATTCACTGTACCAGTCCGATCTGCGGAGAGGAA
Source organism: uncultured Lachnospiraceae bacterium (assembly GCA_946631295.1). Classification (GTDB taxonomy): domain Bacteria; phylum Bacillota; class Clostridia; order Lachnospirales; family Lachnospiraceae; genus AC2028. The sequence continues at coordinate 2,641 of CAMOZY010000083.1, forward strand.
GCTTTTCCCTGAGTGCAGCTTCGTCAATCTGAATGATACTGATACCGTTCTTCTCAAGATCAAGAACCTCATCGCGGATGGCAAGTGCTATCTGTGAGATTGATTCACTGATGCTTATATCCTCTCTGGGGAATGACCAGTTGAGGATCGTTACAGGACCTGTGAGCATTCCCTTGACGGGCTTGTCGGTAAGTGACTGTGCATAGACGGACCACTCGACAGTAATGGGCTTTTTCCTGCTGACATCGCCCCAGATAACGGGAGGCTTTACACATCTTGTTCCATAGGACTGCACCCATGCATTCTCCGTGAAAAGATAGCCCTCAAGAGATTCACCGAAATATTCAACCATGTCGTTTCTTTCGTATTCACCATGTACAAGCACGTCAAGGCCGACGCTCTCCTGCCATCTGATGACTCTTTCTATCTTCTCTTTGTTGAACGCAACATACTGCTCTTTTGTTATCTCACCCTTTCTGAAAAGGGATCTGTTCTTCTTAACATCCGCTGTCTGAGGAAATGATCCTATAGTAGTCGTAGGGAAAAGAGGAAGACCAAATCTGTCCTTCTGAAGCTTCTGGCGTGTCTGTCTGTCAGGAAGTCTTGTGTAATCAGATTCCTTAACTTCCCCAAGTCTCTTCTGAACGGATTCATCCCTGCAGTCTCTTTCTGTTTCAAACAGCTCTCTGTTTTTGCGGAATGCTTCATCACCTTCGCAGGATGCGCTGTCTGCAAGTTTTCCAAGTTCGTTAAGCTCAGAGAGTTTTTCCTGTGCATACGCAAAATATTTTTTCTTATCATCAGGAAGCTTTGCTTCAAAAGAAAGACTGTAGGGAACATGCTGAAGAGAACATGAAGTGGACAGTACGATATTCAGTCCTTTTTTCTTCAGATCATCAAGAATTCCGAGAGTCTTTGAATAATCATTTCTCCAGATATTCTTACCGTTTACAAGTCCGGCAAAAAGTACCTTATCCTTTGGAAATCCGTTCTTTTCTATAAGTTCAGCTGTCTTTCTTCCCTCGATAAAATCGAGTCCTATTCCGTCAAATTCAAGCTTTGTAACTTCAGAATATATATCGCGCACATCTCCGAAAAATGTCTGAAGAAGTATCTTAACATCACCCTTGTCCGCAAGAAGCGCAGTATAAATATCATCAAAGAACTTAATGTTATCTTCATCAAGATCCTTGACAAGTGAAGGCTCGTTTATGCGGACCCACTTTGCTCCAAGCTTACCAAGTCCGGAGATTATCTCCTTATATGCCTTTACTGTCTGCTCAAGATAATCTTTTCTCCCGGTGCTTCCCGTATATCTGCAGAGAGTAAGAAGTGTAAAGGGACCGGTCAGAACAGGAACCGTCTCAATGCCTTCCCCTGCTGCTTCCTTATATTCATCAAAAGGCTTGGTTCCATTAAGCGCGATCTTTGTTCCGTCTTCTATCTCAGGAACAATATAGTGATAGTTCGTATTGAACCACTTCTTCATTGCAAGGGCCCTGACATCACCCTTTTCACCCTGATATCCTCTTGCCATTGCAAAATAAGTATCAAGATCTGAAAGTCCAAGCTTTTTATATCTCTCGGGAATGATATCAAGAAGGGCAGCTGCATCGAGCACTCCGTCGTAAAAAGAAAAATCATTTGAAGGGATGAAATCTATTCCTGCACTTTTTTGAAGTTTCAGATGTCTGATCCTGAGTTCTGCAGCTGTGCTTTCAAGTTCATCTGCACTTATCTCTTTTTTGAAATATTTCTCGGATGCGAATTTGAGTTCTCTCTTTTCTCCAATCCTGGGAAATCCCGTTACTGCCGTTTTCATGTAAAGCCTCCTTATGTTTAAAGCTGTTTCTTATGCAAGTCTACGTTCCGGAGCGCCTTACGTAAAATATCTATAATATGTATCTGTCCATAGATTTTTTCTATGGCACATGATATATTGTCATAGAATTCTATTTTAAGGAGCTAAGGCCATGACATTAAAACAGCTCGAATATGCGGTAACGGTTGCGGATACAGGAAGCATCACAGAAGCGGCAAACAGGCTTTTTATCGCACAGCCAAGCCTTACAAGTGCGATACATGAACTTGAAAAAGAATACGGTATCACCATCTTCTCACGCTCCAATAAGGGAATCGAGGTAACATCCGACGGCGATGAATTCTTAGGATATGCGCGTCAGATACTTGAACAGAGTGTTCTGATAAATGAAAGATACACAGGGAAAGCTGCCGGAAAAATGCGCTTTTCCGTATCATCACAGCACTACTCCTTCGTTGTGGAAGCATTTGTGGAGCTTCTTAAAAAACACGGTGGTGATAAATACGAATTCCACATGAGGGAAACTCAGACATATGAGATCATAGATGATGTATCACATCTGAGAAGTGAGATCGGAATACTTTATCTGAATAAGTTCAATGAAGTGATAATAAGAAAAACTCTCCGCGACAACGGTCTGTCATTCGAGCCTCTTTTTACCGCAAAGCCTCATGTCTTCGTAGGCAAAAACTCTCCTCTTGCTTCGAAAAGATCCATTACTCCAAAGGATCTTCTGCCATATCCCCGTCTTTCATACGAACAGGGAAACCATAACTCTTTCTATTTTTCGGAAGAGATACTGAGCACCCTGGACAGTGACAAGGAGCTTATAGTATGTGACAGAGCAACGCTTTTCAACATGCTCATCGGTCTTGACGGATATACCATCTGCAGCGGTGTGATAAATGAAGAACTTAATGGTCCCGGAATTGTTGCAAGGCCTCTGAAGGTGGATGATTACATGGAGATCGGATATATTCTTCCGACGTCAATCAAGCCATCACAGATGACATCTGCATATATAGATATTCTGAAAAAGCTTCTTCCCGGGCGGAAGAAATGATCAGCATCACGAATAACTCTTTCCTAACATATGACTATGTATGATACAATCATAAAAGCACCGGAAAAAATATTGGATATAAATGATCCAAGAAGAATGATATAAAAAAATAATACATTAGAAATAATCCAATCATCAAAAGGAGAATCAATTATGGTAAGACATGTGATAGTCTGGACTCTTAAGGAAGAATACAGCGAAGATGAAAAAGCAGACATCAAAGCCGGAATAAAAGAAGGTCTTGAAGGACTTAAGGATAAAGTCCCCGGAATTGTTGAGATCCGCGTAAATACTGAGAAGCTTGACAGTTCAAATACTGACCTGATGCTCGATTCACTTTTTGAAAACGAGGAAGCACTCAAGGGATATGCAGTACATCCCGAGCACGTAAAGGTTGCCAACGAGAAGGTCAGACCCTATACAAGCATCAGAAGCTGCTTCGATTACGAAGTCTGAGCCGTATACAAAGCATATTACATTGATAAAAAATATGGCTCAATAAAATTCAAACACTAAGATGGTCACAGATCACTTCTTCTGTGACCATCTTATAAATTTCCAGAAAAGTCTCCATATGATCCTGTACAGAACATATGCGCCGATACCGATTAAAGGTGCGATCCACAGAGGCTTATGTATGATCCACAGGACCACAAGTGCCACAAAAGATACTACAGCAACGATCTTCACGGCATAAAGGATCCATGCGATCCCCATCACAGCCGATCCGAGTTTTTCATATTTTTTATCCTGTTCGAGATCTTCTTTTTCTTTCATGTTTTTTTTCTGAATATTATCAATCCTGATCAGTTTGATCACATATATGCCGGGAGCTTTTTTACAGTTTAAATGCAGTTCCTATAAAACATGCAACATCGCGTGCGGTATCATCATATATATCTACTTTTACCACGGATGTGCTGCGTCCGGTCTTCATAAGTCCTGCCTTTGCAAAGAGCTTTTTTCCCTTAGGTGCGGAAAGGAAATTTATGCTGACCTGTGATGCAACTGATGGCTTATGTATGTTGTTGACCATGACCGCAAAAGCAAGATCTGCGAGAGTAAATATGGCACCTCCCATCACTCCGCCATTTGCATTCTGATGATCCTTTGTAAGTTCAACGCTGCATATAACATGATCTTCAGAAAACTCTTCTACCTGCATTCCGGCATTAGTTGCAAAAAGATCGTTTTTAAAATACTCTCTTACTTCTTCAAGTGAACTAAATTCCATTGTTTTTCTCCAAAAAATACGGATCAGCGCTTGGCTGATCCGTATCTTATAATCCGTTAACCGAATTACTTCTTAGCGCCGTTTACGACGTCCTTAAGTGCCTTACCTGCCTTGAACTTAGGAACAACTGCTGCAGGGATCTTGATAGCCTCACCGGTCTGAGGATTCTTGCCCTTACGAGCTGCTCTCTTGGAAGTCTCGAAGGTTCCGAAGCCTACAA
>CAMOZY010000084.1 GCA_946631295.1 uncultured Lachnospiraceae bacterium
AGTATATTGCCATCCAGGAGTCTTCTTCCTGCATTAGGAATCAACTCTTCTCCACTATTTTCGATCAATGTGACAGAGCCTTCTATTTCATTGATCTTCATTGTAGAAGCAGTAAGTCTTCCTCTGACAACAACCATAATCAGTACTGCAGCAATCAAAAGTGCTGCGGTGCTTATACTTATTCCAAGTGCTATTGTTTTTTTCATCTTTACAACCAACCTTACCAGATTTCTCTTCCTACGGGTTTATAACTCCTGCCACTTAATGCATCCCGGTCTCTGATATGAATCCAGGAATTCATCCACACATAAGATCACGTCATCTAACCCGATAACTGCATCCGAATCAGGTATCCATTCCTCACCGCCTGCAGTAAATGTCACCGATTCCGTATTATCCTCATTATATGAAAGCCACATATCCCCATCTTCATCCTGAAAATAAGTAATGGCAGCATGCTCTCCGTTTATGCATATGGCCATGCAGGGATTCTTCTCGTCACCACTGACCCAGATTTCCTTTTCTTTCTTAATCATTTCTCTGATGATATCCAAGGCCTCAGCCTTCGACTGAAAACAAATTTCACCGTTATCCGTACTGATACTGCCCATTGTTATCCCCTGCACTCTTACTTCATTACCGGATGTACTGCGAATCCGCCATTTTGCTCCTACAACCTCTCCCTATCCGCAACCTTATACAGCAGATCTTCAAATTCCCTATGATTCTCCGGAAAAGCAGCATTACCTCCGATCCTGTATCTCTTACCCGTATCCAGAGAAAAGATTAGTTCCCAGTCTCCGCCATCCCTGATAAGAATTCCCTTGGAATAATACTTCTTCCAATCCCTGACACCCAGTTTCTCAATCGCCTCATTGAAATCTTCAGGTGAAATCTTACTTACCTCTTCCTTACGCTTTGAATACTGATCTATCATCTCGAAAAAAGTATAGAACAGTTTCCCGTCCCGGACATGAATATCCATATCAATACATCCCATATAGGACATGTAATGATAGGAAAGACTGGTAATCATTCCCTTATCAGAGAGTTCATCACATCCCATCTTTCCCGGTTTGATCACATCTTCACCAAAGGCAGTTATTCTCTCAGCTTTGCAGTCAGTCAGTTCCCTGAGCATCTGTTCACCAAGCATCAGGATTTTCTTATCCAGCACTGTAAATATGATCTCAAGATCATAATCACTGTTGTGCTCGACAAATTCCATACACGCCCTTATAGCAATCTCCCATGCCTCTTCCATCGGATATCCATATATTCCTGCTGATATGAGGGGGAAGCCTATAGAATGGCATCCATTTTCCATGGCCAGATTCAGAGATGCTTCATAAGCCCCTCTGAGCAGTTCACACTCATCCTCATCGCCGCCTCTCCATACAGGACCCACCGCATGGATAATATACTTTGCCTTAAGTCCGAATCCCGGAGTAATGACCGCAGAGCCCGTCTCACATCCTCCTATTGCATCACACGCCTTCGTAAGCTGTGCACTGCCCGCTGTGCGGAAAATAGCACCACACACTCCACTTCCCTCGGCAAGATATGAATTAGCTGCATTCACCACCGCATCAGTATCAAGCTTTACGATATCTCCCAACTGAATCTTTATCCTGTCAAGCCTTACAGTCATATCAGCCTCCCCTTCAGAACACCCCGGCCACTTCCGCCATCACCTTTCTGAACGTGCTCCAATTCCCGGGTTTGGCATTGCTTCCTTCGCTCTTTACAGTACCATCTGAAGTTTTATACTCCACATACCACTGCCATCCGTCACATACGCAGGGGTCCTCATATCTCTTCTTCCACTTAGCGATGTTAACCTTCTCAAGCTTCGCAGCAAATTCCTCTACAGACATTTCGCTTACCCTGTCTTCAATGAACAGCTCATCGAAATCCTCAGCTGCAGATTTCTTAAGTGAACCTGAAAAATCATCAGGAGTGACGAATTTAGAATAATACAGCTTTCCATCCTTAACCCATATCTTGATCTTATGTCCTATTATAGACATGGAATAGTGAAAATCATACTCAAGTCTTACAAACTCACTCATATTATACCTCCTCATCTTCTTCCTCTTCATCAATGAAATTCCCGTTCTCATCCAAAGGGTAGCTCAATGTATGCCTCTCGAATCTTCCGAGAGCAAAATCAAATTCATCAATAACTGCCATCATATCATCCTGAATTCTGAGAAGAACATTTCCCTTATGAATGGTCTCCATCCCGAACATCCCTTCTGCCATAGCCCCTGCGATTGCAGCAATTGTGTCGGTATCTCCTCCAAGAGATACAGAATTCCTGATCACATCTTCCACAGACTCCCCGTCCATGAAGCTCCTTAGTGCCTTGGGAAGAGCATCCATGCAGCTCTCATCCATCCTGTGCCTTGCTCTCATCTCCTCCAGAGTCTCGGAAAAATCATACCCAAACTCCCTGATCACATATTCAGCAATCTCCTCCTTGGTCGCTCCGGTCCTTCCCATGTAGATCACCGCAGCGGTACACTCAGCCCCCTTTACTCCCTCGGGATGATTATGAGTAACCTCAGCTGTAGCCCTGGCAACCTCCCTCGTTCTATCAAGAGAATCATACAGCCATCCTGCAGCTGACACCCTCATGGCAGATCCGTTCCCCCAGCTTCCGTAAGGCTTCGGATCCTTCTCACGAAGCCATCCGTAAAACCTTCCGCCATATCCTGCATCAGGATACCTCCTGCCCCAATCCTGCATACGCTGAACGACCAGCCTCTTGATCTTAGAAATCTCTGCATCCTTACCTGCCTTGAGAAGAGCCTCTGCCACAGCGATAGTCATAACAGTATCATCGGTCCAGCAATTATCCTCAGTAAGGAACTCAAAATCCTTCGTCCATCCGGGTCTGTCAAATTCAAATCTGCTTCCAACGATATCTCCAAGAATTGCTCCGTACATATTTACCTGCCTTCCCCGGTGTCCTGCACCGCATCCGTTTCTTTGTTCTGAATACAGAATACTATGCAACAAGTTAACCGGTGTCGCTCACAGAGCGACAAAATAAAAAGAGCAGAAATCCGTTATTTCTGCCCTTTCTTAGTCTTCTTATCCTGCTCGGGATCAAGCATATTTCCAAGATATTCAAATCCGCAGGTACTCAGCATGGTATTGACCTCGAATATGTCATACTGTCCATTATTAATACAGTCAATGACCAGATTATCTCTGTCGTCAAGCGGATTAAATGCCATATCAACAGCTGCAAGAAGTTCCCTGGATTCATCAAGTGTCAGCCTAAGGCCAATACACAATCCAAGCATCGTCCGCTTCTGAGGTGACTTCGTAGTGCCACACAGGATCTTGGAAAAAGTCTTCCTGTCTATGTTCGACCTCTTATATACAATGGAATTATCAACGCCCTTCTTATTCAGAAGATCCATCAGATACTGTACGAATGGTCTGTCATCATTATCAGGCTGCTTATACTGCTTACTGTCAAAAGTGCTCGAATCAAAGACCTTGCTTACAGCCTTAGTCTTACCGGAAGATCCTTTTGGCAAATGATGCTGCCTTCCTGACAGATTCGAAAACTCTTCCCGTCGCCTGCGTTCAGAGGATATCCTGGCATAATTAAGTTCAGCCTCTTCCATCCCGTACTCTTCGAGATGTGCCTTGATAACCTTCTTATCCGTGATATATGATTCCACCTGGAAAAAGAGGTTCTTCGACAGTCTGAACGCATTATCATCGAATACCACCAGATAAACACTGATATCGGCATCAGACTTCATAAGAAAGGAACTGATCTCGTCAATGGCAATCCTCAGTGCCTGATCCTTCGGAAAACCATATACACCTGTCGCTATAAGCGGAAAAGCAACCGACTCACATCCAAGATCTTCGGCCTTATACAGGCTCTTACTGTAACAACTTCTCAGAATATCAAACTCACCACTCTTACCATCAACCCAGGCAGGCCCTACAGTATGAATAATGTACTTAGCCTTAAGCTTGAACGCAGGAGTAACAGCCACATCTCCGGGGGCAATATCACCTATCTTACCACGCTCAGCAAGAAGCTCATTCTCCCCTGCAGCCTTATAGATTGCAGCATCAGTACCGGAACCATAAACAGGCTTCGGATTCGCAGTGTTAACAATTGCATCTGCCTTGATCTTAGTTATATCGTTTCTGATTATCTGAAATGGCATTAATTACTCCTAACCAAATGATTTTACTTTCCGAATACACTCTTAAAAACATCATAGTTTACGCTTCTTGTAGGAGGAAGAAGTATTGCAAACTCAACCTGATCAAATACTTTAGGGAATTCCTCTAAAGCAGTCCTATATGCTCTTGCAACAACCCTGGGATTATTTTCAAAAGCACCACACCCAAATGCTCCAAGAACAAGGATATCTGCTTTTCTGGCTGCTGCGCAGGTCAGCATATGTATTGCACGCTTTACATGATACCCGAAAAGTTCGGCATCATTCATATATGTGCCGTTTCCCACAAGTTCAGCATGTTGATTCGATTTACTCCTCAGATCCGGAGCAGCGATTGTAATGACATCAACTGATACCCAGTCTTCTTTCGGCATTCTTTCCGGAAGATCCGTATCCGTTTTGCAGATGACGACACCTTCGGTATATACAAGAGAATCCGATGCCTTGGGTGTATTCAGATCCTGATGATGCTTATAAAATGAATCTCTCAGTGTTCTCCTGTATAAAAGAGGATAAAGTGTTGAAGTTCTGCAAAGACACTCTTCCTGAGCTCCGGATCCCTTTGTTACTCCTCCGCCCGCATGAAATGCATTGGCGAAATTCATTACTGCGATCTTCGCTCCGGGATTTTCTTTATGAAGCCTCATAGCCGCCTGATAACTTCTGTCACCGGATACGGTTATATTCATATTCCTAATCTGTGATGCATCAAAAACAGGATAATCATCCTCATAGTAGACAGTGGTATTCTTCTTAGCCGCATCAACAGATGCAGAAAGATCCGAATCACTCTTGATCCAATTTAAAGTATCTTCAAATACCTGTATTCTTTCATCCCGAGTCGACATATATCCTCCTTAAAATCCGGGAAACCATTTAAGAAAATTTTATATGCATCTTCATATCTATTATACGCTTCCCAGAGCAAAATTATCCAGGGTACTCCAATTCCCCAAACGCTATCCCTCATAGGGCTGTTTAGAAGTCTTATGAGGGATTTTCTTATGAAACATAAATATGTAATTATGAAAGGGGACGATTTAAGCTTGCTGAAAGTATAAGGTTATTCCGGTACGATTCGAAGTCGTTTAAAGCTTCTTTCAGTGTATCTGCTCTGCCAGAGGTAATGCAATCAGAGATATACGAAAAAGCATAGATGTTCCTATAACTGACTGGAAGCCAGGACAGTGTTGGATTGTTCTCAATATCCTTTATCTTTTTTACAGCATCATCGTAATTTTGCCTTTTCTTTATGAATGCGATGATTGCCAATGCTGTCGGAACGAACAGTATCAAAGTAACGAGGAATAACTTCAGCTTATCTTCCGTTGCGGTAAGAAATCCGATGAAAACCATAATACCGAGGCTCGCTGGCTAAAGTGATATAGCTATCCATTTATATGCCTTGCTTTTTACCTTTGGATAATCTTCGATGAAACCCTCGGCTTTTGCTAATTCTGACATAAAGGGTACAGATTCGTTGATTTTCTGTAATAATTCTTCTTTTTCCATTGTGATTACTCCTTTTCATTGAATAATGTTTTGCCTATGCCTCCAGGGACAAGCTTGTCCCCAGAGAATCACGGAAAATCAGCAGACTCTATAAGTTCCATAAAATCATCCAGTGTTACTTCTGAAGTACAAGGCTTCATTTCGGGTTCTTTTGCAGCAGGAATGGGAAGCATTTCATAGCGCTCCGGAACATCCTGTCTGTCAGCCAGCTGTGTAAATACCGGTTTACTTCCTCTGGTGAACACCCAGCAATAACCAACCGGCATATAAAGCACCTGTTGAAGCGGTTTGTTGCAGCGGGTGCTTACTGCACGTGCTGTTTCAATATCGTTGCCGCCTGTATAAATATAAGTATCGCAATTTGAAATGATAGTCTTGTTTTCGCCATAACCGGCCTTTAACAACTGCGCTTCCGACTGAAGAATTAGGACTACTGAGATTCCGCGTGAACGGATCGTCGAGATCATCGCATCAAGGTTATCGATCACGGTAGTAGCGCCATAATCATCCAAAAAGAATCTTACAGGTATCGGAAGACGCTGGCTTGGATATGTATCTGCACTTTTGATAAATCCGTCTATCGCCTGAGAGAAGAAGAGATTTACAAGCCCGTCCATAGCTCTGTCGTGGTCGCTCTGAATAACAAATATGATGCTTTTCTTCCCGGAAAGTTCTGAAAAATCAATATCATTGGAAGATGTCATTTCGTCTATTTCCTTAGTGCTGTAATTAGAGAACTTGGATACCAGAACGCTACGGATGGTATCAAATGTTTTATCAGGAGCTGCATCAACGTTCTTGAACTGTTCATAAGCCCAGCTGTCAGGATG
>CAMOZY010000085.1 GCA_946631295.1 uncultured Lachnospiraceae bacterium
CTTTGGCGGATTCAAGCTTCTCGGTGTTAAGCCTCAGACAGATAAGGATAAGCTCGATGCTTGTAAGGCAATCGCTCAGTATCTCTCATCTGCAGATGTACAGCTTGCACGTTACGATGAAGTAGGCTGGGGCCCTTCAAACCTTTCCGCTCAGCAGTCCGACAAGATCACCAACGATGCAGCACTTTCAGCTCTTGGTCAGCAGCTTGCTTACACTGTTCCTCAGGGACAGTATCCCGGCGACTACTGGTCACTTGCTACCGCACTTGGTGACAGCATCATCGCAGGTGACTACGATAAGGCAACCGATGCAGAGCTTCTTCAGGTACTTCAGGATTTCCAGGATACCTGCGTAAGCTACGCTCAGTAATTCAAGTCAGTAAGAATTGATTCGGGGCAGGGGACCGCTTGGCTCCCTGCCTCTTTTGGAAAAATGACCGGTCTTTTCTACGGAGGTCTGTTTCATGCGTAGTTTTCAAAAAAATATAAAAGCACTCAAGGATGCTTCAAAGAGTTTTGCCAGCGGTCTTGGTAATCTCGGGGAGTCGATTGCAAAGGGAAGCTGGAAGACTAAGGTTTCAATGGTTATTTTCGGGTTTGCTCACATTCTCAGGAAGCAGTTTCTGAGAGGCTTTGCATTCCTTGCAGGCGAAGCCGCTCTTATCTGGGTGATATTCGGTTTCGGCTGGCGGTATATTTCAAAGTTCGGTACTCTCGGAACTTCAAGCGGAGGCTATAATTCCGACGGTACCATTTCATACGGTGATAATTCCTTCTTTATTCTGCTTTACGGAATTCTTGTCATACTTGCATTCATTGCACTTTTAGTTCTGTGGAGCATGAATCTCAGAGACAGTTATAAATGTGAAAAGAGGCTTGCTGAGGGTAGGAAGCTTCCTACCAACAAGGAAGACTGGCACAATCTTTTCGATAAGAATTTTGCACAGACCCTTCTTACAATACCTGTAATAGGTATCTTTGTATTTACCGTCCTGCCCATACTCTTTATGATCTGTATCGCATTTACTAATTACGATAAGGATCACACACCGCCCGCAGCACTTTTTACCTGGGTGGGATTTGAGAACTTCAGCAAGATCTTCAACTTCGGAAGTACAGGTCTCGGGTCCACATTCTTCAAGGTTCTCGGATGGACGCTCTGCTGGGCATTCTTCGCAACCTTCCTCAACTATTTCCTGGGAATGGGCGTAGCGATACTGATCAACAGAAACGGTATTAAGTTCAAGAAGCTCTGGAGAACGATCCTCGTCATGACCATCGCTGTTCCTCAGATCGTAAGCCTTTTGTATATCGGCAAGCTGTTTGCGGCAGACGGTCTTATCAATCTTTTCCTGATGGATCACGGCATCATACAGAGAGCGATTCCGTTCTGGACCAATGCAAACTATGCAAGGGTGCTGATCATACTGATCAATCTGTGGGTCGGTATTCCTTATATGATGCTGATCGCTACGGGACTTCTCATGAACATTCCGGCGGATCTCTATGAATCTGCAAGGATAGACGGAGCGAATTCGTTCCAGATGTTCAGAAAGATCACTCTTCCGTACATGCTCTTCGTTACAGGTCCCTTCCTTCTTACAAGCTTTACGGGCAACCTGAACAACTTCAACGTCATCTATCTGCTCAACAAGGGACAGCCAAAGAGCATGTCTCTTTCGGACGGAGCAGGTGCCACCGACCTTCTTGTTACATGGCTGTATACCGTAACGGTAACCAATAATGATTACAAGATAGCGGCGGTCATCGGTATCATGGTATTTATTGTCACGGCTGTCATTTCACTTGCTGTATACGGAATGCTGCCTTCTGTTAAGGATGAGGAGGGCTTCCAGTGATGAGTAAGAAAAGGAAAATAGGTAATTTCTTTACATATGTGGTTCTGATCATTATCAGTGTGATATGGCTGTTTCCGTTCGTGGGACTGGTTCTTCAGTCATTCAGGTCTTACGTTACGGAATTCGGAGGAATGGTAGGATATCTTGTTCCGAAAAAGTTCTCACTGGATTCATACATCTATCTCTTTTCGGGTGAGTGCAAATTCATAAGATGGTATCTTAATACTTTGATCATCGCACTCTGCGTGACTGCAGGTCAGACAGTAGTGGTCGTGTGTGTAAGCTATGCGCTTTCGAGAATGAGATTTGCCGGAAGGTCATTCCTCATGAGGACCTGGCTGATCCTAGGCATGTTCCCGGGATTTTTGACCATGATCTGTCTGTATTTCCTTCTTAAGCTTCTCGGACTTACTCAGGCAGGTGCCGTTCCCGGACTTATTCTGATAGGTATTGCAAGCTCCGGGATGGGATATTACGTATGTAAGGGATATTTTGATACGATTCCGAAATCTCTCGATGAAGCTGCAAGGATTGACGGAGCTACCAGAGCACAGATCCTTATTAATATGATCGTGCCTTTGTCCAAGCCCATCATAATCTACACCGCACTGGTTGCATTTATGGCTCCGTGGTGCGATTATGTATTTGCATCCTATGTTGCATTCGGTCACACTAACAGTTATAACGTTGCAGTCTCGCTGCAGAACTGGGTCTGGACCAATGACTATCAGGGATTTTTCACCAGATTCTGTGCAGGCGGAATACTTGTTGCAATCCCGGTAACGATCCTGTTCCTAATGCTCCAGAAGTATTATGTTGAAGGAGTTACAGGCGGAGCAGTCAAGGGCTGATGTTTTGATCTTAAGGCCGTACGGTTATTCGTACGGCCTTTTTTGAAAATGGGGGTTATGTATGTTCTGTAAAAAGAAAACATTTACGAAGATGGCATCTCTTGCAGTATCTGCCGCACTTCTTTTGAGCGCATGCGGAGGATCTTCATCGGAACCGAAGTGTGCAGAATTGCTCGATACGTCATCAAGGGATATATCCGTATCCGTCAGCAGGATTGAGAACCTGACATCCGATTTTCTTATGGGTGCGGATGTCAGCTCTTATCTGTCAATCGATAAAAGCGGTGCCGCATATTATGACTTTAACGGCAATAAGGTCGATATGGACGGATTCTTCAGTCTGTTAAAAGAAAGCGGAATGGACATCGTAAGGTTCAGGGTTTGGAATGATCCTTATGATGAAAAGGGCAGAGGATACGGCGGAGGAAACTGTGATACGAATGCTGCCGTGACAATGGGAAAGAGCGCCACCGCTGCGGGACTTCAGGTAATGATAGATTATCATTATTCGGATTTCTGGGCTGATCCCAATAAGCAGATGACTCCGAAGGCATGGATGCTCATGTCTGATGAAGAGAAGGCGGCAGCACTTGAAAGCTATACCGTAGAATCTCTGACTGCACTTAAGGATGCCGGAGTCAATGTCACAATGGTTTCGGTTGGTAATGAGACCGATAACGGCATGAGCGGTGAAAAGGGCTGGACTGAAAAGTGTGAGCTGTACAATGCGGGAAGCAGGGCAGTGAGATCTGTTTTTCCGGATGCGCTGGTTGCGGTTCATTTTTCGAATCCCGAGCATGACTATGTTACATATGCAAGACATCTTACAGACTGTAATGTTGATTATGATGTCTTCGGAACCTCATATTATCCGTACTGGCACGGAACGCTGGAGAACCTTACGGAAGTGATGGCAGAGATTGCGGATATCACCGGCAAGCGTGTAATGGTCCTTGAGACATCATGGGCATATACGCTTGAAGACGGAGACGGAAGTGGCAATACCGTATCGCATGAAAGCAACTCTGCAGATCCTTTTTACAGCTTCAGCGTACAGGGACAGGCTGATGAGATAGCTTCTGTCACACAGGCTATAGCAAATGTAGGTGATGCCGCACTCGGAATGCTTTACTGGGAACCTGCATGGATACCCGTACAGTATTACAATGTCAAGGGATCCGATGCGGATAAGGTACTTGATTCCAACAGGAAAAACTGGGAGAAGTTCGGATCCGGATGGGCTTCAAGTTATGCATCTGTTTATGATCCTGCGGATGCCGGAGTGTACTATGGCGGAAGCGCGGTGGACAATCAGGCTCTGTTTGATTTTGCGGGATATCCGCTGGATTCACTCAATACATTCAGATATATGAGAGAAGGTCACGAGGCTGAGGGACTTACTCTTTCACAGGTGATAATGCCTGCTCCGATTTCTATAGAGATAGGCGAGGATGTTTATGATTATCTTCCGATGACGGTAAGAGGTGAGCTTGATAATAAGCAGAGATTAACTTTTAATGTCGAGTGGGATGAAGATGAACTGTCGAAACTTACGGCGGTCGGAGAATATACAGTTCACTGTACGATCACGGATGAGATCCCCGGAAGTGACGGAACTCCGAGAAGAGTAATGCTCAAGGTAAATGTCCTGCCTCATAATATTCTGACTAACGGAGATTTTGAAAAGGGTGACAATACAGGATGGGATATAAGCAATCCCATGGCAGGCGTCACGAGAGATGATCCTTATCGCGGGGACTATGCGCTTCACTTCTGGGATGAGGGAGCAGTAAGTTTTACTGCATCGCAGAGTGTAAAGGCAGACCGTGACGGTGAACTTGTCTTTTCAATGAAGGCGCAGGGTGGTGATCTCGGAGACGGTCATGTTGTGAAGCTTGTAGTAAAGAATGAAGCGACCGGTCAGACCTATGAAGGATCTGTCACACTTACGGGATGGCAGAGCTGGAAAGAAACGGGTTATTATGTTGAAACTGCTCCTCCTGTTTTCACTGTATCAGCCGGAGATACAGTTACCGTGACAATCGAAGTTAAAGGTGCCGCGGGTGGCTGGGGAACCATCGATGATGTGTTCCTTGCATATAAAGAGTGATAAGTGATGACCTGCCCCGACGGGGCGGGTCATTGTTTATTCGGTCCCCGTATGATATCATCATTTTCAAGTTAAAGACACTTTATGAAGGAGGTAATCTGCGATGTTTACTCTGCTTATCATAATAATATTACTTGCTGTTATATGGGTGCTTCTCAAGCTCCTTGGACTTGCTATAAAGCTTCCTTTTAAGATAATCGGTTTTATATTCAAGCAGCCTTTTGCAACCATTTTCTGGATACTTGTTGCGGGATATATCATTTACTATTTCATTGTGTGATAAGCCCGTGTGTCGCTTTGCGATATGTTTCTTAGAGGAGAGAATTAATGTTTAATCAGTTAAGCAATCTCAGTAATGCAGAAGATATCTTTGAGGTAATCGCGACATTAGGGACTGCCGGATATTCGATGTTTACCTGGCTGAGTAATATCATCAAGATTGCCCTGGCCATCCTTTCCGTGATAGGTCTTTGGAAGATGTATTATAAGGCCGGCGAGAATGAATGGGGTGCAATCATTCCATTTTACAATAAGTATCTGCTCTTCAAGATATCCGACATGAAGAACTGGTATTGGCCGTATCTTGCATTATCGATAATATATTTCATCGATTTGATTGCATTATTCATTTTCTTGTTCGCAGCATTTGCCGCAGGAATTTCCGGACATTCGGATTATGAGATGATCAAGGAAGCATGCGGAGTAGCGGTACTGATCTTTATTGTTGTGGCCATATTGATATTTATCCTGACAATTGCAAGGAATATTAAGCTTGTACAGAATTTCCATTTAAACGGCCTGTGGGTGGTTGGACTTATCTTGCTCCCAGGAGTTTTCTATATGATCATCGGATGTTCAGGCAAGATCCATTTCAAGGACAGACTTCCTTCAGGACTTCTTCCGGGACAGATCCCCTCGGGAGCAGGTCAGAATCGAGACGGATATGCACAGCCTGCATATGATCCTTACGGTTCACAGAAGACGTATGGGCAGAGCAGCGTTTACAGTGCACAGAACCCTTATGCACAGAGCAATCCCTACGGACCTCAGAACAGTGCGTACGGCTCTCAGAATGCATCATATGGTCAGAATGTCTATGGCACTCAGAATAATCCTTATGGGTCACAGAATTCGCCGTATGGACAGAATGCATATGGTCAGAATGGAACACAGTATTATCAGAACGCCTACGGGCAAAATAATACGGGCACTGCGCAGAGTGCTTATGGACAGAATCAGGGTTCGGTTCAGAATCCTTACGGACAGAATTCTGCGGATGTTCCCCAGAGTGCTTCTCCTGCTTCCAAGGGTGGCAGAGATGAGGCTGTATGGAATACCATATATGATGAAAACGCAAACAATATAAAATAGAAATTTTCCTTGACACAGACGATGAATTTGGTTAATATAATCGTTGTCTGTTTTGTGTCCGTAGCTCAGCTGGATAGAGCAACGGCCTTCTAAGCCGTGGGTCGGGGGTTCGAATCCCTTCGGGCACGTTCGTGGTGGGTGTAGCACAGTTGGTTAGCGCGTCAGATTGTGGTTCTGAAGGTCGAGGGTTCGAGTCCCTCTACCCACCCT
>CAMOZY010000086.1 GCA_946631295.1 uncultured Lachnospiraceae bacterium
TATGGTCAGCCTCAGATGCAGCAGGGATTTGGACAACAGCCCGGTATGCAGCAGGCATATGATCCGCAGACACTGGCTCAGCAGATGCAGCAGGCAGCATCACCCTCAGCCGCTCCCGCCGCAGCAGCAATGGCAGGTGCAGTCACAGCAGGTGCGCAGATGACATGTCCTTTCTGCGATGCAGTCATGACACCTGTAGGCGGAAAATGCCCTATATGTGAAGGCGTTCTCTGATAAAAGAAACTTAATCTAAAAAACTTACTCTGAATATCTCAAAAAAAATTCCGGAGCTATCAGCTGACCAATGATAACTCCGGAGTTTTTATTTTTCCGTATTTTTCCAGACATTTTCTGTTTTTCAGGCATTTTCTATTTTCCGGGCATTTTTCATTCAGAATAATTTCGGCCTTTTCCTATACCACCCTTACATTTTCAGGGCTTCCGTCACATGATGATGACAGGAAAAATCCGTCAAAAACATCTCTTACTTCCCAGCATCCGCAGAATTCATCTACGCTTATATCACCGCCTGACATTTTAATCATATTATCAGTCTCATTTATATGAGTGATAAAAAGCTTTGTTTTTATTTCCGTTTTATCGTGTCCGGTAATATCATTTCTTACAGGTTCAAGGAATTCATTTATATTACCGTGTCTTGCGTATCTGATACTGCCCTGCCAGGGATTAGGAATATTCGTCGCATCATCCGATATGATCCCAAGATCATGCTTATCGCATTCATATGGCAGCTTACCTGCGCCATGCCTTGTCACATACGTCCTGCTTACATAAACGGCTTCATCAAGCCTCAATCCATACCTTGAAAGTATCCTGCACGGATTATAAAGACCTGTACGGGATGCGGTTACATGAGGTGCATATTCTGTATTTTCCGAATCAAGCAAAAGTCCCTGTCCGTTTTCGAATACTATATGTTCATATCTTTTGAAAAGCTCCTCCACATCATCACATACGGTCACATACTTTTCCGCATTTCTCAGGATCTCATCTGCAAAGCCTGTCACCACAGTATCTGATGAAAGCATATCATACAGCTCCTGCATTTCCCCGGAAATTAGGGCTGTTCCGGAAATTCCAAGTTCATCAAGCCTTCTGAGACCATACTCTTTACGTATCTCTGAAATCCTTCTGACCGCCCCGGATACATCCATTGAAAACAGATCTGATACTTTTATCCCATATCCTGCCTTTGTCCTCAGATCACATTCATTGATCCCCATACCGCAGCTTCCATGCCTGCCGTCCCCGCGGATCAACTCTATGAGCATATTAGTGATCACATCATCGATCAAAGTGACACATGTGTCAGGATCACAGTATATCTTCGGAACAAAGCTGCAGATCTTCCTGAATTCCTCAGCTTCCTCGCTAATCTTATAAAGATCCGGGTAATAACTGTCAGCCCAGAATGTATCCGCATTATGAAAAGAGCCCGCCGACAGCTGATGAAATACAAATCTTTTTCCTTCGCATTCCACCGTATGCCCGGCCTGGGCTCCTCCATTATGCTTTACAACAAGACTTCCGGGATGGATACCGCAAAAATAATCCGTGGCAAGTCCCTTTCCCTCATCTCCGAATCCTTTTCCAATTATCGCACGTATTATCTGCGTGCTCAAAAGACTAATCCCTTCTCATTCTTCAGATTAAGTTCATTCAAAGCTCTTCTGAGCACAGGCTGCTTCATTTCGGGCCACTGTTTCAGTGCATCGTCCATGCTCATTCCGTTAGTCATCTGAATGGTGCTTATTATCAGTTCGGGAATATTATCAATTTCATCAGTCCTGATGACCATTGTATGTCCCGGAAGAAGTTTTACTATTCTGGGTGCCTTAACAAGGGTATCGCTGAGAAAAAGATGGAAAACCTCGAATTTTTCCTCTGCAGCACTGAGCATCTCGGGAACAGTCATTTCAACCTTCTCTCCGAGAATCCCGGGATAAAGCGTTGTCAGAACCTTATACTCACTGTCATTACGGCAGTCTGCATCATCGCCTATGGTAAAGATAAAGCCCTTCTTATGTCTCTTCTCATAATTATCAAGAAGTGTATGCTTTGCAGCAAAATACCATAACAGATTGAGAAGTACCATTCCTCTTCCGCCGTTTTCAAGCCACAGATCAAGAAGCTGTTCTGCTATGCGGATATCCGATTCAAACTGAGTAACCTGAAGAGGATATTGATCATTGGCATCTCCATATGCCGCAAACATAAGTGCAGGGTCCTTGACAGCATTGGTGGAATACAGCTTCATCATGGTCTCATTAAGAGATTCCTTTGCGACCTTATCCGCAAGATATCCCATGGATGCAGTCACATCAAGGCCGATGATTATCGGAAGTGATTCCGGATGATCTTCTGAATCCCTTGCTTCCCTGTTCTGGATAAACTTCGGATCAAACCTCGGATCGCAGGTCCTGCTTTTGAATATCTCTTTTTCATCTCTGGCATTGCTCAGATTTCTGCTGTTCTTAAGCTTGTTCCAGTCAGCTGCGGTATAACTTCCTCTTCCCATAGTATCCTCCTGAAAAAGTATTGCTCAGATCAGAAATTAATATCGAACTTTGCAAAGCGTCTTCCGCCGAATCCGTTATCTATTACATGATCCCATTTTTCAAAATCGGAATATGCATCCTGTGATGGCTTACCCTTAAGAAATTCCATCATTTCAGAAGGTGCTTCATCTCTGTGATTTCCAAGACACCTGTCAGCGGTCTTACGGATATCAGACAGATCAGCAAGTTCATTTTCCTTCATCTCCGATATTCCGGTCCTCATAGCACTCTGCCAGTGCCCCATCAGTACCGCATGATGATTGAAGGGATTGATCCATACGGAATTTTCCGAGATGCCGCCATGAACCAGTTCGCTATATGTAAGCACACAGCATATATTCTCAAGTCTTGATATGATCCATGCGACATGTTCCGGCTCAAGACTTCCAAACATGGCAAGCGGAAAGAGGTTCTCGCTTCTGGTAAAAGCAAGCATCACTCCGCCATCAGCAAGTTCATATCTTCCGTTCAGCTTCGGAAAACAGTCTGTAAGCCCCTTAACATCAGCGGGAGGAAAAGATAATGCCTTAATGCTCCAGAGAACCTTGTCAGCATATGTTTTTTTGTCACCGCTGTAAACAAAGATGGCATTCTTTCTTGTCAGATAAACGCTTCCGGCTTCATCCTCGTAGAAATACAGATAACGGACAGTTATCCTTTCACCATCAGCCGTATCAAAATATGCCTCTTCGGCATGGGACCAAAGCGAGCCTTCGTCCTTTTTTGCGTCAGCTTTCGTATCATGAACACCCTTAAGGTAATTCAGCATCTGCTTCCTGAATTCCATGTATCCGGTCAGTTCACTGTCTGCAAAAAAAGAATTGCTTCCGCAGTACTCACATACCAGACTGCCGCTGCTGTCAACAGACATTTCACCGCCACAGTTTTTACATTTGAAACTGAGCATCCTGCCTCCCGGTAAAAATCCAAAGAATAAACTTCAGGTTAAATCAGGTGATCACTTATTGTCTTTGTTAAGCTTGAAAAGTGCAGGCCAGAGAATGAATACATATACAAATCCGATAAGTGCGGTAGCAAACTGTACTACAGAGAACATCATCTGGAATGTAGACATCTTGGCTCTGAGAGGGCTTGCTTCCGGAATAAATGAAGGAAGCAGCCAGAGAGATATTGTAAGTCCCATGAATATTCCCTTTGCAAGGGCACACAGGAAAGCTTTAACATAACTCTTTATTCCTCCGGCAGTCTTTCCACCTGCACAGACATCCTTCTTCATAAGGAAATGTACTGCGACTGCAAGAACGATATTTCCACCCATTATAAGGGGAATGATGCCGGGAACGGCTGTCATAACAGGTGATGCTGCGATGAAATAAGCTGTGATCGGAGTGATCATGCTGAGGACTATCGCGCATGGAAGATTGACCAGCAGCACCGTAAGGACGATACAGGTATTGATGATAGGGCCGGTGATAAACACACTCAGGTTCTTGAAGATCTGGCTCACGATGCAGATTGCGAGAAGGATCGCTGTTGTGGCGATCTCTCTTGTTCCGAAGGACTTCTTAGTACTCATTTTCAGTTTTTAATCTCCTGTAAAAATATATTTCAGATCAGTCTGAACTGCTGTCAACAAGCTCATGAAGCTCTTCTCTGACGAGTTCAACCGTCTTGGAAACAAGTTCGGTGGATTCGGAGATCTGTGATGCAGATGACGCAAGATTCGTGATACGTCCGTTTACGCCTTCAACAATCTGAAGGAGTTCTTCGGTTTCCTTTGCAATCACATCGATTGCATCTTCAATGCTCTTGTTAGCCGCTCCGCTGCTTACAGCAGTTTCCTTGGAATCGGATGCAAGAGTATTGATCTCACTTGCAACAACAGCAAAACCTCTTCCCGCTTCACCGGCTCTTGCTGCTTCTATGGAAGCATTGAGTGCAAGCAGATTGGTCTGATTTGCAATATCAACAACCCTGTCATTATTCTCATTAAGTTCGGACAGGGATTCTGTAATATGCCTGATGGAATCACTCAGTCTTGTACAGAATTCGGAAACATTGGTCATGTCCCCTGCAATGGCTGAACTTTCCGATGCATTGGCAGTATTACCCTTGGACATCTCACTCATGGATTCACGGAGTGTATTGAACTGCTCATTGATCTGGTCAATGGTACGCATCATCTCTTCCTGACGGGAACCGAGAAGCTGTCTTTCCTGCTCGACCATTCTCTGAGCTTCAGCCTTCTCTGCCTCGACAAGATCCTTGAGATAATGTACACAGTTATCCTTATGGTTAAATCCATTATAAATAGCTGTTGCCATCTCACGGCAGGTTTCATATCCGCAGCATGAACAGTTAATGCGTCTTGATGCGTCAGTATTCTTGTTCATCTCCTTGAAGATCCTGTTCAGTTCCATCTCTGACGGGATCTTATATGCGCACTCCTTTGATCTGTCGGTATATTTTCTGATATAGTCATCAAGCCTGAGCTTTTCAAACTGCTTATTGAGTGCGGCAAGTCTCTTCTCAGGTGTCAGATTCCTGCTCCAGGCACTCTTCTTATCGTTATTCTTTGCCTTCTCCTGAATCTCATGGATAGCATAAATAGGATCATCATTACCGGTTATGGAGCGGTCGGTCGCAGTGCCGCAGATACATCCGTTC
Organism: uncultured Lachnospiraceae bacterium; assembly: GCA_946631295.1. Classification (GTDB taxonomy): domain Bacteria; phylum Bacillota; class Clostridia; order Lachnospirales; family Lachnospiraceae; genus AC2028. The sequence goes on from CAMOZY010000086.1 coordinate 5,208, forward strand.
TCACAGTTAAGAGCATCGATGAAGAGATACGGTGTCCTTCCGCCCTTTATCCTGTCGGCATTTGCCTTCAGATAATGATACATACGTCTTTCTCCCTCAATCTGACGGATAAAGACATCATTTCCGAGAAGCCAGTATACATTCTCCTTAAGTCCTCCGGGCATCGGATAAATTGATCCGAGGCCATATTCAATCTCATCTTTAACAGGGTTCCCCATAAGGTTATTAGCCCTCATATATTTCATGAGATGATCAAAGGTGACATTATATGTGATATTACCCTTGGTGTTGGGATCTGCAATCTCATTCTTCTTGGCAATACAGGGGCTTATAAATGCAAGCTTGTCAGTAATACCCATTTCCTTATGCGCATATATTGCAGCGCACATCATGGGAGAATGAACGGGGAAAAGCTTGGGAAGAAGCTCGGGAAGGTATCTTTCGATATATCCGACAACTGCAGGACAAGGCTGAGATATTCCGCCCAGATATCCGTACTTCTGTATATAGTTGATATAAGCCCATGTAGTGATATCGGCACCGAAGGAAACGCTGATAAAGCGTCTTACGCCGAGTTTTTTGAGTCCTCCGAGAACTCTCTCATACTCCCTCGGATAGTCTGCAAGAAATGCAGGTGCGATCAGAACGGATATCTTCTCACCCTTTTTGAGTGCTGCAAAGAATTCCTCGGTATCATCCCTGAACTCTCTTGCATGATGTTCACATGCTTCAAAGCATGCACCGCAGGCGATACATCTGTCCTTATCCACCTCAATCCTGCATGTCCCATTGGCGTCAGGTTCGGTCGAAATACATGCACCCATACAGCTGCACGTACTTATACATTTATTGCATCCTACGCACTTATCATTTGTGTATACTAAAGATTCCTTACCATACTGCATTTTTTC
>CAMOZY010000087.1 GCA_946631295.1 uncultured Lachnospiraceae bacterium
GTTGCTTTTTACAGATTGCATCTTCAGAGACCTTGCGACAGAGAGCAAGGTTTTATATGGTCTTCTTCTCGACAGGATCAGTCTATCGAGAGAAAACGGTTGGATCGATGAAAGAGGCAGAGTGTATGTCTACTGCACGATCAAGTCGGTCAAGGAGTCACTTAACTGCGGAAACACTAAAGCCTGCAAGCTGATGAAAGAACTGGATGCATTCGGCCTTACCGAAAGGAAGAAGCAGGGATTCTGCAAACCGGCGCTTATATATGTGAAAGATTTTGCGGGATGTCTTAATACATTCCCGGAATCGGAATTCCGTGATTCCCAAAATGAGAATTCATGTGTTCCCGAAATGGGAATTCAGGATATTTCGAAACAGGAATCAAATAAGACTAAAGAGAATAATACTGAGATAAATAAGACTTATCCTATCTTATCCGTACCGTTGGTGGATAACCCCGAGACACTTCAAGATCTATACCACACTTTTCCACATGATAAAGAAGCTCTTGATTCGATCTTTGAACTTATAAGAGATGTCCTTTCTTCCAGGAAAAAGACAATCCGTATTGCAGGAGATGACAGGCCCGGAGAAATAGTCCGTTCGCGTTTTGCAAACCTGAAGCCTGAACATATCGAATATGTCCTATCCTGCCTTCAAAGCGGTACTACGGATGTCCGCAATATCAAACAGTACATTCTCGCTTCACTTTATAATGCCACTCTCACAATGGATTGTTATTTCACAGCCAAGGTCAACTATGACCTATATGGAAAATCATAAGGAGAACAAATGAATAATACAAATTACACTAAGTTGCCGCTTAATCCGGTGACAGACGGACCTAATTTGGATATGAAGAAGATACATATAAAGAATGAGAAAGCACTTCTGGTGGCTTCTGATGGCCGTAAGGAGATCATTTCCCATGACAGGGCGATGGAATTTATGGATGAGCTTTCAGGCTTGCTTTACGGAGAATACATCGGTAACTCCAACTTTATCGGCATCTTCAACAGTAAGTGCAACCTTCGCGTAGATGACAGAAGATTCTATGTCGGAACTGTCATCATCATGAAGAGTACTGGTGTAGGGCTTGGATCACTATCAGACGAAGAGTGCGAAGAAGCTTATGAAGCATACAAGGAAGGGATGGTAACTCTTGTGTCCGATGGACATGATTTCACCGCGTATGAGATCTCGTAGGAGGTATATCCATGAATGAAGAAGTTGCTAACAGAGAGGTGAACTTTGCTGTTCAGACTTCAAAACTGACTCTCAGAGTTATCTTAAAAGCTCTTCACGCAATTAACCGAAGAGTACATGATAAGAAGCAGATCCGCGATGCCGTAAAAGATCACGATAAGCACGGAAAGCAGTCCGTGAAAGATCTTATCGGTCAAGGCGATGGTGTATCGAGTATGGATATCGGTGATGCCGGAACCAGGGATTTTAAGCGTATTGCTAATAAGTACGGAGTGGATTTTGCGATAGTCAAGGATAAGACCGGAGACAAGCCTCAGTACACAGTCTTTTTCAAAGCACGTGATGCGGATGCGATATCCCAGGTCATCAAGGAAGTTACGAACAAGCAAAAAGCCAGAACGAAGGATCCTAACATCAAGAAAGAGAGCATTCTCGATAAGCTCAAGAAGTTCAAAGAGATCGTTGCGAAGATCCCTCATCCGGTAAAAGAAAAGTTCAAGGAGAAGGAGCGATGAAGAAAGACTATAAAAAGCTTCTGATCCTGAATATACCTTATATCGTGATAGGAGCGGTATCTACGAATTTTGGCGAGACTTTCAGACTTGCAGCCGGAACTAATGTATCCGAGAAGATTCAAAGCGCAATACTTGACGGGTGCTTTTCAAGAGCGTTTTCAAATCCTCTCCCGAGTCTGCATCCTGTAGATATATGCGTCGGAATTGCTGCAGGAATAATCTTAAAGTTCGCCGTTTACATAAAGGGAAAGAACGCAAAGAAGTTCAGGCACGGTTATGAATATGGTTCAGCCCGCTGGGGGACAGCTAAGGACATAGAGCCTTTCATAGATCCGGTGTTTGAAAACAACGTGATTCTTTCCAAGACAGAACGTCTAACGATGGAAAGCAGACCGGCTGATCCAAGATATGCCCGAAATAAAAATACGCTGATCATAGGCGGATCCGGTTCGGGTAAAACCCGGAACTTCATCAAGCCGAACATCCTTCAGATGTCGAGCTCATATATCGTTACCGATCCGAAAGGGCAATTGGTTTTCGAGACCGGCAAGTGTCTTCTTGACCACGGATACAGGCTGAAAGTGTTCAATACGATCAATTTTGCAAAGTCGATGCATTATAACCCCTTTGCATATATCCACAGTGAGAAGGACATATTAAAGCTTGTTACGGCGCTTATTGCCAATACGAAAGGTGATGGCAAGAACCAGGACGAATTCTGGGAAAAAGCAGAGCGTTTGCTATATACCGCACTGATCGGTTATATCCATTACGAAGCACCGGTGGAGGAACAGAACTTTTCGACACTCCTTGAAATGCTCAATGCGATGGAGGTAAGAGAAGATGATGAAGACTTCAAAAATGCTGTCGATATGATGTTCGATGACCTTGCGAAAAAAGATCCGGAACACTTTGCAGTCAGGCAATATGTTAAATTTAAGCTTGCTGCCGGCAAAACCTCAAAATCCATACTCGTGAGCTGTGGTGCGCGTTTGGCACCATTTGATATCAAGGAGCTTCGTGAGATCACATCCTACGATGAACTCGAACTTGATACGCTCGGAGATAAGAAGTCGGCACTTTTTCTTATCATGTCGGATACGGACGGTACGTTCAACTTTCTGATCAGTATGATATACACCCAGCTTTTTAATCTCCTTTGTGAGAAAGCGGACGATGTATATAACGGAAGACTACCGGTCCATGTAAGATGCCTTATAGACGAAGCAGCGAATATCGGGCAGATCCCGAACCTGGAAAAACTCATGGCAACTATCAGAAGCCGTGAGATATCAGCAGCACTTGTGCTTCAGACAAAATCACAGCTTAAGGCTATCTACAAAGACCATGCAGATACCATAATCGGTAACTGCGATTCAAAGGTATTTCTTGGTGGTTCTGAAGAATCAACCCTCAAGGATCTCAACTCCATTCTCGGGAAAGAGACAATAGATATGTATAACACCGGAGAAACGAGAGGGTTTCAGCAGAGCTTCAGCATGAATTACCAGAAACTCGGCAGAGAACTTATGAGCCTCGATGAACTGGCCGTCATGGACGGAAATAAATGCATTGTGCAGATAAGAGGCGTAAGACCATTCCTGTCGGATAAGTATGACCTGACGAAACATCCAATGTATCCGTACACTTCGGATGCGGATGAAAAAAACAGGTTCGATATCGGAAGATATCTTGATCACAATTTAATATTGAATCCCGATGACGAATATGAAGTCATCAAGTTACAAGAAGACTAAGGCTTTCCGAGAGGAGGGCCTATTTTAATGGAGGAAATTAATTATGGCATTTTTTCAGAGCGCAGTTGGCGTACTTCAGACACTTGTAATCGCACTTGGAGCCGGTCTTGGCATCTGGGGAGCAATCAACCTTATGGAGGGCTACGGAAATGATAACCCCGGAGCCAAGTCCCAGGGAATTAAGCAGCTTATGGCCGGAGGTGGTGTTGCTCTTATCGGAGTTTCACTCGTTCCCCTTCTTGCCGGTTTGTTCTGATGATCGTATTCGGAGGGGGTATCCTATACCCCCTCACTTTAAAAAGAGAGGAGGAGAAAATTGGATTATGTATTTGACTCCATCGATGAATGGCTGAAAGACTTTTTCATTACTTGCATAATGAACAACTTATCGGATGTATTCAATGCAATCAATAACCGCGTGGGTGAGATAGCTAACCAGGTGGGCTTAACACCGTCCGCATATTCCCCGGGCATCTTCAATATGATCACAAACCTGTCGGAAAACGTGATCATGCCTATAGCCGGGATCTTGCTCACATTCATAGCATGTTATGAGCTGATCACATTAGTTACCGCACGTAACAACCTGATGCATTTCGATACGTTCGTTTTTTGGAAATGGATCTTCAAGACATTCGTTGCAGTCACTCTGATCACAAACACGATGAATATGACAATGGCGGTATTTGATGTAGCCCAGCATGTTGTAAATGCATCCGGCGGTATCATTGCCGGAAGTACGGCGATAGATGATTCTGCGCTGGCTTCTCTTGAAACATCACTTGAAGCACTTGATAACGGATCCCTTATGATGATCTTCATGCAGTCATTCATCGTAAGGATAGCAGCCTACATCCTGAGCATACTGATCTTTGTCATAGTAAACGCAAGAATGATCGAGATATACCTTATGGTTTCTCTGGCACCGCTTCCCTTTGCAACATTTGGAAACAGAGAACAGAGCATGATCGGGCAGAACTATTTGCGTTCACTCTTTGCTCTGGGCTTCCAGGGATTTCTCATTATGATCTGTGTCGGAATCTATGCATTGCTCATACAAACAGTCACGTTTTCATCTGATATCGTTGGCTCTTTATGGGAGATCATCGGATATACGACACTACTTGCTTTTACGCTCTTTAAGACAGGAACTGTTGCAAAGAGTATCCTGCATGCACACTAAGAAAGGAAAACACATATGGCAGCATCATATATTGCCGTTCCCAGGGATCTTTCCCGGGTAAAGAGCAAAGTGATGTTCAATTTGACTAAGAGACAGCTCATTTGTTTCAGCATAGCGGTGGTCTTCGGGCTTCCCGCTTTTTTCTTGCTCAAAAGCATAGGAACTGTGACATTTGCAGCCGGAGGCATGATGGTGATCATGATGCCGTTCTTTTTTCTCGCTATGTATGAAAAGAATGGCAGGCCCCTCGAAGTCATATTGGGACATTTTATCGAAAGTTCTTATATACGGCCAAGGAAACGTCCGTACAAGACGGACAATAAGTATGAAGCATACGCAAGGTATAAAGAGGCAGAAGACGAGATCTTATGCCTTTATATGTATGCGGATGCGATGAGAGAAGATATGAAAACGAAAGGAGGTGTAACAAGCCTTGATCAGCTTTTTTAAGAAGAAAAAGAAAGAGATCAAAATGCCGGCATTCTTAAATCCCATGCAGAAGCGTGAAGTGAAGATGATCATGGAACGAGCTGCAAATAACGATGGGGTTCCCCGGACAGCCCAGCAGAGCATACCTTTTGAGCATATGTACCGTAACGGTATCTGCAGGGTGAGCGAGGGCTTTTATTCCAAGACGATAGAGTTCCTTGATATCAACTATCAGCTGGCACTTCAGGAAGATAAGACCACGATATTCGAAGAGTGGTGTTCATTCCTTAACTTTTTCGATTCATCTGTAAGCTTTGAACTGTCATTTATGAACATGGCAACCGATGCAGATGATTTCAGAAAGAGCATTGAGATACCACATAAGAAGGATGGTTTCGATACAGTCCGCGATGAGTACAGCACCATGCTCTTTAACCAGATGGAAGCCGGTAACAATGGTCTTACCAAGACCAAATATTTAACATTCGGGATAAGTGCGGATTCCGTAAAAGAAGCCAAGCCTCGTCTGCTCCATATTGAGATGGATATCCTGAACAATTTTAAGAAGCTTGGCGTAACGGCGAGGACACTTGACGGAAAAGAGCGGCTTGAGCTTATGCACAGACAGTTCCATATGGGCGATTCGGAGAGATTCTGTTTTGACTGGAGATATTTGAATGATACTGGCCTTACGGAAAAAGACTTCATAGCACCGAGTTCATTTGAATTCCCGGACGGAAAGACATTCAAGGTCGGAAGTATGTACGGAGCCATGAGTTTTCTTTCCATCGATGCATCCGATATCAGCGATATGTTGCTTGGAGATTTCCTTGATATGGAATCAAGCCAGATTGTTACGATGCATCTTAAGTCGGTAGACCAGAACGATGCAATCAAAAGGGTAAAGCATACTATTACGGAACTTGACCGAAGCAAGATAGAGGAGCAGAAGAAAGCGGTCAGAGCA
>CAMOZY010000088.1 GCA_946631295.1 uncultured Lachnospiraceae bacterium
TTAATTGCATTATAATTAATTATCTCCAAAAAAGCAATTCTTTCTCCCAAAATCACATCCATTTTGGGAGAAACCGTTCTCGTTTTGGGAGAAAAATGAACTCTCCCTAAAGTTGTCCAAAGGTGTGGTTCGAGTATAGACCCCCCTTCGATTCCGCTACGAGCTGCGCTAAGAAACGCCCGTAAACACTGAGTTTACGGGCGTTTTTTTGCCTGAAAATTTATTATTCCTTACAACAGTATAGCTAATCCAAGAAACATAAATGCATTTGCAATATTTCCCTTTGCAGGGATCTTAGTAGGTGCCAGTATCAAAAATGCAGGAAGTGTGTTAAATACACATGCCCATCTCGGAAGATCTGTTTTTCCTGTTACAACCATGATAAACAGCAATATATCAAAAACTAAAAGTCCCATATACGCTATTGCAACGGGAGATGTTCTCTTAAAGAAATCCAAAATAACTTCAAGTGCATCACCTGTTCTTCCAAGCCTCACATAAAACCATTCCGTGGCACCGCATAAGGCATGGTGTGAAGATATAAGTACAACAAAGAACAAGGATGCTCCTAACATAATGTTCCCTACAACAGGCGAATTTTCACAGATCATCCTGCTGACAGCCGTGTATCCAAAAGCGGCCAAAAACAGCGCAAACACACCAATAAGCATCGCCAGCTCGATCTGTTTTAACGAAGCCCCTTCAAAAACTTTTTGCATTTTTTTATTATCTTTCACATCTGAAAACTCAAATCTGCCATTTTTCAAATATGCCAGCATGCAATCTGTTATCCCACAAACAATGTGTCCAACGCATGCAATTATAAGTGCTATCTTCATTTTCTCTCCTTAGAAACAGCCAAATAAAATGCAAGACACATAAAAGCCCAGCCCCACGATTCTCCGCATGCGACCAGGAACGCGTATTTACTTCCGAGAGCGATCAGTACCCCTCCGATAATCTTGGATACTATGCTCATTGCCATCGGACTGCAGACGACCGCAATCAGAGGAAGATCCAGTTTGCGTTTTATGACAAAGTAAGTAAATGCAACCGTAGCAGGGATATCGCATAAAAAACACCAAATCAGGAACGGAAGCATGGAAGCTGCCACAGGCAATAAGAAAATGTCGTTTGCGGAATAAATATCAAGACCCGCTCTTAATGCTGCCTGTATCAAAAGCAGCACTACACAGCATACTGCATGAAAAGATACAAACATAAGCGGTGCGGACTTTAAAGCGAATTTCATCGTCTTAAACATCTTAGAATCTTCAGGCACACCTTTTTCTCTGAGTACTCTTATCATTTCAGGTGCGTACAGCATGCAGGCAAATCCTGAAAGAATTCCGAAAATCATTGACAAAATATAAAACCAGGTTGGTACATCCGCTATGGTCGTTCTTGTTATCCCATAGATCAATTCCTGACCGCCCTGCGGTTCATATCCTATCAGCCAGTCACCCACTCCGCATAAAAGAAGCGAGATAAAGCCGAAAATAAAAATCCTTTTGCTCTTAACATTCATACGCTTACCTCAATTTAATAAAATTCCATCGTTTTGTCAGACTATTTGTGACATCCTCTTTGCAGGTTAGTATTGACTAACTATATATGATAACACTCGTTTGCATCTCTGTCTATAATCTGCATAAAAATAAAAAAGGACATGAAAAAAATGGACTCGGCGGCGCGAGATCTGTCAATCAATCCTCCTGCTTGAGACTATCCGCCATATCTACCCTGTCGAGTTTACGATTGCCAAAGAAAAGGGACACGACATAGGCGCTTAAGACTATCAAAAAGTACAATACCAAAGTAACAGGTTTTACCACAACATCGATATAAACACCCGAAGACTCTGCAGAGCCTATCATCATGAGCCTTGTCATATATATCGTAAGCGGGATCGCCAGAATGTAACAGCACGGCAAAAGAAAGTGATTCGGGCGAAGTATAATCCTGCTTATCTCCGATCCGTGATAACCCAGCACCTTTAACATCGATACATTTCTTCTGTTCTCATCGATGATCATACCCGAGAGAAGATTGACCATAAGTATACACACTATGATACCGACTGTCAGAAGGATTGCGTATACCACCTTCGTTGTGGCAAGAAGCTGCTCAAAAGAATCCTGATAAGAATCAAAATCCGCTATCTTAAGTATCTCTTCCGAAGGCACATCGACAGGCACCTCGCTTAATATGTTGTTATATTCATCCGGTGACACACCCACGAGATAAGCTGCGTTTTCCTTGCTTGTAAGCACCAGACGAAGCGCATCATTATCTATGATATCGTCTATTGTAACGGTCCTCTCTTCTCCGGTTATCCTGTGTACAAAGGTAAAATCATCACCTGCTCCGATACCGTAATAATTCGCGGCTCCGCTTGTCATATAGTATCCGCCGTATGTGAGAGGCTTTCCGGATAATGATTCTCTTTTCAGCAAAGTATTGTCCTCATCATATCCGATCAGATTAAATGCGACCTTCTTATTCGGTACCTCAAATGTGACATCAATGAGTGTCTGTCCGTTCTCTACCGTTCCCGTGTGGAATGATTTGAGTCCGGTCTCATACTTGGCTTCTCCCATCATGTCGGGAAGGACATTCTCAAGTACGTTTCGCTGCGAGTCCTGACACATTCCTCCGAGAAGTATGATCATGCTGGCAACTGTCATTCCGATAATGAACACCATGGTTCTCACAGGATTCCCCGCCAGGACTCTGAACATATACACGGTCTTAAATCTAAGCTTCGAACCGTTTAAGAGTTTTCTTACCTTTCTTACGGTCTTTCCCTTCTTCATAAGCATGGCTGCATCCCTGCGAAGTAAAACGGAAGTAACGACAGCACTCACCGCTATGTTAAATACAACGGGCAGGATGAATGCAATGACCATGATAACGACACTGTATCTCACACTATAAGGGAAGCTGTCTACATCATTAAAGAAATAGGCACAGAAGGCACGCGAGAACGGTATTCCCGCCAGGACTCCAAAAAAGCTTCCGGTAACAGACGGAATCATCGCATAAATTACGTAGTGTCTGTTAAGTTCGCTCTCCTTATAACCCAGAGCCTTCAGTGTCCCAAGGTTAACCGATTCTCCATCTATGATACGCGAAAGCATAAAGGCAACTATGATCATGACGAGCACAAAAAGGATCATGCTGTATGAGGAAAACTCCTTCTTAAGCATAACGACCTCTCCCCGAAGCATGGAGATCCTGGAGTTCATATCCGAACTAAAATACTCAATCGGTCTGTAGTCGGCATAGAGAGCTTTTCTGAATGTATTGATCTTATTACCGTCATGAAAGACTACGCTATAATACGCATTATCCGTAAGAGATGGATCCGAGTTTAATACTGCTTCATAGGTGTCGTCATTTACCAATGCTATCGTAAAACCGGAATAGTCGCCTATTGTCTCGGTAAGATCCTTTAGCGTATTCAGATAATCCGGACGAAGGGCATATCCTCCTACAGTTAAGGTCTCATTCCCCAGGATAATATCGTTCCCTATGCTAAGGTTATTGAAGCTTCCGAATTTTTTACAGATATACACATATCCGTCCGATACTGACGACGGAACCACATCTTCACTCTCACCATCTTCAGTCTCGAATATCCATGAAAGATTGACCTCGGAAGACTCCTTAAACAGTCTGACTGTATTATCTCCTATGATGATATCCGTGTAGTTTTGCCGCTCCAATACAAGGTCGAAATCAGTCTCGTACCGCAGGAGGTCTTCTTCCGTAATGATCCCTTCGGTTACAAACTGCGCATCTTCGACGTTCAGATTTCCGTATATCTCCTCACAGTTATCTCCGATCGTTTCCGCGGTCGTAAGGGCACCTATCAGCATGGTCACGGCCACCATGGTAAGAAAACATGTGACTACATAGAAAGATAAGTTTTTACGAACAGAGCGGAAAGCTTTACGTCCGAGTGTCATATTCCCAGCTCCTCCACCTTAAGTTTCTCTTTTGAAATGCACTCCACGATCCGGCCGTCCATAATACGCACCAGAACATCCGCCATGCCTGCTATCCTTTCATCATGTGTGATCATGATGATAGTCGTGTGATACTGTTCATTAATAGTCTGAAGGACTCTGAGGACATCCCTTGCCGATGCGGAATCGAGAGCCCCCGTCAGCTCATCGCACAACAGCAGAGCAGGATTCTTTACGAGAGCTCTTGCTATCGAACATCTTTGCTGCTGTCCTCCGGAAAGTTCTGACGGAAAATGCATCATGTGCTTTTCAAGTCCCAAAACATGAAGAAGCTCCTTCTCATCAAGCGGTTCTTTGGTTATATCCTTAACAACTCTGACATTCTCGATCACGTTCAATTCCGGTATTAGATTGTATGCCTGGAATACCATACCCAGTTTCTCACGTCGGTAATCCGTAAGCTGCTTTTTGTTAAGGGAAGTGATTTCCATTCCATCAACGGTTATCGTACCGCTATCTACACGGTCAAGTCCTCCGATCATGTTAAGCAAAGTACTCTTACCGGAGCCGGAGGGTCCAAGTATCACGCATACCTCTCCCTTCGCTATCTCCAGACTTACATTATCCAGAGCTTTAACGCTGCTCTCCCCCTGTCCGTATTTTTTGCATATGTTTTTTATCGAAATATGTTCCATGATAATAGTCTCATTTCTTCCATTCATTGATTGCGCAGGAAATTCTGATATCCAGGTCTTCTCTTGTCTTCCTGCATTCTGTGGGATAGTCTTTTCCCGCTTTGAACAGGCGGATAAACAGGCTGCTGCCTATGGGAAGTATC
>CAMOZY010000089.1 GCA_946631295.1 uncultured Lachnospiraceae bacterium
GAACTTCTGCCTGTACTGGATGAAGGCGGCAAAGGGTTACGGAGATGAATGGAGAGCCAAGAATGATCTTGACTGCCTGTATTTTGACGGCAATCTTCGGGCGGATACGCTGATGAGCGCATGGACCCCGATTAAATGGGTTGCGGACTTTGTGAACAGTGAGAGCGGAATCAAATTCTACAAGAGGAATGGGAGCAGTGATCCGGACCACTACCTTAGACTTCTGGCGGATGAGACAGACAAGTACCTCCCGCCGGAGCACAGTCTTGTAAAGCTTCTTAACAGGTTTCTGGTACTTGCGGAATTAAGATGTAATTTCATATTGCTTCCTGACAGAAAAATGAACTGTGCAAGATACAAGATCGAGATAAACGGCAGGGAGGTAGGGCTTTTCGATGAAGTTCCAGCAACGCTTTCCCATATTTTCGATAGGGATAGCCTTGGAAGATATTTCCTCGGTGAGAGTGGAGATGTGAATGAGGAATTCGTGATCCGCTGGATCAAACGGGAGCATCTTGAAATGGGATTTGAGGATGGTGATATTGACAAAAGCCATGTGCGGTCCCTTATTCCAGGGCTTGATCCTCATGAAGCAAAGTGGCTTAAGGACGAAGAAGAGATACATTCGGCACTTGAGTATATGATCGGTTTTCTTGAAAAGAGGCTGGAAGTATTCGCAAATGAGCCGGATCCTGATAAGGAAAAGATGGATGTTAACCTTGATGGAGATTTATCGGAAGCTGAATATGTAAGGATTTCTGATACTCTCAAAAAGCTGTGTGGCTGGGACAGTGGTGATCATCTGCTCCCATATGAAAACCGTTACAAAGAAGCCAGAGAGGCAGCAGAAACTTCGCAGATACGGCCGGAATGGCTTTCATGCGACAGGTTGTGGGAGATAGTCACATTCCTTGACAATCTCAAAGGTCCCGTAACGTGTTGGGGAAAATTCTGTACAGGCTCAAAGCAGGATCTGTACAAAGTGGAAGACTTTTCATTTGGGCATGGTGAAACGAGCTATGGAAGGGATTCAAGTGGGTGGGAATTGCCCTGGTCACGATACGAATGGGCGGATGTGAGCTTAAAGAACTTAAGAACCGGATGCGTGGATGTATGCCGGATCGAGCTTAACTCCCTAGAAGTTCAGAGGTTTTCCGTCGAGACGATATTGGAATGGGGTGGGATCGGATTACCTGATTATGAGGAGATAAAAGAGAAGCTTGATTTATTATACGGGGTATAAACAGTGATTGGAGGATAGACATGAGATATTATGATTTTACCTTGGTAACGAGCGCTGAACAGATTAAAGAAAAGGCGAAGGTCAATCTTCGCGAATATGGTTATGGGAGTCCCATTGCTGCATTGAACTGTTACATGGACAAGAACACAAAAAATGATGTGAACTTCTTTGTATACAGAGAAGAAGAAAAGCTGGTCTGTGCGGCATTTTGTTATAGTGAACAGAAGATGTCATTTGATGATGCTTATGATCATATTCTGGGGATGCTCAATGATGATTTTGACATCAGGCAGATCAGGACTGAACCTGAAGAGATCACGATGTACCGCTATCTCGATGATCTTACCGAAGGAAAAAGGAGAGATTTCATGAACATGAACTACAGGTTCGTCGAATCATCAAATCTTTGGATTTACAATTACGGTAACAATGAGAAAATACCATTTCATTATGATCATGATGAGAGGATCATTCAGGACAGTACAGGATATGATCAAACAATATATGATCCGGCATTTAATGCTGAGATCGCAAACATCGAAACACATAGTATTGCCCCTGTCGGAGGGAATCTTGTCCATTACGTTATATCGGCAAGAAGCATGGAAGCGGCAGCAGATCTCACTGAAAGGCTTATGCAGAGCCTGTATGAGTCAAAGCGGATAAGCAGCAGAAGGGTGGAGATGATCAGTGGTATTGAACCGAAGCTGTACCAGCATGACAATAATCATCTGGAGGATTTCATAGAGAATAACTACGGCGGGGTAGTAGTGATCGATCTGACCGAGAAGTTCGGATATGATCCTACCGATTATGTTATGACGAGCAAATACATAGAGAAGCTCGTGAGGAAGCATCGTAACCATTGCCTGTTTGTATTCACATATAACATGGATCATCCCGGATTTTCATATCAGATACTGCCAAGGCTTGGAAAGTACGTGATCCCGGTAATGCTTAGGGAAGGCCGGGGTGACAGGAGAGCAGCGATAAAATATATGAAATCGCTGATAGAATCATCGGAGTATGCCGAATATTCCGGACAGGCCGGTGAGTTCATGAAACTGTTTCCGGGGAATGTTTTTTCACAGACGGATGTACTTAATGCATATGAGCGTTTTGAGAGCTGGTGCATTAACAAAAACATTCTGAAAGCTTATGATTATGATCTTTCGGGAGGGTTCATGCTGGATCGTGATGAAGGCGAAGAATCGGCATATGACAAACTGAACAGACTGATCGGACTTGATATTGTAAAGAAGCAGATCGAAAGCATTATCGCGACGGATATTGTCGAGAAAGAGAGAAAGAAGCGTAAGGGTAAGGACTATCAGTCCGGATCCATGCATATGATATTTGCCGGTAATCCGGGAAGCGCAAAGACAACAGTTGCCAAACTGTTCGCCGGTATCGCGAAGGAGCGCGGAATTCTCAAAAGCGGTGCCTTTGTTGAACGCGGTGGCATGGACCTTTCTGGTCTCGGATGCGTGGTAGCCATCAGGGAAGCGTTTCTTGCAGCAAAGGGCGGAGTGCTGTTTATTGACGAGGCATATTCAATGACAAGTGATACTGCGGTTGCAGTGCTTATTCAGGAGATGGAAAATCACAGGGATGAAGTCATCGTTATTCTTGCCGGGTATAACGAGAGAATGAAGGATTTTCTCAAGATAAATGAAGGGCTTAAGAGCAGGATCCCGCATTGGATAGATTTTCCCGATTATACTGCAAACGAACTGACGGAAATATTCAAGCTGATGATATCGGAGCGGGGCTTTTCGGTAACGGATGATGCGGTAAAGGAAGCCTATTATATCTTTGAAAAGGTAAGAAACACAGAAGACTTCGGCAATGGCAGATATGTCCGAAACCTTATCGACCGGGCCGCACAGAATCAGGCGGTAAGGCTGCTTGCTGACGGTAGAAGCACGGACTGCATCAATAAGGGAGCGCTGTTTCGCATAACAAAAGACGATATATGTATGCTTGATGAGGGACTGAAGCAAGAAAGAGCGTCCGGGGAAGCGGCAAAAGAGCTTGATGAAATGATAGGTCTGTCTTCCGTCAAGCAGGTTATCCATAAGGCGATCGCGCATTATAAGCTTCGAAAGCTGTGCATGGATAAAGGGCTTGAAAGGGATAAGGCATCTATGCATATGGTCTTTACCGGTAACCCGGGCACTGCCAAGACGACAGTTGCTAGATTGTTCGCCGAAATACTGAAGGATGAGAAGGTGCTGCCTACGGGTGTGTTTGTTGAAGTGGGCCGCGCAGATCTTGTCGGAGATCACGTCGGATCCACCGCGCCGCTTGTAAAGAAAAAGTTCAGGGAAGCACAGGGCGGCGTGCTGTTTATTGATGAAGCATATTCACTTTGCGACCGTTACAGTAATGGATTCGGGGATGAGGCTATCAATACGCTTGTTCAGGAGATGGAAAATCACAGGGATAATGTTATCGTGATCTTTGCCGGATATCCGGAACCGATGAAACAGTTTCTTGAAAGGAATCCCGGAATGCAGTCACGTATAGCGTTTCAGGTGGGATTTGATGATTATGATACGGATGAACTGTGTAGGATCACGAGACTTATGATCACAAAGAAACGAATGTCGATCACGAATGCTGCAATGAATAAGCTTCTTATCATATATGATAATGCAAGGAAGGAAGAAGATTACGGAAACGGGCGGTTTGTCCGGAGCATCATAGAAGAGGCGGAAATGAATCTTGCCGAGCGGATCATGAAATTAAAGGAATCCGAAATTACGACGGAGCTTATCACAACGATCGAGGAATGCGATATTCCGGTGCATGCGGCTCAAAAACGGAAGAAGCTGGATCGGATCGGATTCGCAGTGAAAGATTATGAAAGGGGGATGATCTGAAATGGCTTTTATTATTACGGGTGATACACACGGAACACTTGATATCGAAAAGGTTATAAAATTTTTTACGGAACATGAGGATGAATACTCAGAAGATGATTATCTGATAATCCTTGGTGATGTGGGAGTGTGCGGATTCAGTCCCACTGTAGAGAAAGAGACAAGAAAGATTCTTCGGGAACTGCCTGTGACCGTGTTGTTTATAGACGGGAATCATGAGCATCATCAGAGGCTTAACGAATATCCGGTTGATCAATGGATGGGAGGCAAGGTTCATTTCATAGAACCCGGGATCATACATCTGATGCGTGGTCAGGTATATGACATAGAAGGGACTAGATTCTTTACATTTGGCGGAGCTTACAGCGTTGACAGGTATGCAAGGACCGAGG
>CAMOZY010000090.1 GCA_946631295.1 uncultured Lachnospiraceae bacterium
AACGTTCTTGGATCCGATCACAAGATCTGATTTTCGTGATTTAACAACCAAAAGGCCGCCTCCATTCGGAGACGGCTTTTTTTAATAAGCCGCGGTCATGACAGTTTCAATGCGCACGCGCCTTTCGGCTCCGGTTCAGGCCGTAGCGGTACTAAATTCATGCTTCACCCTGTTCGCATTCATTAAGTACCGACGGCCCTCACAGGGTGCGCTTATGAATCTGTCATGCCCACGGCTGTCCGTTTAATAATCAGCTGATCTGGTATCGACCCGCCTGAACATTCCACATCTGGGCGTATTTGCCTCCGAGAGCAAAGAGTGAATCATGGTCGCCCTCTTCCACAATGCGACCGTGCTCGAGCATGAGAATGCGGTCAGCGTCGCGGGTGGTAGAAAGCCTGTGTGAGATATAGAAGACCGTCTTGTCCTCTGCGGCGGATTCCATTGCTTTATTGAGTTCATACTCAGCAAGGGGATCGAGTGCGCTGCTGGGCTCGTCCATGATAAGCATATCCGCATCCTTGTAGAATGCTCTTGAGATTGCTATCTTCTGGGATTCACCGCCGGAGAAATTGATTCCGTCCTCAGCAAATTCCGTGGTCACCTGGGTATCAAGTCCACGGGGAAGTGTCTTAAGTCTTGAACCGAATCCTGATTTCTTCAGGGAAGCGATGATCTTCTTATCCTTTTCATCGGTATCCGTACTGTGCTGTCTGTCCATCACGACATTTTCGCCAAGCGAAGCTCCGTACATCTGGAAATCCTGGAATACTACTCCGATCCTCCTGCGGTAATCATAGGGACTGAATTCCTTAATGTCCCTGCCATGATAGGTTATCTTACCCGATGTCGGATCGTAGAGTCTCATCAGAAGCTTGATCAGTGTGGTCTTACCCGCTCCGTTATATCCGACGATTGCAATCCTTTCACCCGCCCTGATCCTGAGAGAGATATCCTTAAGCGTATCCTCTGCATCCTCCGAATATCTGAAGCTGACATGATCAAGTACAAGGTCTGCATTTCCTTCGGGTACGTTCTCACCCTCCATGATATTCATGCGTGGCTCGTAATCAAGGAATGCCCTTATCTTTTCAACATAGAGGCTGTTTTCCTGAGCCTGGGGGAAGATATCCGCCAGGTTGCCCATTGCACGTCTGAGGCTTCCGGTACGGTTGAAAAGAACGACCGCATCACTGTAAGCAACAGTATGAAGTACTGCTGCCTGGAAGACGAGGTAGGTGATGTAGAGTCCGTCCATGATAAAATCACCTACAACATAATTCCTTGTAAAGGTAAGGAATGTCTTTCTGCCGGCTATGGCTTTTCTTTCTTTTATGATCTCATCATTTGCCTCTGCAAATTCTTTTTCGAGATGGTCTCCGACATTCTGGTGAAGTCTGAGTTCCTTAGCATAATCATTCAGATAAAAAACTCTGCTGACATAATTGCGCTTTCTCTCAAGAGGATTCGTTCTGATCCTTAAGTCATAATTGAGCTTGTTTAAAACCTTGGATACAACAAATCTAAGTACGAGTGAAGCCAGCACGAAGAATATACCCGCAGCGTCGGTCACGATGTAGAATACACCGGTTGTAAAAATAACGGTCAGCGCCTGCATGATCAGGTTGCACATATTCAGAAATCTGTCGATACTGCTCTCTGCCTCGGCAACTGCAAGAACGAAATCATTGTAGTATTTCGGATCATCGTAGCATGACAGATCGATCTGTGCTGCCTTTTTATACATCTGTTCCTTAAGTGCCTGATACAGCTTCGGCTTGCACTTGGGAGACCACTTGTATATGAATATTCCGTCGGGAACGATCTGTATCATGTTGACGATCAGTATCACTCCGATGACCAGGAATGCCTTCTGGAAGGGCTCGTTGAATTCAGCGCAGTGAAGCACATATCTGATCCCGAGGACATGCTCGAGGAATATGATTCCCTGATATCTGAAGCCATCATACAAAAAATAGATCATGTATCCGGGACAGGTCTTAAAGCACAGCTTCCACAGGAACATCTGGTTATTCCATACCTGTCTTGCACTCTGCTTCTTCTTTTCAGGCTTCTTACCATCATCCGAAGCAACACGTGCCCTTCTGAAGCTGTCATTGGTCTTTCTGTTTGTTTTTACTTTCTTATCAGATGCGCTCATGCAAGAACACCCCCTTCCATATTCATGACAGGAGTGTCATTTTCATCCATCTCATCAGATTCATCGTGAGCGTCTTCACTCAGTGCCAGATAATTCTTCGCCTGCTTGGTATACATATCAGCGTACAGTCCGCCCTTTTCCATGAGCATGTGATGGTTGCCTTCCTCCATCACTGTTCCTCCGGAAAGAAGATATACCCAGTCGGCATTCTGAACTGAAGAAAGTCTGTGAGAAATGAACACAAGTGTATTATCCCTGCAGGAATCGTAGATATTATCGAAAAGCTCCGATTCTGCGATAGGATCCAGTGCACTGCTCGGTTCGTCGAATATCTTGAAGGGGCATTCCTTAACAAAAGCTCTTGCGACAACTATCTTCTGGAATTCTCCTCCTGACAGCACCGCGCCTTCATCGTCAAATTCATGTGTCAGCGTCGTATGAATCCCCTTGGGAAGTGTCATGACTTTATCGTAAGCTCCGGAAAGCTTCAGCGCATTTATCACCTTTTCTTCTTTTCCGGACTCGGGAATATCCTCTCCCATCACCACATTATCGAGTACGGACATCGAAAACATCCTGTGATCCTGGAATGCTGTTGCAAAAAGCGCCCTGTACTTCTGAAGATCATATTCCCTGATATCACGCCCGTTCAACAGGATGACTCCTTCAGTCGGATCATAGAATCTGAGGAGCAGTTTGATCAGTGTGGTCTTGCCTGCTCCGTTGTGTCCTACAAGTGCATAGGTCTTACCGCCTCTGAATTCCATGTTCAGATGAGACAGGACTTCCTTATCCTTGTATGAGAACGACACATCACGAAATTCGATGGATTCGATGGTTTTGCCGGGATCCGCTCCCTTGTGATCCTCCGGTATCTTCTCTTTATATTCGAGAAATGATCTGAGATATTCCACAAAAAGACCATTCTTGAAAAGATCTGTAAGTGAATTAGTAAAGCCTATCAGGATCCAGGTTGTTGAGACCATCATGCTCGTTATGACTGCAAGCTGTGCAAGTGACATGGTGCCGCTTACGAGAGTTCTGAATGCACCGTAGATAAGCAGACCTTCGAAGATAAAGGTGAAGGTGAACATTACATAGAACCAGTGAACAATAACAGAAATAAAAGAGTACTTATCCGCAACCTCCGCAAGGCCCTTTATTGCTTCCCTGTACTGTCTCTTCATAAGGGAAAATACTTTGGTCAGTCTTATCTCCTTGGCATATTCAGGAAGATACATGACTCTGTTGATATAGGCGATACGCCTGTTATGCGGGACCATATCCTTATTTCTCGCATAGTCGATATGGGAATTCTTTCTTCCGAATACGAAGTTACCGATAACAGGGAATATTATGAAGAGGACCGATATCTTATCGACCCTGTACATGAACACAAAGGAGCACACACTGGCTATTGCACCGAAGAATACGCCAAACACGACCTCAACAGTCGTTATAAGCCTTTCATCCGCCTTCTCCATGGCAAGAGTGTACTTATCGTAGAAATCGCTGTTTTCAAAGCACTCAAGTTCCACATTCCTGGACTTTCTGAACAGCTTAAGATACAGCCCCTTATTGATCACCGCAGCACAGACCGGATTGACATTTCCCTCCAGAATGCTGTTATAGAGGCTCATTCCTCCAAATACCACGGTAACTATAACTATGAATATCATGATGTGGGAGAATGAATCCCCCGTTTCAAGTGAGTTGATGACATAACGCATGAAGAATGCACTGTAGAACAGCCACTCAAAGTATCCCAGAAATCTGTTTATTGCTTTATGTACTACAAATCTTTTGCATATGCCGGATACGAGCTTCAGCGCATAAAGATTGTTAAGTACCGCTCTGGTCCTTGTTATCTCCCTTTTCTTCTTTTCCTTCATAAGATCTTCCCTCACAAATCCATTTCAGATATATTTCGCATAATAGTAACATATAATATGTGATCAGGAAAATAAACCTGTGGTTTAAACATACCATGTACTTAAGTACGTCTGTATTTTTCAGACAGGATATTTTATTATTATCTTTGGGTAATTA
>CAMOZY010000091.1 GCA_946631295.1 uncultured Lachnospiraceae bacterium
AATGAGCTCATTATACAGGTCTTCAAGTATTGGCATCTTTTCAGGGACCGGATCTTCAAAGAATCTGTCATAGATCTTCTCGATACACCTGTCTATGATTCCTTTCTCATCATTGGCAAGGCCTTCTTTTCCGCCCGCTATGGCATCACAGAGAGTTATCAGGAAATCAGATTTAAGTTTCAGCTCTTCCCTGTCATCCTTGCTCGTAATGCTGATATCCATTGGATTAAGGAAATCAGTTGAGCTTGTAGAAAGCTTTATGACTTCACCACCCAGCGCTTTTACCAGGGGATAATACTCACCTTCAGGATCACATATTATGATGTCATCATCAGTGATAAGGAATACTCCGAGGATCTCTCTTTTAACTGAAAAAGATTTACCGGATCCGGGAGTTCCAAGTATTATGCCGTTTGGAGTTCTTAAGGTCTTACGGTCTGCCATTATGAGATTTCCCGAAATGGCATTTAGACCGTAATAAAGTGCCTGTCCTTTCTGATTCAGTTCATACGTGATAAAGGGCTCCAGTACTGCCAGATTCTTCGTGGTAAGATGTCTGCCCGCACCGGTCTTATTGATTCCGATCGGAGCTGCGGCATTCATCGCATCCTCCTGCTTGTACTGAAGATCAATGAGAGTACAGTTTGCTTCCTGAACGACGCTTCCGATCTCCTGTCGGAGTATGGACAATTCTCTTTTATCCCTTGCAAACGCAGAAATAAGAATCGTGCTCCAGACAAGTTTCTGGTTCGAAGTGCTCAGGGAATCAAGAAGTTCCATGGTATCTCTTTCGTACAGAACGATATCCGTGGGAAGGATATCCATGTCATATCCCGAGCGGACTGCTTTCTTCTGCTCATCGATCTTGGATTTCTGAACCTCTGTCAGTGCTCTCTTAAGAAGCTTGATTCCTTCTGCAGGTTCGAGAGTCTTCATATGTATCGAGACCGAAATGTTGCCTTCTATGGCAAGGAGCTTCTGAAGGAAATCATCCTTAAGCTTGGCTCCATCAACCTTGAAATACTTGGTCTCTCCGAACATATGCCCCATCTTATACCTGCCCGGGAATCTGAATTCAAAGCCCTGTGGAGCTATATAGTCCTTTACGGTCGTACCGGACTCTGCCATCTCTTTAAATGAAAACCGGAAGGGTTCCTTTGAATCTTGCTTAAAAAACTCATACAGGATCTCAAGTCTCTCCCATCCGTTCAAAACCCTGGCACTGCTTCCGAGTGCTCCCAGATTCTTTCTTAATCCTTCTTCGATCGCAGCAAATCTGTCCCGTGCCGCCTGAAGATTCTCAGCCTCTATACCGAAGATAAAATACCTGTCCTTTTTGATACCCGAATTTCCCTTAAGAGACAGGTCATGTAGCATGGACGAATATTCTTCCCTGATATCATTGAAATCATCATCACGGGGCGTTATTCCGTATTCTCCGTCCGTTCTTTTATCCTTTGCTTTCCTGTTGAAGAAAAAGAGCTCCACATTTATGCCCGGATCAAATGAATTGATGAGCTTGGCATACTCTTCAAGCACATTGCCCTGATCTTCAATATCCAGCGAAACATAATTGATATCATCAAACCCAATCATCTTGGTGTAGTAATTCTTATAGACCTTGCATACACCGTCGGGAAACATCTTCTCGAAGCTGATGGTCTGCTGTGTCGATATCTGTTTCGGATCAGGCTTTGCATCACCGGAAAGCTCTTTTTTCAGGTGTCTCAAGTGGAGGAACTCATTTAAGCTAAGTCCAGTAAACTTACTAAAGATATCCTGCTTTTTAGCCTTGGACGCGGCAGATTTACTTTTTGCCTTTTGAGTCTTCTTTCCACTTTTTCTGTTTTCGCTCAAGTGCTTCCACCTCCTTTTCGATTTCCTGTTTTATCATGAGCTGCTCATACAGATTCTCTGCCTTGTACCGCCTGATACCGGGGCGCAGGAATTTCATGCTGACAACCTGCATGGCATATTTTTCTGCCGGAACTCCTTCCTTTTCATACATAGCAAGGAAAAAGAAAGGGAGCATAACGGCAATCATGAGCAGTGCTGCTATATCCGTTCCGACAAAGTTTCGGATCATAAGGTAAAAAGGGATCCCGATAGCCGCTCCCACTCCAAAGCAAATGACCTGACGCCTGGTTAGAAATCCTATGAACTTCGGCTTAATGGACATCGGGTCTTTTGCTACATCTACACTTATAGCCATTTTGTCCTCCTTAATGACAGTTAAGGATACTCTTAGAAAGGGATCCTGTTTTGAACATCGTAAAGCACAGGACCACTGTATAACCCATCACCTGCCAAAGTGCGGAATGCAGATCTGCAGACATTGAAATCGAGCTGACAAGTGCAGCATAGACTCCGACACAGACCATAATGAAAAATCCCTGGAAGGCAAGTGCGATGCATCCTTTTAGATAGTTCGTACCGATGCTTCCCCATTCTCTGTTCGTGATAGTTGCAAAGGGCACCGGTGCCACAGAAACATAAAGGTATATCTCGATCATTCTTCCGTATAAAATGACGGTGATCAAAACGGACATGATCTTCATACAGAAAGTACAGAACATCGTCTCGATACCAAGACCGATCAGTTCTCCGCAGGTCATTACGGATAACTGGTTCTGGAACATCGTCTGAATCGTGGTCCCGACATTTATCTCAGTCGAATCGGTTATCGCAGCTGATGCCTGTGTTACCAGATAAGAACCGACATCAAATATCGCAAGCACGATATCGGAAACGCGACTTAAGAGCATTACCGCGATGCATGCCTTAAAAATGTATTTGAAGAACATTCCGGCATCGTAATCGTGCAGGTTGTTTTTATCGATGACCATCGATATCAGTTCATAGCAAAGGACATACGTGATGATTATCCCGGCTATCGGTATGATCACTGTATCTGACAGATTCTGTATCATACTGAATATGCTCGCATTCCATGTGGCGGGCGTCAGACTAACCTCTCCGGATATCGCATCAACCTTTTCGTTGACATCGGTAAACATTCCTTCGAGGTTAGACATCACCCATCCTGCAAGCAGATCCTTTATGAGCTGTGTAATTGAATCAATTACGGAACCCATTCAGATCCTTACGAGAACAGTCCGGAAAGCTGAGGGATCACCGTCTGAGCGATAATTACGATACCGCCTCCCGCCATGAGCTGCTTAATTCCCTGGCTCTTGCTGCTGGCATTGTCCTGACCATAGCCTTCAAGCAGGTTTATGATTCCCCAGACAGCGATACCGGCACCGATTGCCGTAACAACAGTAGTAAGTCCTGCAATAGCAGTTGTGAAAAATCCCATATCTTCGTTTGAATCCTCAGAGTCTTCATGTTTTCTTCTTGAGAATAATCTTCCAAAAAATCTTTTGATCTTTCTCAAAATACTCTCACTCCTTCTCTTTGGCTTCTTGAAGTAAGAGAAATAATTCTCTATCACAAGTGGCAAGTATTTGATCTTCATCATGTTTAGAGGATTCTCCTCCTTTCAAATTCAAAAAATGTTGATAGTTATTCTTTGATAGTGCCGAGATCATATGAATCAACCTTATCGGACTGTTTTATCCGTAGTTTGGTCGACAGATATTTCCCTACATCAAATGTGTTTTTTTTGTCATAGTCCGAAAGTAGGTTGTACCGTTTATGCTTTGTAATATCGTATTTATTCGATAGAAAAGGTCTTACGCCTCGTACAACAACGATGCATTTTCTTCCGTCCATGACAGCGATCTCATCCTGACTCATGAGTTCCTTGCCTGTCTTCTGGAATGTGGTTCCAAATGACGGTGACTGGCCTCTTGTGTCAGTGGTGTAATAAAAATCTATTGTTTCCTTTCCCAGGATCTCAGACATATCCTTCAGAGTCGTCTTCTCGCTTCCTCCAAGGAATACCTTGGAATCACAGTTACCTTCGATAGTGTCAGCATTGTCCTTATACAGAGACT
>CAMOZY010000092.1 GCA_946631295.1 uncultured Lachnospiraceae bacterium
GTTAACTGCTACGGCGCTAACGATGTTTGCGAAGGCGTTGCTATCATGTGGAAAGAGAATGTTGACGTATCCATCACCGGAAACTCAACCAATCCTACCAGATTCCAGCATCCCGTTGCAGGTACCTACAAGAAGGAGAGACTTGAGGCAGGCAAGAAGTACTTCTCAGTTGCATCAGGCGGCGGTACCGGACGTACCCTTCACCCTGATAACATGGCTGCAGGTCCCGCTTCCTACGGTATGACCGATACCATGGGACGTATGCACTCTGACGCTCAGTTTGCAGGATCTTCTTCAGTTCCCGCACACGTTGAGATGATGGGACTTATCGGAGCAGGTAACAACCCCATGGTTGGTATGACTGTTTCCACCGCAGTTTCAATCGAAGAGGCTGCAAAGGCAGGCAAGTTCTGATATAAAGCTTAACGCAAAATAATGAAAGCCCTCGGACACCGCAAGGTTCCGGGGGCATTTTTGTATACATGGTGAGCTTTCCTTAATTTCATCACAGCCAGCTGGCTTATTTCAGCTGTATCAGTCTGCAGTTTTCTATTCCTTCCTTCCAGAAATCCTTCCTGGGCAGATTCTTTACCTGACTGATGATCGAAGAATTCATCGCACCGTGTCCGACGATAAGCACATCCTTTCCTTCCGCCAAAAGAGGATATACCTTTTCTGCAAGAAACTCTCCGGTCCTTTTGTTCAGATCATCAATACTTTCTGCTCCCTCCGGTATCTCGCGGTAATTCTCCGGATCCTTAAAAAGAGGTATCAGCGGGCTGTTAGGAATATGCAGGACATGCTCCACACCTTCATATTTTCCGAAGCACATCTCCTTAAGCCTGTCGTCATATTCTATTGGAACATCACGTCCTTTAAGAAACAGATCCGCGGTTTCTTTTGCCCGGATAAGGGGAGAGCAGTAGCAGATGTCAAAGTGTACATCCCTGTATCTTTCTGCAGCTTCCGTGGCCATTGCACGTCCGTTTTCATTCAGCGGGACATCCGTCTGCCCCTGTAATCTGTGTACGTCATTCCAGTCGGTCCTGCCGTGACGCATGATAAATAGCTTGCCTGACATATTAAATACCTTTTTCTCCGGATGTTAAACTCCGGATAATATCTAACCTATAAGATCTGACCTGTAGGATCAACTCGTATACTATACCATATTTTCTACGTGTGAACTTAAGGAACCATCCCATCACTCATTTTTTTGTTGTATACTGATATAAAGTCTGATAAAAGTGATATTCAAAACCTCGCTAAGCAGCTTGGATATTTTAAGTAACAGGAGATATATACATGCGACTGATCGCTTATATCGAAGAATTCAATATTATCTCTGTGATCGTACGGCTTATGCTCTCTACTTTTGCGGGAGCGCTGATAGGGCTTGAGCGCCGCGTTCACGGAAAGAGCGCAGGTGTTAAAACTTTCTCGCTTGTATGCCTTGGTGCATGTCTTGTTATGGTTACCAATGAATATCTGATGGATACATATTCTTCTGGTGATGTTGCAAGACTCGGTGCCCAGGTAATAAGCGGAGTGGGATTTCTGGGAGTAGGAACCATTATCATCACAGGAAGAAATTATGTAAAGGGTCTCACAACCGCAGCCAGTCTCTGGACTACCGCCTGTCTTGGCATAGCGTTTGGTTCGGGATTTATTGCGGCGGGACTTACGGCTCTTCTGTTTGTTTTCCTGATAATGACGGTTCTGTCGGGTATCGGAAGGAAGGCAGATGCCTATACTCCATACATCCACCTCTACCTTGAGATAAGCAAGGAATCCGGCATAGAGATTCTGTATGACTATGTCCAGAAAAATGAATTCAGGATCACTTCGATCGATAAGCAGCAGAAAATAGCTCTTAATGACAACGACATTACTCTTCTGATAGAGATTGATATGCACAAGAGGATCAATCACGCCCAGATCATCGAAGCACTCGGCAAGATTGAAGGAATCCACTATATAGAGGAAGTTCACTAAAAAAGAAGCTCACCGGCCGGGGTATTTGCCTCAAAATACACGGTATAAGCTGTTTCGTGTTGCAAAATACTCCCGAATGAGCGAAAATAATAAATTGGTTTGGATTAATATAAATTCAGAGAACGAATTTAAGGAAGGTAAAAAAATGACAAACAGAAAACAGGTTGTTTTAGTAGTAATGGACGGAGTGGGCTTCAGCAAGACCGGTCTCGGTGATGCTGTTACAACCGCTAACACCCCTGTCCTTAACGAGATGCTTAAGTCCTGCCCCAATACAAGACTTAAGGCTCACGGAACCGCAGTAGGTCTTCCTTCTGACGATGATATGGGTAACTCCGAGGTTGGACACAACGCTCTCGGATGCGGCCAGATCTACTCCCAGGGAGCTAAGCTTGTTAACGAGTCCATCGAAAGCGGCAAGATGTTTGAATCCGATTCATGGAAGGACGCTCTTGCAAATGTAAAAAATAATGATTCAGTACTTCATTTCCTCGGACTTCTTTCCGACGGAAACGTACATTCAAATATCTCTCACCTTCTTACAATGCTTAAGAAGGCAAAAGAGGACGGTGCAAAGGAAGTCCGCGTTCACATCCTTCTTGACGGACGTGATGTTCCCGCAACCAGCGCTCTTCAGTATGTAAAGCAGCTTGAGGATTGCCTTGCAGAGCTTTCTGATGACAGCTTCCATGCAATCATCGCTTCCGGCGGCGGAAGAATGAAGGTTACCATGGACAGATACCAGGCTAACTGGGGAATGGTAGAGCTTGGATGGAATACCCATGTAAAGGGCGAGGGACGTCAGTTTGAGAACGCTACCGAGGCTATCGAGGCTTACAGAAAAGAGCTCGATGTAATCGACCAGGATCTTCCCGCATTCGTTATCGCTAAGGATGGTAAGGCAGTAGGCCCCATTACCGAAAAAGACAGCGTTATCCTTTTCAACTTCCGTGGTGACCGTGCTCTTGAGATCTCCATGGCATTTGACTATGAGGACTTCAACTATTTCAACAGAGGACCCAAGCTCGGTTGCTACTATGCAGGAATGCTTGAGTATGATGGAGATCTTCACATCCCCACTCACTACCTTGTTAATCCCCCCGAGATCAAGAACACTCTTTCCGAGCTTCTTGTTAATGCGGGACTTTCACAGTATGCGGTTTCTGAGACTCAGAAGTACGGACACGTTACCTATTTCTGGAACGGAAACAGAAGCTCCAAGTTCAGTGAGGAACTTGAGACATTCAAGGAGATCCCTTCAGACAACGTTTCATTTGATGAGCGCCCCTGGATGAAGTCCGCAGAGATCACCGACGATGTTATCGAGGCTATCAAGTCAGAGAAGTATGACTTCATCAGATGTAACTTCCCTAACGGCGACATGGTAGGACATACCGGCAACTTCGATGCAACCGTTACCGGCGTAGAGGCAGTTGACCTCGGACTTGCAAGACTCATCAAGGTTTGCGACGAGTACAATGTAACTCTTCTTGTTACCGCAGACCACGGTAATGCAGACGAGATGCTTGAGAAGAACAAGAAGGGCGAGATCCAGGTTCGTACCGCTCACTCACTCAATCCCGTTCCTTTCATCATCTATGATAAAAAGAACACCTACACCATCAAGGAAGGCGAGTACGGACTTGCAAACGTTGCAGGTACCGTTGCTTCAATCCTTGGTCTTAAGGCTCCCGAGTGCTGGGAAGCATCAATGATCTGAGAAAAATAACACTGAAACCGCGGAAGGTTCTTAACGGACTTTCCGCGGTTTTTTTATGAGAAAAAAATCACACATTTCGGGTGATATTATGCCAATTGAGAGCA
>CAMOZY010000093.1 GCA_946631295.1 uncultured Lachnospiraceae bacterium
TTGGTACCGGCTTTATGACAACCTTTCAGCTGAGTGACTTCGTAACGATCAGTTCCGTACTTAAAGATGAGGGATTGCCTTACAAGCCTTTCAAGATAACCATGAATCGCAGCAGTATGGACAAGGATGGAATTCTTGAAGGAATTGCCAATACGTTGAAGGAACTTGACACTGTTGATGATCATCCTGAAATCACTGATTTTGACAGAGAAAGCTATAATACAGTGTTTTGTTATCCTCTTAAAAACGCTTATCACTACAATATAGCAAAAACAGGCTTTGATGATCTGAAGGAGACAATTCTTTATGTGATGCTTTTCTCAATACCTCTTAGATCTATTGAGCTCATCAGTCATGACGGTGGTGAGAAGAAGATCTCATATAGCAGGGGAGAAGACTGTGAGACAGGAAATGCAGGATTACGAAGTCTGACGATAAATGTAACGGAAACTATGAATGACATTTTAGTAAAAGAAGATAAGAACCATATCCTTTACTATTGCCGTGACGGAATAACGCTTGCCGCCGCTTATGATGACGGGAAGAAATTTAAGGTGTTCTCCGACAAGCTTCCGAGGATCTTTGCCGATTTTCCGCTTATCGGAGCTGAAGCCTTTCCTTTTCCTGTGATAGTCAATGATCGCTCGTTCAAGGTAAATGAGCCAAGAAGCGGGATCACGCTGGTTGATAATGAGAATTCGCCTGACGCAGCCGTCAATAAAAGCATTATGACATCGGCTGTAAGCATGTATGAGACATTTTTAAATGAAGCAGTTTTTTTGGGATTTCGAAGTATTGAGAACATCGTAGAGATAGCAAAGTGGCGCGAAAATAACGAAATCTCCGAAAAATGGATAAAGAGCAATGTATATGGGGAAATATATAGTATTGCTTCATCGATAGAAATGATCGAAACAAAAGAAGGCAGGAAGGCTCTTAAAGACAGCAGAATGCGTCTTCCGGCACCGATAGAGGAAACGGAGAATGATGCCGAAACCATTATTCGGGTAGACCCCTGGAAGGATCAGGAAGACAAGAAGGCAGCGCTTGGTGAACTACTTTCAGATATACGTGGATTTATAACACCGGTTGGCGAAGAATGCTGGCTTAAGGCATTTTCGGGCTATGAGCAGCATAGGGATAAGAAGATCACCCTTTATGAGCTTTCGGGACTGGCAGAAGAATTATTGAAAAGAGGACTTGATGAGGAAAAAGTAAAGCCTATGGAATGGCTGCAGAAATTATATAATGCGTGCTGCAGTGAAAAATCTTTAAATACTGCGATTGCTGCCGGGCAGATCAGTATATTCCCAAGTCAGGACAAGGAGGATGAAAAAAATAAAAAGCTCTATCCGATAGGGGAAATCTATATTGATAATGATATTCCGGAGATATTAAAGGACATAACGGAAAATCTTGACAGGCTTGATAATTTCGACGCGCTTCGTATCCGAAAGTATCTTATCAACAAGGACTTTCATGCAAAACATACAGAGATCAAACAGTATCCTGTCGAGATGATAAGTGAGTATATTTCGAAGCGTTCTGCGAGGTCATATAGGGTTAGAGATTATTACTCTTACCATGATACATATATCGATGCATGGCATAAGGCATGGGATAAGCTGGTGTCCTGTGGGCCTGATGAGGATTTTTACAGGATGGCTGCCTGCATAAAAGAAAATCCTAATGAATATAAGCCCTTGGAAGCGGATAAATATGAAAGGTCGATGTGGAAGAGTGCCTACTGTTCGATACTTGAGGAGATGGCATCCGAAATCGAGGAGACTTCGAATATTGATGGATTTGTAAGTGAAAACCACTCTATTAAGGATAGTGAAGAAGCCTGCAGATTCATAACTGATTTTGTGAAATGTGCAAAGAGGTATTTAAGCCAATTGAATAATAAGATTTATCCTGACCAGAATGGAACTTTCCGGGATTTGATAAATCTTAAAAAAGATGCCATGAAGCATGAGGTACTCAAGGACATAATAGAGGTTTTCAGTGATACTGATGAAGAATATGCGATCCGTAAAAAGCTTCTTGATAAAAGGATAACTGAAACATTCCAGCCAATATCGGACTATAAAGACAGTGATGCGGCTTCAAAAATCAGCAACAGGATTGATGGGCTTCTTTCATCTGCAAGCTTGTCAGAAGCAGAAGAACGTTATCAGGAAGCGTGTGGAAAACTGCTTTACTGGATACGCGCACATATTGAGGAGGCAAGAACATACTTCCCTTCCTATTACGGTGATGAAAATCAGATGAAGCTTCTGACACCGCATGCTGCATCTATCCTTCAGAAAAAGGCCGATCAGATGGATGATATCATGGGATTATTAAAAGTATCGTCACATGAGGAACTTGTGAAGAAAATAGAAGAATATGAAAAGCTGTCTTCGGCAGGGGATCTCGAAGAGACGAATGATGATCCTCTTTTTGAAGGTGGCTTTGCATCAGAGTTTGATGTTTTCTTTGGATCGGATCTTTCGGATGCCGATGAGGATGTATTACGGGAAATAGGAGTTGGAGGAGAAAAGTATGCATTAGAGGAAGTGGTCAGGCACATTCGTGAAAGAGGGTTTGAGATAATAGAGGCGATCGAAGGAAGATATTACAGGCTAAAAAAACTCTCTGAGGAGACCGGGAAGAACGAGATCGTGGAGGTTAGATACGCTGATCATGGCAACTACCATCAGAGCGGATATGATATTTCGGTTACGGAATCTGTTTGCGGAGAAAGTGATGTACCCGAGGAATCAAAGGTCTATTATCTTGAAGTCAAAACTCATACACCCGGCAGCAGATACAGAAACAAGATAATCCTTTCTAAAGAGCAGATGAAGCTCTCCGCATCGGAGGGTGAGAATTATTCCGTTTTGAATGTGGTCTATGACTATAATTTAAGGCAGGGCGTCAGCTTTGAAGAACTCAAGAATCCGATCCTGCTTATCGGAAAAGGAAAACTTGCAGGGACTCAGAAGAAGTATGAGTTTGTTCTGAGTGAGGTGGTGTAGGGGGATGCCG
>CAMOZY010000094.1 GCA_946631295.1 uncultured Lachnospiraceae bacterium
ACATGTTTTCTTTTACATACAGATTAACTCTGCTCTGGATGACTTTGGCTACATCATCTACTGATTTCTGACCCGAGAAGTAGCTCTCGATCTCTTCCTCGATGATGTTGTAGATCTCCTGATCACCGTTAATTCTGGGAGAAAGCTTTGCTTTTCCGAGGATCTCATAGAACAGATCGATCTCTTCCTGAGTAGCGTAATGGTACTCGTACGTACCTCCGTCTCCCCAGCCCACTGCGGAACCGGTCTTCTGACCTGCTTTTTCAAGCTCCTTGTCAAATATTTTCTTCAGTTCCTTACCATTGGCAGGGAAACCGTAATCATTGTCGCCTAAAGGCTGCGTAAGCACATATTCGATGAACTTCCATGCATCTTCCTTGTTAGCGGACTTACTGCATATAGCATATGCTCCGCTGGGCTCTATAAGCGAAGCCGATTCGCCGTTTATGCCGGGATAGCCTATGAAATTAGCCTTTCCGTTAAACAGGTAATCAGAGTATTCCTGTATGGACTCTATGTCGTAAAGGTATGCAGGCTCGGCAAGGATCTGACCGCTTCCTATCTTCTCAATGGGAGAGGAACCGGATTCAACCGTATCCCAGTTATAATCTTCAGGATAAGATGCCGCATACTCAAGGATGGCTTTAAAATCATCCGTATCAAATCTGCACTCGCCGGTTTCGGAATCCACAAAGTAGTCCATATTGTTGAAAAGGCAGAGCTCAAGGATTGACATTCTGTAAGAATAATCCGTGATCGCGCTGTTCGGATGAGATTTGTCAAATTCGATCATCTCTTTTACAGTCCAGCTTTTCTTATCACCGAATACATCTTTATTGACTACCAGAGAGGTGAGTTCATAAGTCTTGGGAACAGCAATGATCTTTCCGTCTTTGCGATAGCAATTAAGAATGCTCTCATTGTAATCCGAAAGATCAAGTACGGAGCTGCTCTCGATATAAGGAGTTATGTCCTCGACAATATTCTGCTTAACAAGATCTGTTACTGAAAAGTCCGCCAGATTAACGATATCCGCATTATTTCCGTTTAACAGATCGTTGATCATGGTGTTTCTTGCATCTTCTTCCGATGCATCTTCGTTTGACCAGTCATAATACTGCTTTACACTCACATGATAGTCGGGGTTTTCCTTGTTGAATGATATTGCCGCATTCTTCAAGCGATAATCATCATAAAAAGTAGCTATCGTGATATTCTTTTTCTCGGCAACTTCGCTGCGATTCTTCTTTGAGACCTTGGCAAACTCTCTACTGTTACTCTGCCAGTCGTTGAGAGCCACAAGATAGTCCCCGTCTTCCGTTCCCAGCACCATCATCACGTTGTCGCCCTGGATATCGACATCGGACCAGTTAAAAATGTCCTCATTTGTTCCCGCTTTCAGGTCAAAGCTTTTAAGCGTATCATCGGTGGAAACAAGCAGATGGTCATTATCACCCTCTATGGTTCCTATGCAGCCAACGTAATTGATGTCGGAAAAACCTTCAATAGGTGCTCCGAAAGTTCCGTCTGTCAGATTCATCTCCGAGAATTTCTGTTCCCAGTTGGAATCATAAGTAAGTGCCAAAAGCCTTCCGTCCGGCATATTGATGGTTTCACTTATCTGATTGACCTGAATAGGAAATACCTGTCCGATGACACCGTCTTCGCTGCAGGAAGCCATTCCAAACTGATTGCCCTGCTCATTGTATGATGACGCCGTAATGGCTATATTCCCTTTTCCGTCGGTGTAAACGCCCTGCAAATAAGAGTCGTCCGAATTTATGATGTCTTTGGGATCCACTTCATTTGCGGAAATAATGTTGAAGTCCTTATCAAAGATCACCAGATAATCTTTTGTGAAATAGTTGTTGTTTTCCGGATTATCTTCGCTCATCTCATTTGCATATGCAGTGATGATCCCAACATATTTATCTCCCGGAAGTGCCGATACACTGTTGGCGGTAATACCTGTGGCAAACTTCGCGGCATCAGATCCCTCGGGGATGAGCGCAGCGGCATCGATAGCGCCTGCAGCCTTATCAAGAACGCTCACCTCATTTACTATCTTACCGGTTTCAAGATCGTACTCCACATATGAAAGCTCAGCCACGCCATCGCCGTTTTCTTCATATACCTGATGGCTTGTAAGAATATTATGCCCTCTGACAATGGGATTGTTGAAAGACAAATATTCGTTGTCATCACTTGAAAAGCCCTCAATCGGAATATATTCGGCCACATATACATACTCCGAAAGGTTAGCGTCTGCGGTCTTTCCGTCTCCTCCTGTCTTTCCTTGCGCGCCTTCACCTTTTTGGGAACAGCCCGCCAGCATTCCTGCCGCAAGTACCGCCGTCATTGCTATCGCGGCAAATCTTTTTAACCCGTTTTTTGAACTGCCGGGTATTATTTTGTTTCTCATTACAACTACACTCCTTTGCAGATCTTGTGACAGGTAAAACGCATCAGTTTCCTGTCAAATTTTTAACAACCACCGACAATGATAGCACAATTTATACTCTTTGTATCATATCTTATGAAATCTTAATAAGCTTGGATTTAATTCCCGGTTTCCGTTTGGTTTCCGTCTTCGGTGCCCCTGATCTTGCCAAATTCCAGCGTTACTTTAAACAGATCTCCGTCGATGGAAATGTCCATAGTTCCCTTCTGGAGTGTCACCAGATTTGATGCGATGGAAAGCCCGAGTCCGTTTCCTCCGTCGCCCTCTCTTGATACATCTCCTCTCACAAATCTCTTCATAAGCTCATCAGGGCTCATGTCAAGCTCCGATTCGGATGTATTTTTAAATATGATCCTGCACTTTTCCGCATCCTCTTCCAGAGTGAGATATACTCTGGTTCCCTCAAGGGAATACTTGCAGATATTTCCCAGCAGATTGTCAAACACTCTCCACATTCTGCGGGGATCAGCCATGATCATGGCATTTGATTCCGTATTTTTGGTGATGACGGTAAGATTCTTTTTCTCCAGCCTCTCCTCATATTCTCCTGCCGACTGTGTAAGGAA
>CAMOZY010000095.1 GCA_946631295.1 uncultured Lachnospiraceae bacterium
CTGTTAACAAGATCAGATGTCCTAAAGGGCATCTGAAGAACGATTATATTGCTCGAATACAGACCTAACTGTATATCTTTTGTCAGAAGCAGCATATTAAGCTTCGGCGGAAGATACCCGTGCAGTTCCTCATACCCCATATCCATAAGCTTACGGGTACATATGATCAGACTTATGTCCATATCTTCGATCCTGCGCAGTATCTCAGAACCCGAAGAACATATAAGGGTATCCTCTCCTATCCCGCTCTGTCTGATGATAGATACGATCCGTTCCGAGTCTTCATGTTTGGGCATTGCCACGATTATCGCGCCCATCGGATCTCCTTACGAATCTTACAGTTTTGCCAGATAATTACGAATTTCCCACTCCGTTACCTCAGAGATAAAATCATGCCATTCATCACCTTTGATCTTAGTGTAGATATCCGTAAAATCACTGCCTAAAGCATTTTTTACGACATCATCTTTTTGAAGTTCATCCAAAGCTTCCTTAAGATCATCGGGAAGATGTCCGAATGAGCCGGCGCCTGCAGCAGTCATCTCTTCTCCCGGAGAAACCTTCCGGTTTAGCCCGTCAAGCCCCGCTGCAAAGCATGTGGCAAAAAGCAGATACGGATTGGCCGCACCGTCGGGGAACCGTATCTCGACCTTGACATCATCCGGTTCCGTTTCAATATTAACGAGTGCCTTTTCTCCCTTTGATGCCCAGTTGATCATATAGGGCGCATCAAGTCCCGACAGTAGACGCTTGTATGAGTTGACCGTCGGATTGGCGATGGCAGCAAGCCCTCTCGCATGCTCCATTATTCCGCCGGCGAACCACATTGCCTCATCCGAAGGCATTCCGTCAGAATTCATGAAAACATTTTTTCCGTCTTTCATAAGTCTCAGCCGTATATGCATTCCAGAGCCGGCAACACCCTGACGCGGCATGGGCATAAATGTTGCATACAATCCGAATCTCTTAGCTATGGATCTCACCGCAAACTTGAAAGTCTGGATGGAATCTGCCATTGCAAATGCATCGTCCTCTTTGAAATCAATTTCATGCTGCGCAGGAGCATGCTCATGATGAGATGACTCTATCTCAAAACCCATCTCCTCAAGCATCAGAACTATATCTCTTCTTGCGTTTTCACCGAAGTCCACAGGCCCCACATCCATGTATTCAGCCAGCTCATGGGAGGTAGTGGTGGGAAGCCCGTTTTCATCCGTGTGGAACAGGAAGAATTCACACTCCGGATCGACTATCAGACTGTATCCGGACTCCTTCGCTTTTTCAACCGTTTTCCTTAATATGTATCTGGGCGCATTTTCAAAAGGAGTGCCGTCCTCAAGATGAATGTCGCAGTATATCTTGGCAACCTTGCCCTGCTGGGGTCTCCACGGAAGTATCCTGAAAGTGTCGAGATCCGGATACAGATACAGCTTGTCATCAAGGTCATATCTGTTACCGTAAACAGCAGCTCCGTAAAAAGAATATCTGTTGGCAAACACCTTGCTCATCTGTCCGGGTGTAAC
This sequence comes from uncultured Lachnospiraceae bacterium, assembly GCA_946631295.1. Lineage (GTDB taxonomy): Bacteria > Bacillota > Clostridia > Lachnospirales > Lachnospiraceae > AC2028. Next base: position 1,524 of record CAMOZY010000095.1, read on the forward strand.
CGCTATATTCTTAAGTTTTCCGAAGATATCAGTGAACTGGAGCCTTATGAACTCCACTCCCTCTTCGTCGATCATGCTCAGTATGTCTTCTTTTTTCATTGCAGTCTCCTTCCGGAATTTTGATTTTAAAAAAAGCGTCATGAAATAATCCATGACGCCTTTGTCCGACAGTTATTATAAAATATATTCACACGGGTTACAAGATAAATCATGAATAAACTTTTCCGCCGGTTTTCTGTGGCGATATTCCTATTACCACATGATTTTCATCTCTGTTTCTTGTATGAATAGTACGCATTACATAGGGTTGCAGTTCATTCTTAATTTTGTTACTGTACAGTATCTCGCAAACCTCCGACGATCCTGCCCATTGCACAAGATTATCCTTTGCAAGAGCTGCCAGAAGTCTCTCCCGGTCCTCATCCGCCACATGCTTTGTTATCTCTCCTATGCCGGTTTCATAGAACGACGAGCCGTCGGCCTTAAGCTGCAGTTCGCCTCTCGGTCCCGAATAGAATTCAAGGTAGCAGTCTGACAAGGTATCAATATTGTAAATGCGTTCAAAATCATTTGTAAGAGCCTTGGAGATGCTTGTGTGATTCCTGCGTTCCTCAGGGAGCTTCGGCATTTTTATATGGCTTCTTTCCTCAAGGAGCGTTGTAAATTCCTCTTTCGGAAGAGGTTTGGAGAAATAATAACCCTGAACAATATCACATCCCATTGCTTTAAGGGTCAGATACTGCTCTTCGGTTTCAACACCCTCCGCAATCACAGGCACATTCAGATAATCGGCAATATCTATGATAAGCTCTATCATCCTCATATCCCGGTTTTCGCCGAATGCATTTCTGACAAAGGACATATCGAGTTTTAACACGTCGATGGGCAGATTGGACAGCATACCCAGAGACGAATAGCCTGTTCCGAAATCATCCATCTCGATCCGAAATCCCATATCCATGCCCCTGAGCTCACCCGCCATGGAAATGATCTGCTCCGAATCTCCGGTGTAAGCGCTCTCGGTGATCTCAAGAATGATATCCTCGGCCGTAAGAGAAAATCTCTCCATGATCTCCTTGAATATACCCTTAAGATCCGGCA